>QUBZ01000002.1 GCA_014338005.1 Chloroflexota bacterium | reverse complement strand
TCGTTCCTGAACTACCTTCTGCCTCCTTTTCCTTATCCCCGCAACAAAAAAGTCGCTGTTTTCTCACAACGACTTCCTTTAATCTGCCAAACTCCAGAGTCGGGGATAGCCCCCGACCTGTCGGCTCGATCATGGCTGCCTGTTCCCTACAGGAAAAAGGTCTGGGTGACAAGCGCAAAAATTAACCACACAGCGACGGTGAGGTTGGCGATCAGCAGTCCTTGAATCTGAAGCCCGCCGCTGATTTCGACCGCTTCGCCGCCGCGCATGTCGGTCTGCGGGCGGAACAACATGCTGACCGGGATGCTCGCCAGCAGCACCAGCCCCAGCCAGAGCGGAAAAACCCCCTGGATAATGGCCGCCAGCAGGCAGACGCCGGCCAATCCAATCGAAAGGTACATCACGCGCCGGGTATTGTTCTGGCCCAGGACAATGGCGGTATTAAACAGCCCGGCGGCTTTGTCCATCTCAAAATCCCGAAGTTGGTTGTAAAGCTGGCCGTAGACGGAAATCAGCGTCACGCTGGCGGCCACGAACCAGACGATGCCGGGCTGTGTATGGTAGGTGAAATACCCTGCCAGCAGCAGCAGGCCGCTCAACATCAGGGAATGCGAGACGACATCTGTCACCGGCCAGGCCTTCAGCCGGACGGGACGCCAGGAATACAGGTGCGACAGCAGCAGCGTGGCGATGCCGATCAGCAGCGCCCACACGCCGCCCAGGGCGTACAGGATGAGGGTGAGCGCGGCGACGATGCGGCAGGCCGCATAACCGATGCGCGTCCCGATTTCGCCGGTCGAGATCGGATTGCGTGCCGCGCGGGCCGGGTCGCGCGCATCGTCGGGGGCGTCTTCGATGTCGTTAATCATAAACGCATAAGCGACGGCCAGAACGTTAGCAGCCGTTACCGCCAGCAGACGCCAGTCCAGCAGAATATTATTGGGGCGAGTCGCCAGCAGACCGCCGAGAATCGTCAACGGAATGACAAACGGTACGTATTCTTTCCAGCGGGTCAGCCGGACGAGGCCGCGAAGCTGCGCCCAGATGGGTGATGCGTTCAAAGTTGCTCCTCCTGGTCGTGTTGGCACAGACCAAAAAAGATAACACGGAAACCGGCCATAAGCTACGCCGAAACGTAGAAGAAGCGTCGGTTGGCAAGTTAAAGCCGCTGGGGTAAGATGCTGGTATGCGACGCGCTGTTTCCTTGATGACCCTCTTTTTGCTGGCCGCCTGCGGTTTTACCCACGCCGAGGAGCGCCCGCTGCCGACAACGACAGCCTTCGTTTTGCCCCAGACGACGCCGGTTCCCACACTCGACCGCGTTTTCCACCCGGTCGCCACGCCGCCCCCAACGGCATCTCCGCCGCCATCCACCTGCCCAGAAGCCCAGAGCCGAACCCGGCACACCGTCAGCGCCGAAATAGATTATCTGAACCGGCTGGTTGCGGTTCGGCAGACGGTGGATTATCCCAACCGCGCCGGGGTTGGGCTGTCGCAGATGGTGTTAAATGTCAAATCGAATGCCGCGCCGGGGATTTTTACGCTGGATGGGCTGCGAGTGAATGGCGCAGAAGCAGCGGCGCAGCTCAACGGGCAGCGGCTGAGCATCGAACTGAAGCCGCCGCTGAAACCGGGCTGCAGCCTGACGATTGAACTCAACTTCGGGCTGCGGCTGATGCCGATTGATCCGGCTGGTCGAAACGCTTACCGGGGCTACCTGGGTTACAGCCCGCGCCAGATGAACCTGGGACACTGGCTGGCGACAGTGGCGACCCGCGCCGGGGGCGAGTGGATCACACGGGAAGATAATTCCATCGGCGAACAGGATGTGCTGGATGAAGCCGATTGGGATGTGACGCTGGCGGTTAAAAACGCGCCGGAAGGGCTGCGGGTGGCCGCGCCGGGCGTGATGCAGGACAATCAACCCGGACATTGGCGGCTGACACTGGAGCGCGCCCGCGAGTTCAGCCTTAGCCTGAGCGATGCGTTCCAGGTTTCCGGCCAGCGCACGGCCGGCGGCGTCAAAGTCGAGCTTTATGCTTTTGAGGACGCGCGCATTCAGACGCAAATGGGCGTGCTGGACAGCGCGGCCTTCGCGCTGGATACCGCCGTCAAAAGCCTGGAGATGTACGCCGACTTGTTCGGCGCGTACCCTTACGAGCGGCTGGTTGTGGTGCAGGGCGATTTCCCCGATGGTATGGAGTTCAGCGGAATTGTATTTGTGGGGGGCGAGTATTTCCTGCGATTTAACGGCCCGACCTCATATCTGATGATTATCACGGCCCACGAGATTTCGCACCAGTGGTGGTATAACAAGGTCGCCAACGACCAGGCGCTTGACCCCTGGCTGGACGAGGCGCTGGCAACTTACTGCGAATACATCTTTATCGAGGAGTTTTATCCCGCCCTCAAGGACTGGTGGTGGGATTTCCGAGTGAACCGGCTGTCCCCGGAGGGTTTCGTAGACAGCACCGTTTACGAGTTCCCATCCCGACGGGCGTACATCAACGCCGTGTATTTACGCGGGACGCGAATGCTCCACGACCTGCGTGCCGACCTGGGGACAGACGCCTTTTTTGACTGGCTGCGCCGGTATGTCGAGGTTGGGTCGGGGCGGGTGATGACGCCGGAGCGGTTCTGGGCGCTGCTGACGCCGGAGCAGCTGGCGGCTACCCAGGCCACCCGCGACCGCTACCTGCGCCAGCCGCAGATCGTGGTGATCGCGCCGGAAGATTTTTAGGCTGTGAGGCAGTGTATGGGCATCAGGCGTCTGCCGCTACAGCAGCGCCGGTTTCCAGGCGTCCGGCACGCGGTCGGTGTAGGCGATGGACTGTGCGCCCAGGAAGGCGGCCAGATCGTCAACGGCGTGGGCGATGGCACGGGCGGTTTCGGTATCCCCCGGCGCGTCCGGTTCGGCATAAACCGCCTGGATGTTCAGCACGCCGGTTTTTCGATCCATCAGCGGGTCAATACGCCCGATCAGGCGGTCGCCGGCCAGGATGGGCAGCACAAAATAGCCGAATTTGCGTTTGTCCTTTGGCACGTAGATTTCGATGGTGTATTCAAAATCGAACATCAGCCGGGTGCGGGCGCGGTCGGCGATCAGGTTGTCGAACGGCGACAGCAGGGTGGTGCGCGGCTGCCAGTCCCCGGCTTCCAGGCGGTCGAGATGTGGCAAATCTTCGACATGGATGTACCAGACGCCCGGCCAGCTTTTGCCGCCGTCGGCCACTTTCACCCGCTGGATGCGGCCTTCGGTTTCCAGTTCGTCCAGGACGCTCTGAAGTTCGGGATACCGGTTGCGCGTGAAGTGCTGTTTGATGTGCGCGGCGCGGGCCAGGCCAAGGGCGCGGATTGCCCGCTGTGCCGCGCGGCGCACGACTTCGCGCCGGGGCAGCGTTTCGCGCGGCGTCCAGTCCGGCAGGCAGCGTTCGGCCAGGTCCCAGTAGCGGGTATTGCCCCGGCGCTCTTTGACCAGGATTTTGCCCTCTACCCAAAGGGAGTCAAGCATCCGGCTGATGTTGCGCCCGCTCGTCCAGCCCATCGAATGCCAGGGCGCGATGGATTTATCCTCGAAGTCTTTGGATGACAGCGGGCCGCAGCAGGCCAGTTGTTCGAGGATGTGGCTGCGGAGTTCGGCGTTCTGTTTGATCCATTCGCCTACGCGGGCGCTCCAGGCCAACTCGCCCTGGCGATAGTGGTGCATCATGTCGGCATGGATGGGGAAATCTTCGGTGAGGACGATGGAGGCGGCGTGCGCCCAGTATTCAAACAGGGTGCGATCCTGCCACAGCAGTTTGTCCAGCAGCGCCCGGTCGTAGTTTCCAAAACGGCTCCACAGCACCAGCAGGTGGCTGCGGGCGACGGCGCTGGTCGGGTCAAGCTGAAGGCATCCCAGGTCGCGGATCACGTCCAGCATCCGCGCCGGGGCGGGACGCGGGCCGGCAAGGTGCTGGCGCGCAATCGCCAGGCGGCGGGCGGTGGTCGGTGTCAGGGTTCGGACGGCCATGCAGAAATTTCCTTAAAGCCGGCGGCGTAAGGTAATCCTCAAAACGAAAACAATGATAGCTGTTGAGGCGGCTGGCGGCCATCCAGCAGGATGTACGGCGCGGCCTGTTCCGGGGCGCGGATGCCGATGGCGCGCAGGTGCGCCAGATCGGTCAGGTGTCCACGCCGACGCGCCTTCAGGATGGCGTCCGCGCCTTTGGGTCCGATGCCGGGAATACGCAGCAGTTCGGCGCGTTCGGCGCGCATCACGTCCAGCGGGGCGCGGCGCAGGTGTTCGTCCGCCCAGGCGCGTTTGGGGTCAACGTCCAGGCGCAGATTGCCGCCGGTTTCAAACGGCAGGTCTTCCAGCCCCCAGCCGTAGTCGCGCAGCAAAAAGCTGGCCTGATAAAGCCGCGTTTCGCGCTGGGGCAGGGTGGGAGTCAGGTTTTCAAAGGGTGTATCCACCACCGGGTTAAAGCCGGAATAATAAGCCCGCGCCAGCCCGGCCTGCCGGTAGAGTTTTTCGCTGATGCTTAGCAGTTCCAGGTCGGTATCCCCGACCGCGCCGACCACAAACTGCGTCACGACACTGGCGCGCAAACCCTGCCGCCGAAGCTGGCCGGCCCACAGCAGGCGTTCCAGCAGTTCTGCCGCCAGATTTTTGCCGGGGGCAAGGGCGGCCACACGCTCGTCGGTCGGGCCTTCCAGATTGATGGATACCCGGTCGGCAAGCTGCATGGCGCGGCGAATCTGGTCGTATTCCGCGCCGGGCATGATCTTCAGGTGGATGTAACCCCGATAGCCGCAGCGCCGGCGGATGATCTCCACCGCGTCAATGATTTTGTCCTGGGTGGTGATACCGCCCCGGATGACGCCTGACGACAGAAAAATGCCGTCGGCCATGCCCGAACGCTGCACCCGGTCGAACGTTTCGGCCATTTCATCCGGTTTAAAGGTGATGCGCGGCATCCTGCCGCGACCGGCCCGGAACGGGCAGTAATAACAGTTGCGCTCGCAGGCGGTCGTCATCATCGCCTTCATCACCGGTTTTGCGCCGGAGGGCGTGGCGACGTGCGTGATACACGGCAGCCGGTCGGTGGCAGCCGCTTCCGCCGAGGGGCGATCTCCCGCCGGTTCAAAACGGGTAACATCCCCCAGAAGGTTGATTTTTTCCAGCGCGTCGGGCTTGCGTTGAATGTTCATAATATTTATGATACGAACAAAAGTTCGATTTGTCAAGGTTGTTTTCGAGCCGAAAGCGGCGTTTTTTCCGCCGCACGAAACCGGGTCTGTGTTAGAATGAGAGGGTCAATCTTATAAAAACGCCGCCGGAGCAGCCGCCAGTGGACAACATAGAATGTGACATCCTCCTGCTAGGGGACTATTTTTTCGACCAGATTTTTTCTGGAATGCCGGAATTTCCGTCACTTGGGCGTGAAATTTGCGCGTCGGAGCTGACGACGACCGGTGGGGCGATGTTCATCACGGCGGCGGCGCTGACGCGCCTGGGTGTGCGGGTGGGTTGGCCGGCGGACTTTGGCAATGATTATTACAGCAAATTCGTTTACGATCTGGCCGCGCATGAGGGGATTAACTTGGCGCTGTGCCGGATGTTAGACCGGCCTTACCGCCTGGTGACGACTTCCGTACCGTTCCAGGGGGAGCGCGCCTTCATCACCTATGCCGACCCCAGACCCGAAGGCCAGCATGAACACTGGCTGTCGAGCATAGACCGGTGTACATTTCAGCACCTGCACCTGGGCGGGCTGCTTGACGCCGAGGCGCTGCGCCCGATTTCGGAAAAAGTCCGCGCCCTGGGCCGGACGATTTCGATGGACTGCCAGGACGGGCCGTACCTGTACGAGCCGTGTACGTGCCGGGAACTGCTGCCACTGGTGGATATCTTTATGCCAAATGCCCGCGAAGCCAGGCTGCTGACCGGCGCGCCCGATACTGAGACAGCCGTCCGGGTTTTGATGGAGATGGTTCGGTTAGTGGTGGTTAAAGACGGCGCGAACGGCGCCTGGGTGGGGCAAAACGGCAGCATTCTCCATGCGCCGGCGGTGGCCGCCGGGCCGGTTGTGGACACCACCGGGGCGGGCGATTGTTTTAATGCCGGTTTTCTGCTGGGGTATGTGATCGAAAAACAGCCGCTGGAAACCTGCATGCGGTACGGCAACATCTGCGGCGGGCTGTCGGTGACGGAGATGGGCGGGGCGACGGCAGCGCCGACTTATGCCGAATTGCAGCGCCGGTTGGAAAGTTGGCGCTGACACATTCATCATAACAACAATGAGGCGATATATGGAAACCCTGCTGTTGATCGGCATTGGCGGTTTTATCGGCGCAAACCTGCGTTATGCCGTTTCGCTCTGGGCGGCGGCGCGGTTCGGCGCGGCCTTTCCCTGGGGGACGCTGGTGATTAATTTCACCGGCTCGCTGCTGCTGGCCGTGTTCGTGGGCTGGCTGTCCAGCCGTCCCGCCGTAGACCCGCGCCTGCGCCTGCTGGTGGCGGTCGGTTTTTTCGGCGCTTATACCACCTACTCGACCTTCTCGGTTGAGAGCGTGATGCTGTTTCAGTCCGGCAACTGGCTGGGGGCGCTGCAAAACATCGCCGGCACGACCCTGGTCTGCATTTTAGGGGCGCTGGCCGGTTTGACCCTGGGCGCGCGGCTGTAGCGCGCCGGTTTAAGGATGGTGAACTGATGAAAACACCCATTCAGGCCAGGCGTTTGATGATTTACCTGGGCGAAAGCGACACCTGGCGCGGACGCTCGCTTTATATGAGCATCCTCGAAACGCTGCGGAAGGCCGAGATCGCCGGGGCGACCGTCACGCGCGCCGTGGCCGGGTTCGGCGCGCACAGCCGCATTCGCACCCAGGCCATCGAGGCGCTTTCGATGGATCTGCCGATCATCATTTCGGTGGTGGATACTCCGGCCAATATCGAACGGGCGCTGGCGCTGGTTGCGCCGATGGTGCGCGAAGGTTTGATGACCGTCGAGGATGTCGAAATTATCAAATACAGCCACCGCTACATGCAGCCGCTTCCTGCCGATCGCCCGGTGAGCGAAATTATGACCCGGCAGGTGACAGCCGTCAGCCCGGATACATCCGCGCGGCAGATTGTGGAGCTGCTGTTGGGGAAAATGTTCAAGGCTGTGCCGGTGATAGATGAAGATCGAAAAGTGATCGGCATCGTCACCAGCAGCGATCTGCTCCGCCATGCCGGAATGCCGGCCCGGCTGGCGATTGGCGAGCGGCTGGAGGCGGAAGATTTACAGGCGTTTCTGGACGGCATTCGCCGGGAAAAAACCGCCGCCGACATCATGACCGCCCCGGCAGTGACCGTTCGAGACGACGAAGCGCTCGGCCACGTGGTGCAAAAACTGCTTCAGCACGGCTTGAAGCGAATGCCGGTGGTGGACGGTGAAGGCCGGCTGGTCGGCATGGTCAGCCGCCTGGATGTGCTGCGGTCGGTGGTCGGCGCCGGCGAAGGCCAGCCCGAACGCGCGCTCGTACCCCATGCCGGCCGGACTGTCGGGGAAATCAAACGCGCGCCGGTGTGGGCGGTGCATGTCAACGACGACATAACGGATGTTCTGGAACGGCTGCTGCAATCCGAAGCTAAACACGTGATCGTGCTGGACGAACGGGAAAGGCCCATCGGCATCATCACCGATGGCGACATTGTGGCGCGCGTCAGCCCGGCTGCCCGCCCGAATATCCTGCGCGCCCTGGCCGAGAGGGTGTTGGGAGCCGGCATGATACGCGGCGAAGCGACCGCCGGGCAGCTGATGTCCGAAGATGTGCTGACCGCGCCGCCCGATATGCCCGTCACCGAAGCGGTCGCGCTGCTGCTGCGCCAGGGGCGCAAGCGGCTGGTGGTGGTGGACAGCGATGGGCGCGCCGTTGGCCTGGTAGACCGGCAAACGCTGCTGGCGGCCAGCATCAACTGGAAGGACGAGGGGGGTTAAGGCAATATCGGCCTAAAGCGCGTTATACTGTCTCAGGCGGACGAGTTTATCGGGAAAAGCCATGCTTGCTAAAGTTCATGCCTGCGCGCTGGTCGGTCTGGACGGGTATATCGTGGATGTCGAGGTTGATTTTAACCCGCGCGCCGGAATCCCCTCTTTCACCATTGTGGGGCTGCCGGACAACGCCGTCAAAGAAAGCCGCGAGCGCGTTCGAGCCTCGGTTAAAAACAGCGGTTTACAATTTCCCAACAAAGGTTATGTGGTCAACCTGTCGCCGGCAGACCTGCCGAAACACAGCACGGCCTACGACCTGGCGATCGGCGTGGGCGTGCTGGCGGCGACCGATCAAATTCCCCTGAACGCTTTAAGCCGAACGCTGTTCATCGGGGAGCTTTCGCTGGATGGCCGCGTGCGCCATGTGAAGGGCGTGATGCCGCTGGTGTATGCAGCCTACCGCGAGGGTTTCAGGCAGGTTTACGTTTCCGCTGAGGACGCGCCGCAGGCCGGCCTGGTAAGCGGGATTGAGATCATCCCCGTTGAGACGCTGGGGCTGCTGGTCGAACATCTTTACGGGCTGAACCCTATCCCCGCTTATGCTTCCGAGCCGATTTTGGTCGGCAGCGCCGCCTACGATGGCGTGGTGGACTTTGCGGACATTAAAGGCCAGGAACAGGCCAAACGGGCGCTGGAGATTGCGGCGGGCGGCAATCACAATACGCTGATGAGCGGCCCGCCGGGGACGGGCAAAACCCTGCTGGCGCGTGCGCTGCCGGGCATTCTGCCCATGCCGACGCTGGAAGAAGCCCTGGAGATCACCCGCATTTACTCGGTGGCCGACCTGCTTAAAAACGATCATCCGCTGGTGCAGACGCGCCCGTTCCGCGCCCCGCATCACACCATCAGCATGGCCGGATTGATCGGCGGCGGGTCAATTCCGCGCCCCGGCGAGGTGACACTGGCGCACCGGGGCGTGCTGTTCCTGGACGAATGCACCGAACACAGCCCCAAAACGCTGGAAGTTTTGCGGCAGCCGATTGAGGATAAAATCGTGACCATCAGCCGGGCGAAGGGCAGTTTGACGTTCCCGGCCAATTTTCTGCTGGTGATGGCGCAAAACCCGTGTCCCTGCGGCTACTACGGTGACCCTGTGAAAGCCTGCACCTGCACGCCGAACATGATCGCGCGGTATCAAAGCCGGCTGTCCGGCCCGCTGCTCGACCGGATTGATATTTACGTGGACGTGCCGCGCGTTGAATACGACAAGCTGATGGGCGACCGGCAGGGCGAAAGTTCGGCCAGCGTCCGCGAGCGGGTGGAAGCGGCGCGCGACCGCCAGCGGCGGCGCTTTGGAGATACGCCGGGGCTGTTCGCTAATTCCGATATGCGGGTGGGCGAGATTCAAAAATTCTGTGTGCTGACGCCGGAGGCGCGGCAGCTTCTCGAACTGTCCGTCCGACGGACGCAGTTGAGCGCGCGCGCCTATCACCGGGTGTTAAAACTGAGCCGGACGATCGCCGACCTGTCCGACAGCGAACACATCGAGGTGCAGCACGTGGCGGAGGCGATTCAATATCGCCCGCAGCGCGCGGCGAGCTGATGCAGCGCAAAACGCGCTGGCGAAGGCTGAGGGCTTCGGCTACAATCCGCCGTCATGCGTGTAACTCTCCAACCAACTACCTGGCCGGCGCGGCTCCACTCGCGGGACGGCCTTTATGCCCTTCTGATCGTGCTGTCGCTGGCCTTCGCGCTGCTGCACGCCGGGCCGCTCAACGGCAGCCCTGCCGCGCTGGTGCTGACGGTGCTGTTCCAGCTTTATCTGCCGGGCTGGCTGCTGGCGCGGGCGCTGGGACGCCATGCCGCGCCGCATCCCATCAGCCGCTTCGCCTGGACGCTGGCCGGCGGCCTGGGGCTGACCATCCTCCTGGGCGGCCTGTTCCGTCTGCTGTGGCTGCCGGTGCCGGCCTACCTGCTGGCGCTGCATGTCATCATGCTGGCGCTGGTGTTTGTTCCGTCTCGCCCCGCGCCGGAGTCCCCACCCTGGCGGCTGGGCCGCCGCGCGCTGCCGCTCTACCTTCTGGTGGCGGCGGCCTGCCTGATGAACCTGTATGTCAGTTCGTTAAGCTGGGCGCGTTTCATCGGTTACGAAGATCAGGCCATTTTCATCTCGCTGTCGGACTGGCTGGCGTATAACCCCGGCGAATTCCCCAACGGCCTGCCGCTGCGGGCGCGACAGGTCGGCGTGTTCAACGGCGATACGCGCATGGACTCGGACGGCTGGACGTACAGCCACGCGGCCTGGCTGTGGACGAGCGGCGTCCCGGCGGCGCAGTTGGGCTGGTTCGACCTGAACGCGCTGTTTGTGTGGGTCGCACCGCTGGCCGTGTTCGCGCTGGCCTACGAACTGACACGGCGCGAGCAGGCCGCCGCCCTGAGCGCGGGCGCGCTGGCCCTGGTGGCGCTGATGACGCTGGATAATCTGGTGTATTCCCCGTCCTATACCGCGCTGGGGCGTTTTACCGCGCTGCAAACCAATACGCTGCGCCAGTTCGCGCTGACGATCATGCTGCCGCTGGCGCTGCTGGTGGCATTAACCTATCTGCGCGAACGGCGGCAGCTGGACGCGCTGCCGGTGGCGCTGACCGGCGCGGCGCTGGCGCTGCTGCATCCGATTGTGGTGACGCTGTACCTGATGGCGGTGGGCGGAACGGCGGCTTTAAGCTGGCTGGCGCAGCCCACTCGCAAGCATCTGCGCGACCTGCTGCCGCTGGCGGCGGCGCTGCTGCTGGTGCTGGTTGTGCCGTTCGTGCAGCGGTACGCGCGCTATGGCCTTGCCCCATCGCCTGACAGCCGCGCGCCCGATATTTCCGAAATAGAAGATGAAGATGTTGAACTGGCGGCCAGTTCCGCTTTCCTGATTGTGCGTGATGTGCCGCTGGTCGGCACGACCTATATCCGCAGCCCGGCGTC
This sequence comes from Chloroflexota bacterium, assembly GCA_014338005.1. Classification (GTDB taxonomy): domain Bacteria; phylum Chloroflexota; class Anaerolineae; order Aggregatilineales; family Phototrophicaceae; genus CFX2. Next base: position 96,422 of record QUBZ01000002.1, on the reverse strand, counting down.
GGTGGCTTACCACCCGGCCATCACGCTGACCATCCTGCTCGGCTTGGCGGCAGTTGTGCGCTGGCGGCGCAGCCTGGCGGCGCGGTATGTGTTCGTGACGACGGCGCTGCTGCTGGTTATCTCGTTCGTGCCGGGTGTGACGGCGGCAGTTAATGCCTTCATGGCGACGGTCGGGCTGCTGCTGACGATCTTCCTGCTGCCCGTGCCGATTATCCTGGGCGTGAGCCTGGACGCGGCGCTGCACGCGCTTGAGCGGGCGCTGCCGGTGATGCGGCGCGGCCTGCCGCTGGCCGTGAGCGTGGTAATGATGGCCTGGGCGGGGGCGCTGTGGTTCGAGCCGTTCCCGATTCCGGCCAGCGCGCGCGATCAGCAGGCGGCTTACTACCAGACACAGGCGCAGCGCCACACCATCCCGGCGCATCACCGGCTTATCGCTGCGCTGAAGGATGTTTTGCCGCGCACCAGCGTGCTGACCGTGCCGGTGGATGTCGCCAATCTGGTGATCGAGGATATTTCCGGCACACTGGTGACGGGCGGGCGGCGCAATCGCAACACCGCTTATGCCAGCGACCGGCGTTTTTTGACCGAAAGCACCCCGCCCGCGCCCTGGCTGGACGAAACCGACCTGGCTTTCCTGGCCGAGTTCGGCCTGACGCATCTTGTGCTGGAAGCGGACGATACGCGGCTGCCGCAGCTTTTGCTCCAGCCGGAGCGTTTCGAGCCGCTGGGCGCGGCGGCGGGTTACGTGATGTTCGCCGTGCGCCCCGGCATCGAAGCCGACGAACTGGATGCGCTGTTCGGGCGGATGAACGCCCGCTATGGCGGACTGACCGCGCCGCGCTGGCAAAAGGACGGTTTTTTCCTGGCGCGCCCCGGCGATGCGGCCTGGGCGGAACTGGCGGCGGACTGGGAGCGCCGGCTGGCCGAGCAGCCGGACGACCGGACGCGGCTGGGGCTGGCCTTCAGCTACCTGATGCTGGGCGAGGATACGAAGGCGCTGCCGCTGTGGGCGGCGCTGCATGATGCTTATCCGGCGGTGGCGCTGTATGCCGATGCGCTGGCCTTTACGCTGCGCGAGGGCGGATCGCCGGAAGCCGGGGTGGATGTGCTGCGGGGGCAGCTAACGAGCAGCGACGAGGCCGCGCGCGTGCTGGCGGCGCGTTCGCTGCTGACCGGCGCGTTTGTGTATCTGCTGGACGAACCGGGACTGGACGCGGCCATCGGCGTGACCGAAGCCGCGCCGGATACCTGGGAGCAGCTGGCGGTTTTTGACCAGCCGGACGCACAGCGGCGGCGGGCGGCGCTGATGATGCTGGCCGGGCGCTGGACGACGGCGGAAAACTGGCTGGCGGGCATCCCGGAGGTGCGGCGCGCCCCGCAGGACGTGGTGGCGTCGGCGGCGCTGGCGCTGGCACAGGGGCAGGTAGAAGCTGCGCTCGCCATTTTAGAGCCGTCCACCGACCCCGATTGGGTGGCGGCCAAACTGCGGCTGCATCCCGACCGCTGGAGCGACAACCTGGCCGCGCAGAGTTACTACCTGCTGCAAGGCGAACTGGCGCGGCGGGACGGGCGCTTAAACGATGCCGAGGCTGCTTACCGGCAAGCCATCGCCTGGGGCGCGGACGAGGCCGGAAATGCCTTTCTGGCGGGCGCGGCGGACAACCCAGCTGCGCCGCAGCCGGTATCGCTGCTGGCGCTGGCCGATGCGCGCGCGCTGTACGTGATGCAGCCGGAAGTTCGCTGCGGCGCGGACGAAACCGGCCTGACGGTGAGCGCCACCTTCGGCAGCCCGCAGCCGCGCCTCGCCTACCCGGTACGTTCCTGGCTGGCGCAGGTCATCAGTCCCGATGGACAGACCGTGTACGGCGGCCTCGAAGCCCCGGCCTCTTTTATGGATGGAGTGCTGGTGCGTGTCCCGCTTGATTTGACGCTCGACCTGGCGGATGTGCCGCCCCTGACGCCGGCGCTGGTGTATTTGCAGGCGCGTTATGACGCGGCCATCACGTCTGCGCCGGTGACAACCGATGTGGTGTTGAATCGGCCTGAGTCGGCGGTCGTGCCGCCGGAGGCCGAAGACGTGAACCGGCGTTTTGGCGCGGACATCACGCTGCTGAGTTACACCGAACAGCAGTCGGAAGACGGCCTATCGCTGACGCTGTACTGGCAGACCGACCAGCCGCTTGAAGACGATTATCATGTGTTCGTGCATGTGATCGGCGCGGACGGGCAGATTGCCGCGCAGCGCGACCGCCGCCCGGTGGAAGGCCGCTATCCGACGCAGTTCTGGCGGACGGAAACGGTGATCGCCGACACCTATGTTTTTGATGAGGTGCTGGCGGCGGGAACATATGCGGTGCGTGCCGGGTTATATCGCCTGGAAGGTGCGGCGCGGCTGCCGGTCATGCCTGCCGATGCGCGTGTGCAGGATGACAGTCTGCTGCTGTTCGCGTTTGAGATGCCATGAATATCAATGTTTTACGAGGTCACGTCTTTAAAAAGTCCGACTCTTGCTCCACCAGCCGCGCGTAATGGGCGAAAATTTCCTCTAATTCCTGTTCGGATTGTTTGACCGGCGGCACACCGTCGCGCAGCCGGTCGAGCAGTCCCGGCTCGCGCAAAAGCCGCGCAATCTGCGCGCGCAGGTCTGGCGCGTTGTTAAGCCCGAACAGCAGGCCGCTTTTTTCGTGCTGCACCATCTCGGCCATGCCGCCCAGCCGGGTCGCAATCACCGGCAGCCCGGTATGCATAGCTTCCAGAATCACCAGCGGGCTGTTTTCATACCAGCGCGAAGGTACGATCAACACGTCGAACCCCATCAGAATATCCCAAACCCGCGCGCCGTCATAGCGCCCATTCCAGTGTATCGAAGGGTAGGCGGCGGTTTGTTCTTTGAGCCTGTCTGCATATTCCGGCACTTCGCCGTCCGGCCCCCACAGATCAAGGCGAATTTTTTCGCCGGTATCGAGGAGGGGAAGCACGGCTTCGATAATAAGATCAACGCCTTTGTGGGCTTTGATCTGACCGATGTAACCGAGGCGCAGCTCGCCAGGCGCGCGTGCGGTCGGTTCGCGCGGGGTGAAAGCCGGTTTGTTCATGCCATGCCGAATCAGCTCAAAACGCCGCGTGTCGAAGCCGAACTCTGCGAATTTGTCTATGAGGAAACGCGAAGGGCTGATGACCAGATCGGCGGATTCCAGCGTCCTACGCAGCTTTTCCCGGCGCTGGGCGATGGCTTCGGCCTTCGTAGTCGTAAAATGGGCCTGTTGGGCGAGCAGCCAGAAGGCGTTCATTAAATTGGGGGCGACCTGTGCCGGAATACGATAGCGCCGCTTTTCTTCAAACAGGCAGCGGGCGCATTTATTGTCGTTTTCCGGGCCGCTGCACAGCGAGTCGTTCGGGTGCATCAGGTTCAGGCGCGGACACATGAACCAGTATTCGGTCAGGGTGATGACGAAGGGCAAATTGGCTTCGCGGGCCACCTGCGCCACCTGGCTGCCGAGCAGGTAGCCGCTAATCAGGTGAACCAGGTCGAAGTGCCGTCTTTGCAGGATGCGGCGCAGGGCGTCCCCAATGGGGGGATAGTCATACAGGTTTTGAAAGGTGTCGCCTTCTTTAACGTCATAATACAGCCGGTGAACGATGAAGCCATCCTCCGGCGTGGTTTCGACCCGAAAGCCGGGCGTGCTGACGCTTTCGACCGTGAACACTTCGACATCATGACCCCTGGCGACCAGTCCTTTAACGATGCGCTCCGCGACACGCTCCGCGCCAGCGTAATGGGTGGGGGGGAAACCGTGAACAGCCAGTAAAATTCGCACCTGTTATCCTTACATCGGCTTAATGGGTAGGACGAAATGCCGGATGGCAGGAATTTCGCGTTATTGATGCAGCATCCCTTGATATTATAATAAGCCACAAACAGAAATATTTCAATGTATTACTGTCCTTGAATAAACGCCGGCCTTGTATCGTGTTCAGGCGCGCGCCGGAAGGCGCTTTTTGACGAAACTCACCAATCCTTGACGTTCCTCCGGCGAAAATGCCCCGGAATACCAGACCATGACCAGGTAGGCCGCGCCGGCGATGGCGACGACGACCAGGAAAAAAACGTGCAGCAGGTTGAGCGCGTAGATGATAAGACCCATCAGCGCCGTGACGGCAGCCAGCCGTGCCAGCCGTTTAAAACCCAGCCCCGCGCCGAAGTGGCGGCGGAACAACAAGTAAAACTGCGCCGCGCCCGCCAGATCGGTCAGCACGGTTGCGAACGAAGCGCCGATGATGCCGAAACGCGGGATGAGGATGAGATTAAGCAGCGTGTTGACGATGCCCAGGCTGCTGTAAATGCGCGCGGCGCTGCCCTCCCGTTTGATCGAGGTGGTCATGTTGCCGCAGAACGAATGGTACATGACGATCGGAATATCCCACACCAGAATCGCCAGGGCGACCGCCGCCGGCGCGAAATCCGGCTGGTAGAGGATGCCGGTAATCCGGTCGGCAGTTAACATGCCGCCGACGGCTATCGGCAGCCCCAGGAAAAGCATCACCTTAACCGAGCGATAATACCAGGGGCGCACCGAATCGGGATTTAAGACGTGTTCGCGGGCCAGGGTAGGCAGGATGGCATCGTTAAAGCTGCGGGTGAGCGTGAGCAGCGTCAGCGTCAGGTTGTAGGCCGCGTTGTACCAGCCGACCTGTTCATCGCTGACATTGCCGCTGAGGATGATGGTATCCACCCGGAAAGCGAACGACAGCGAAAGCTGGACAATACCGAAGGGCAGGCCAAACCGCACAACCGAGAGCCACAGCCGGGGATTGATGTGAAAACGCGGCGGGCCGAGGTTGTTGCGGCGTATGGCCCAGTATTGCAGCACGATGACCAACGGCAGGTTGATGACCGATGCCAGCACGATCCACACAAAATCCAGCCCCAGGAACAGAAAAACCCCGGCAAACACCATAAACAACACCTGGGTGACTACCGTCATGGCCGAAGTGATGTCTATGCGTTCGTTGCCGACCAGCAGGCTGGTGAGGGGCGCGAGGACGGCCTGCAAAAAATAGCTGGATGTATAGATGGCAATTGCCATCACAATCGTGCCGGTATAACCGTTTAAGGCCGCGCCGACCGTCGTGATGATTGAGGCGATGAGCGCCAGTACAAAACGAAGGGCAACCGTGTCCCAGAACAGTTCATCGGCTTTTTTCGGGTCGCGGGCGATTTCCCGACCGAGGTACTGGTTAATACCCAGGTCGCCGACGACAGAAAAGAGGCTGGCCCAGGCGATAACGATTGAATACTGGCCGAATTCTTCGCCGCCCAACGTGCGGATGACGACGATATTAAAAATGAACCCGGCCACGCGGAGCGCGAATTGGGCCCCTAACCCGAACAGGGTATTGCGCGCAATGGTACGCCCCGCGCTGCGCCGGGGTTGTTCTGATGCTGCCACTCGATGCCTCCGCTATGTGAGCATTATACCGTACATGGGGGCCGAAGGTTGCTTAATCCTTCGCGATTTATGCCAACCGTCCGCATTATGCGCGCCCCGGCTAAAATGCGCCTTGCGTAAACCCTGTAACCCGCCCTGAACGGCTCTACCGGCTAAAAATTGAGTATCAATTGTTGAATTATATGAATGCCGGGTTAAATTTACGAAATTTTTATAAACTTACGTCAAGAATGGCCGATTGTAACGTAAAATTGGGCTAATGGAGGTCTTTGTACATCACTGAACGAACGGTTTGAGGGGGAATGATGTTTACACTCACAGATGTGCGGGCGGCAATGAAACAGGGTGATACGCCCCGCGCGGTTGAGATTATCAAGACAATCTTGAAGGAAAATCCGAGCGCCGATGCCTGGTATCTGGCGGCGAGGATGAATACGGATACGGCCAACGCGCTGCGCTGCCTGCGCCAGGCGTTGATGCTGGACCCTAAACACGGCCCCTCGTTAACCCTGATGCGAAGCCTCGGCGGTGAATCAAAAGGTTTTTTCGGCCACCTCAGCGATGAAATCATCATCACGGTTTACGAACAAAGCGACAAAAGCCCCGTACTGCGGCATTTTCCCCGGCGGGCCCAACTGGCGGCGGTCGGCATTTTGACGGCCATCATCCTGGCTGGTTTTCTGGTATCTGGCGCGATGCTGGTGTCCTCGATGCAGGCGGCCATGCCGGCGCCGGTTCCGACAGTCGAGCCGATCAAGCTGGTATCGGTGGAGGAAACGCTGAACGGTTTCCGCGAGGCCGGCCTGGAACTGCTGGACGTGCAGGTGACGGCGGGCGCGCGCGGCGCACGGGTCATCCGGTTTGATCTGGAAGGCGAGCAGGGCAAACGGTATCCCATCATGGTGCAGGTTTATGACAGCGTTTCGGCACTGATAAGCGAGTGGAATGCCAATAAAACGCTCGACCCGATGCTGCGGGTGGTCGGCGCGCCGAACGCGGTTTTATTTTATCCGGTGCGGTTAGATGTTTCGCTCGCCAACCAACTGGCGCAGGAATTTCGTTCCATCGCGGGCCTGTAGCAGCCCGATCATTCATTCGTTCATCGCTACGGCAAAGTTAAGGCGGCATCATGTTCTGGTTAGAGTTCAAACATAAACTCCGAGCGGCGCTCCAGCGGGGCACGCGCGGGCAGGGCCTGGTGGAGTATGCCCTGCTGATTTCATTTGTGGCAATCGCCTCGATTGCGGCACTGTCCACAATGGGCGGCGCGCTGTCCGACGTGTTCGATGAAATCAACTGTTCCCTGGGCGTGGGCGAGGCCTGCGACTGCGAAACCAGCGAGGTCATCACCCAGGGGCCGTCCTATGCCTGCGTCGGCGGGGTATTTTCATTTACCACGCTGACATCCTGCGGCGACAAAACCTCGCTGACGATGGTGCTGGACGTGGGCGGCAGCGACATAACCAAAGTATTGAGCTACAACGAATCCACCGGGGTTTTTGAAACCACCTTCGCTGACACCGATGGTCTGTGCGCGACTCTTGAAGGCGGGACATCCATCGGCGGGCATCTGCTGTCCGACCATAAAGAGAGCGAGATCGTCAATACGCTGCCCTTCACGCTCAAAAAAGGCGGTGAGGGCGAGCCTGATCCTGATCCTGAAAGCGACCCGGAAGCCACACCTGAACCCACTGCCGAGCCAACCGCCGAGCCGACGGCTGAACCGACCGAGGAGCCGACGGCAGAGCCGACCGCCGAGCCAACCGCCGAGCCAACGGCTGAACCGACCGAGGAGCCGGGCGGTGAGATAACGGTTTACTCGTTCCGCATGAATGTGGGCTACAGCGTCGAAACGACCATGAACGGCAAAACCTGGGAGCCGGGCGCGGGCTTCTCCGCCTCGAAAGGTGTGCAGACGTTCGATATTGACGTGGTAGAGCCGGCGACCGACAACAGCGTTTACACCAAAGCGACCTATGCCAAAAACGGCAAAGACCTGAACTGGCAGAAAACCGACATCCCGGCGGATACCTACACCGTCAAGCTGTACTTCATCGAAGACGACGCCGGTTCGCCGAGTAAGTTCCATATCGTCGTTCAGGGTACGCGGGTCGTCTCGAACTACCAGCCGCTCGACGCGGGCCTGAAGGTCGGCTCGGTTGTCACGGTTGAAAACGTGGTGGTGGCCGGGGATGGCAAGCTGACGATCAAGCTGGATCGGGTCGCTAACTGGGTCGGTATCGCCGGTATCGAAATCATCAAGGGCGGGCTGGGGCCGGGCAATCGTAACCCGGTCATCGGCGGGCTGCCCGACCAGAGCGTGGACGAAGGCGCATCGCTGACGGTCAACATCACGGCCACCGACCCAGATGATGACCCGGTGACGATCAGCCTGCTGCCCGACCCGCTGCCCGATTTTATGACTTTTAACGCCGCGACCGGCCATCTGGCGGTTAACCCGCCCATTGGGAAGGTTGGCGTCTACGAAATAACCGTCGAAGCCCGTGACAACCAGGGCGGGCTGGCGAGCAAAACCTTCTCTATTGAAGTCATCAGCACCAACCACGCGCCCGTATTAGACGCCATCGCGGCGCAGGAGGTCGTGGAGGAGGAGACGAAGGCGGTCATCATCCACGCAGCGGACGAGGATAACGATACGCTGGCGCTGACCATCACCGAACCGGCCACTCTGCCCGCGTTTATGAGCTTCACGGCTGCCGGCGGCGACGGCGTGCTGTCGCTGAACCCGCAGCTTGGCGACAAAGGCACATACAGCATCACCGTCCAGGTCAGCGATGGGCGCGGCGGCACGGCCACTCAGACGTTCGATGTCGTCGTTAAGGGCATCCAGCGGGTGACAAGCGGGCTGCTGGTGCTGTACGAATTCGACGATGTTTCCGGGGGCGTCGTCCGTGACACGTCCGGCACGTCGCCGCTTGATCTGACGATTGCCGACCCCAGCAAAGTAACCCAACTCACCGGCGGCATCTCGGTCAACGGCGCGTACATCGCGTCCAGCGGCGCGGCTTTGAAGATTATTGACCCGATCATTTCCAGTCGTCAATTCACGATTGAGATGTGGGTGAAACCGGCCAACACCACTCAGTCCGGGCCGGCGCGCATGTTCACAATTTCCTCCGGGACGGAAAGATACAAACGTAATGTCATGCTGGGGCAGGAAACGACCAGCTACATGACCCGCGTGCGGCTCAACAGCCAGACCAAAGACAGCGCCGTCAACGAGAAGTCCATCAGCGGGGCGGCTGTCGCGCTCCAGCATGTGGTGCTGACGTATACGACATCCGGCCAGGCCACCCTGTACATCAACAATGTGGCCGTCAGCACCTGGAGCTTTACGGCGGACTTCAGCAAATGGGACCGGTCGTTCAAGCTGATCCTGGCGAATGAAGCGACTAACAACCGCGCCTGGGCCGGCGAAATTTATTTGGCGGCGGCCTACAACCGGGCGTTAAGCGCGGCAGAGGTGGCTAAAAATTATAAAGCCGGGGCGAATCCGACGCCATAAAACCCGGCCAGACGATCACGACTGCCCATGTCCTCGGCGGCATGGGCAGTTTTATTTCCAGGGGTCATCTTGACACACCCCGCTGGCGGACTTTATAATGCCTCAACATTCCGCCTGCTTGCCCTGACAGGTTAACTGCCAGATATTTAACTTTGAGGAGAATCGGCCGTGGGCCCGCTGCCAAAACGTAAAATTTCCAAGACGCGCCGCAACAAACGGCGTTCGCATGATGCGCTCTCGCCGCAGCACCTGGTGGTCTGCGAGTCGTGTGGCGAATACCACATCGCGCACCGGGTTTGTCCCAAATGCGGGACGTATAAAGGCGAGACGGTTATTGAGATTGCCGAGGACTAGAAGGCGCTGCCTTCTCTGAAAAGCCGCGCTGCTTACCAGGGCGGCTTTTGTTTTGAAAGGGCTTAACGATGGTGAACTGGTCAGCGACCGCTTTTGTATTCCCCGGTCAGGGCGCGCAGCAGGTGGGGATGGGCAAAGACTTGTGGGAGGCCTTCCCGGCTGCTCGGCAGACGTTTGAGCAGGCCGACGATACCCTGGGGTTCGCGCTGTCGCGCCTGTGTTTTGAAGGGCCGGAGGACGAACTGAACGATACATTTAATACGCAGCCGGCCTTGTATACCTGCGGCATTGCCGCGCTGCGGGCGCTGCAAGCCGAACTGCCGGAAGCGATTCCCGGCTTTGCCGCCGGTCACAGCCTGGGCGAATTTACCGCGCTGGCGGCGGCGGGCGCGCTGGCTTTCGAGGATGGGCTGCGGCTGGTGCGGGAACGCGGGCGGCTGATGCAGGAGGCCGGCGTCAAAAGCCCCGGCGCGATGGCGGCGCTGCTGGGACTGGATGCTGAACGGGCGCGGGACATCTGCGAGCAGGCGGGCAGGCAGACCGGCGGCGTGCTGGTGGTAGCGAACGACAACTGCCCCGGCCAACTGGTCATCTCCGGTGACGAAACGACGCTGGAAACCGGCATGGCGCTGGCGAAGGATGCCGGCGCGAAAAAGGTGGTCAAACTGGCGGTGAGCATCGCCTCGCATTCGCCGCTGATGGAGTCCGCGTCGGCGGCCTTTAACGAAGCGGTCGAAAAAACCGCCTTCCAGACGCCGGAACTGCCGGTTTATGGCAACGTCGGCGCAGCGCCGCTGACGACGGTCGAGGCGATTCGGGATGAACTCAAGCGCCAGCTTACCCACCCGGTGCGGTGGACGGAATCGGTGCAGGCCATGATCGCCGCCGGGGCGGAACGTTTCATCGAACTGGGGCCGAAAGATGTGCTGGCCGGGATGATGAAACGCATCAACCGCGCCGCGCCGGGCCTGGCGCTGACCGGTGTCGAGGCGCTGCGGGCATTTGTGCAGGAACAAACATAACACAGAGACTCGGAGACACAGAGGCGCAGAGAGGGGGTGTATCCCGTTCTTTTGGTGTTCTCTCTGCGTCTCTGATTCTTTGTGTCTCTGTACTGCCGCCTTACACCAGGGCGTTCAGGCCGTCGAACAGGCGTTTGACCGCGCCTTCGGTTTTTTCCGGCGGCAGGGCGTAGGAAAAACGAATCCAGTCCGCGCCCGCCGGCGAGAAGTACACCCCGGCCACGACAGCCAGCCCGAAGTTCTCCGCCAGATGTGTCATCAGCCCTTCCGAGTCCCCCAGATTGCCGGCTTCGATATATTTCGAGCAGTCCACGAAAGCGTAATAACCGTCGCCCATGATAAACGGGATGCCGAAAGCCGTCAGTTCGCGGCGTAAGACCTGGCGGCTCTGGCGGCAGGGTTCGATGATGCTGGCGGCGGCCTGCTCGAAGCCCATTTCGTAGGCGGCGATGGCGACGGCCTGCGAATAAAAGGCCGGAATCACGCCATGCGAAGCCTGGCTGGTGATGTAATCCACCACTTTTTTACCGGCCAGCAGGTGCGCGCTGCGAATGTTCGACGCGCCCAGGCTTTTGGTCAGGCCGTCCAGGAAGATCAGGCGTTCGCGTTCGTCGGGCGAGAAGGCTTGCAGGACGGTGTTGATGTCACTGTGGCCGCCGTCGGTGATGTAGTGGTACATCCAGTCGAACAGCACGAACGGATAACCGCTGTCCAGGGCGACGCGCGCCAGCGCAATCTGCTCCTCGACCGGCAGTGTGCGCCCGGTCGGGTTGTCCGGCGACGTGATGAGCAGCCCGGCGACCTTGCGGCCTTCGGCGGCGGCGTAATCGGCGGCGGCCCGGATGGCTTCCGGCGTGTAGCGCCAGCCGTCCTCTGGCCGGCCAGGGGCGAGCAGAACGTTAAGGCCGACGGCATACGGCCCCCAGTTGTAGCTGATCCAGGGGACGCGGGAGACGACAAACGCATCGCCGACCTGCCCGTTGAGCGCGACCATCGCGGCGTAGGCTTTTTGCAGGCCGTCGCGCCCGCCCTGGACGAAAACGATATTTTCCGGCCCCCAGCCGGAAGCGGCTTCCAGCTTCCAGTAAGACTCGGCGGCGGCTTTACGGAAGTGCGGCGTACCCCAGGGCTGGTCGTAGGCAGTGCCGTGCTGTACCTGTAAGGCATGGGCGCGGTCGAGGATTTCCACCGGCACGCCCGGCAGGCTGGCGCCGCCGTCACCCTGCGAAGCGTCGAAGGTGGGCGCGTTTTCCCCCACTTTGGCGCGATATTTTTTCAGCGCATCCCGGATGAGGAACATCCGAGAGGGCGGGATGGCCTGCATCTGCGCCGGGTAGGTGTGGACGGGGACGCGGTTTTCCGGGGGAACGACAAACTGCGGCGTATCCAGACTCACATTTGCTTGCGTAACCAAAGGCAACCTCCAGTATGTGTTTTATGGGCGCGCTGCGCCCCGTCGAAAAATAAAAACACCCCTTGCGGGGTGCTTCTTCCATCACAGGGTTTCTGGATGTGGCAAGCCCCCGCCGCCGGGTGGTGCGGTATCATTGATGTTGGTGGTCTGGTTCAGCTTGTCCACGACATTTCCCCGAAATTAGAATTGCGTGATTGTGACACGCCCAAAGGGGCTTGTCAATGTGCAAGGAAACGCAATGTCGTGCGGGGTAATTTGTGCAAGATGCTACAGGCGACAAAGGCCGTCTGGAATTGGTATAATGCCCATCGTCCGGCATAGGCAGAGATGTCTGCGCCGGACAACGCTAAAAAAGCAGAAGGCAGATTTTGAATGCGGATTCGCGTCGAGGGCAAAACCCCCTTAAACGGCATTTACCGGCCATCCGGCAACCCGAACGCGGCGATGGCGCTGCTGACGGCGGCTTTGCTGACGCCTGAGGCGGTCACGCTGCGGAACGTGCCGGATACTATCAACACGCGGACGATGCTGCTGCTGGCCGAACGGCTGGGCGTGAAAATCGCCCGGCTCGACGCGCACACCATTCGCATCCAGGCCGAACAGATCAACCGGCGCGCGATGACCCCGGCGGATACCGGTGGGCTGGTGAGCGGGCTGCTGTACCTGGCGCCGATGCTGCGGCTTCGGCAGCAGGTGCGGGTGGAGATTGATTTTCCGCTCAACCGGATTCGGACGCACCTGGAAGCCCTGCGCGACCTGGGACAGGAGGTGATAACCACCAGCGGGGCAGTTGAAGTGCGCGCCGCACCCTGGGAGAAAAAAGAGATCATCCTGACGCAGGCCAGCGTGACGGCGACGGCGGTTGTGCTGATGCTGGCGGCCTGCCTGGGTAAAGAAACCATCATCCATAACGCGGCCTGCGAGCCGCACGTTCAGGAGCTGGCGAACCTGCTGTGCGAGATGGGCGCGCACATCGAGGGCATTGGCTCTAACGTGATGCGCGTCCTCAGCCCGCCCAGTCTGAATGGGGCGGACGTGACCATCGGGCCGGATCATATCGAAGCGGCCAGCGCGGCGGCCATCGGCGCGATGTGCGGCGGGCGCGTGCAGATCGCCGGTATCCGCCGGGCGGATATGCGGATGATTGCCAAAACCTACTGGCAGCTTGGCATTCACCTGGACATGGACGAGGACGTGATTTTTGTGCCGAAACATGAAGGATTGAGCTTGTCGCCGCGCGAGGAGGACGCCGATCTGTCGGTGGAAACCTCGCCCTGGCCGGCCTTCCCGTCCGATCTGGTGGCGATGGCGACGGTGATCGCCACGCAGTCGCGCGGCACATCGCTGGTGCATGAAAAACTGTTCAACAACCGGCTGCTGTTCGTGGACAAGCTGAAAGCGATGGGCGCGCAGATCGTCCTGTGCGACCCGCACCGGGCGATTGTGATGGGGCCATCGCCGCTGTACGGCATTTATATGGATTCGCCGGATGTGCGCGCCGGGTTGGGGATGCTGGCGGCGGCGCTGGTCGCCCAGGGTGAATCGGTGATAGACAATGCCGAGGTGATCGAGCGCACGTTTGCCGGCGTGTTCGGGAAATTGCAGGCGTTGGGCGCGCGAATTACGGCGGTATGAAACAGGAACCCCTCCCTAAATCCCTCCCCGTAAACGGAGAGGGACTTCAGAAAACGCGAGGGAATCAGCCTCCTATCACTACGCTTGACGTGAAGGGGATCAGCACCGCGCAGATTGTACACGGCGAAGGGCCGCCGGTGGTGCTGTTACACGGCTGGGGCGCGCACAGCGGCCTGATGTGGCCGCTGGTGGAGCGGCTCGCGCCGTTGGGCTACCGCTGTTACGTGCCGGATTTACCGGGCTTTGGACAGACGCCGCCGCCGCCGGAAGCGTGGTCGGTGTTTGATTACGCAGCCTGGGTGCTGGCGCTTCTGGAAGCAAACGGGCTGGAGCGCGTTCACCTGTTCGGCCATTCGTTCGGCGGGCGGCTGGGGCTGATTCTGGGCGCAGAACATCCCGAACGGCTCGTCAAAATGGTGCTGGCGGACAGCGCAGGCGTGCGTCCAAAACCATCCACAACAGGCAGTTTGCGGCTGAAGGTCTACAGAGCGGCGCTCAACGCCCTGCGCGGGGCCGGCTTGCAGGCGCAGGCGGAGCGGCTTCGCGGCTGGTATGGCAGCCGCTACGGTTCGGCGGATTATAAAGCCGCTGCGGGCGTGATGCGCGAAACGTTCGTTAAGGTCGTGAATGAAGATTTGCTGCCATATGCTGCGCGGGTGAAGGTTTCGACGCTGCTGTTCTGGGGCGACCGGGATGCGGATACGCCGCTGGAACAAGGCCGGCTGCTGGAACGGACGATTCCCGACGCCGGATTGGTAGTGTGGGAAGGCGCGGGGCATTACAGCTATCTGGAACGCGCGGCGGATACGGCGCGGGTGATGGATCATTTTTTCAGGCAATAATCGTCAGCGGGAAAAGGCAAAAAGCGTTTAGATGGATGCTGCACAAGCTGTTATTTTGATGATCTGGCTGGCCGGGACGATCATTCGCATCTACCGGCAGGCGCGGTTTTATCAGATCGAAGAATATAAAAGCGGGCGCTATCTGCGCTGGGCGCTGGCGCGGCGCGACCGCTGGTTGCCGGCGCGTCCGGCAGGGGCATGGCTGGTCGGCCTGCTGCTGGCGCTGTTCATCAGCGACGCGCCGGGAAGTTTTGTGCCGGGCGCGGTCGGCGTGATAACCGGCCTGATCGCCGTCTGGCCGCCGGATGAGGGCGAAGTCAAAAAAGGCTTTAAAGCGACGGCGCGGGCGAAACGCCTGCTCGGTGCGGCGTTTGTGAGCGCGGCGGCGCTGGCGGCGGTTGCGCTGCTGGTTATCCCGCGCCTGCCGGACGTGTCCGATCTGCGGCTGGTGGCGGCGCTGGCTGCGGGCTTCGCGCTGTGGCTGCTGGCGCCGGTATGGCTGGTGATCGGCAACCTGCTGATGACACCGGTCGAGGCGGCCTTCCGGCGGCAGTTCGTTCGCCGGGCGGCGCGTGTGCTGGACGAGGTACAGCCGACCGTGATCGGCATCACCGGCAGCTATGGCAAAACCAGCACCAAAACCTACCTAGCGCACATCCTCAACGGGCGCTGGAAGGCGTACCCTACGCCGAAAAGTTACAATACGCTGATGGGCGTGTGCCTCGCTATCAACAACGATCTGGCCGGCGATTACGGCGTAGACTACTTCATTTGCGAGATGGGCGCATATATTCCGGGCGAAATTGAAAGCATCTGCCGCCTGACGCACCCGGCCATCAGCATCGTGGTGGAAGTTGGCCCGCAGCACCTGGAGCGGTTTGGGTCGCTGGAAAATGTCGCCAGAGCCAAATACGAGATCATCAAGGCGCTGCCGCCGGACGGCGTGGGGGTGTTCAACTGGGACAACCCCTACGTGCGTAAGATGTACGAACGCGGTTATCCGGGGACGCGGCTGGCCGTGAGCAAAACCGTAAACCCGGCGGACGTGCCGCCGGGCGGGCCGCGTTTTGTGGCGTCGGACATTGAAGAAACGCTGGACGGGCTGCGTTTCACGGTGACGGACGCACAGACCGGCGAGCGCGAGCCGTTTGTGACGCCGCTGCTGGGCGAGCATAACGTCACCAATCTGCTGCTGGCGGCGGCGGTGGCTGTCTATGAAGGGATGCCGCTGCGCGACGTGGCGCGGCGTGTTCGCAGCCTGCAGCCCGCCGAAAGCCGCCTCGTCCGGCAGATGACGCCGGAGGGCATCACCATCATCAACGACGCCTACAGCGCCAACCCGGTCGGCGCGGCTTATGCGCTGCGGGTGCTGTCGCTGCACCAGGGCGGGCGGCGGCTGCTGATTACGCCGGGCATGGTGGAACTGGGGCCGCTGATGGAAAGCGAAAACCGCAAACTGGGCGAAATCGCTGCCGCCCACGCGACCGATGTGATTCTGGTCGGCGCGGGGCAGACCGGGCCGGTGAAAACCGGGCTGCTGGCCGCCGGCTTCCCGCCGGAACGCTTGCACGTGGTAGACACGCTTGCGGAGGCGGTAAGCTGGTATCAAAATGAACTGCGGGCGGGCGATACGGTGCTGTTTTTGAATGACCTGCCGGATACGTATTCCAGTTAAAAAGTGATGAGGGATGAGTAGAGGCGGGTTTATAAACCCGCCCCTACAGATGAAAACGATAGGGGAGCAGAACATGGCCGCAAACAGAGATCTGGTTTTGATGGATCATGACGGCGGGATTGACGATTTTCTGTCGCTGGCGCTGCTGCTGGCGATGGAGCATGTAGACGTGCTGGGCGTGGTGGTGACGCCCGCCGACTGTTACATCCAGCCGGCAGTGAGTGTGACGCGCAAACTGATGGATGTGATGGACAGGTCGGACATCCCGGTGGCGGAAAGCACCGTGCGCGGCCTCAACCCGTTCCCGCGCGAGTGGCGGCAGTCCACCTTTGTGATTGACCATTTCCCGGTGTTGAATGACCGGATGACCATCGAAACGCCGCTGACGGCGGAGGCCGGGCAGACCTTCATGGCGCGGCGGCTGACCGAAGCGCCGGAGCCGGTGACGCTGCTGGTGACGGGGCCGCTGACGACGGTGGCCGCCGCGCTGGAGATCGCGCCGGAGATCGAGCGGAACATCAAACGCATCGTCTGGATGGGCGGGGCGCTGAACGTGCCGGGCAACGTTGACCCACTGTCCGAACCGGGGCAGGATGGCTCGGCGGAATGGAACGTGTATTGGGACCCACCGGCGGCCTTTCAAATCTGGCAGACGGATATTCCGCTGGTGTTATGTCCACTGGACATCACCAATCACGTGCCGGTGACGAGCGAGTTCATTTACCGGCTGGGGCGGCAGCGGCAGCATCTCGTGTCGGAGGTGGCGAGCCTGTGTTACGCGCTGGCGATGAAACAGGGCGGTTATTACTTCTGGGATGTGCTGACGACGGCTTACCTGGGCCGGCCTGACCTGTACACCACCCGCGAATGGGAAACGGCCATCATTCCTACCGGCATCAGCCAGGGGCGGACGAAAGTACAGCCGGGCGGGCGCATCATCACGGCGCTGGACTCGGTGGACACGACCGCCTTTTACGATTACATTTTGCAGCAGTGGGCGCGGTAGTGAGGTTGCTGCTGGTGGTGTCCGTCCGCGTGTTTATCGTCAGCCTGTGGACGACGGGATGGGCTGCGATATTATCTTAAAAAGGACGCAGCACGCTGCGCCCCTGCCATTTCATTTAGGAGAGAAATTTCTCGCATGAGCGCGAAACGCAAAACAGCAGTCGGTGTGATCTTCGGCGGGCGCAGCGTCGAACATGATGTGTCGGTCGTGACCGGCCATCAGGTGATGCGCGCCTTCGACCCGGAGCGGTACGAGGTCGTGCCGGTTTATATCAACCGGGATGGCCGGTGGTATACCGGCGAGCCGCTGCTGGAGCTAAAAAACTTCAAGGATGAAATCACCAGCTACAAGGGCGTGATGAACGCGGTCATCTCGCCCAGCGTGGAACATCACGGGCTGATTATCAACCCGACTTCCGGGCGTTTTGAGCGCAGCCGCGTGAAACGGCTGGACGTGGTTTTCCCGGCGGTTCATGGTTCGCACGGGGAAGACGGCACGCTGCAAGGGCTGTTTGAACTGGCGGATCTGCCGTATGTGGGCTGCGGGGTGCTGGCGTCGGCGGTCGCCAACGACAAAATTATGACCAAAATTGTCCTCAGCCAGCAGGGGATTCCGATTGTTGAGGGCGTTTCGTTCAGCCGGGCGGAATGGCAGGAAGCGCCGGATAAAGTCATCGGCCACATCGTCCACGAACTGCCGCAGTACCCGCTGTTCGTCAAACCGGCCACGCTGGGGTCAAGCATCGGCATCGGGCGGGCGAACGACGAAACCATGCTGCGGGCTTATATCGAAGTGGCCGCCAACCTCGACCGGCTGATCCTGGTCGAAAATGCCGTCACCGGCTGCGTCGAGATCAACTGCGCGGTGATGGGGAGCGGGACGGACGTGCGCGCTTCGGTGCTGGAACAGCCGGTTTCGTGGGAAGAATTTTTGACCTACGAGGAAAAATACCTGCGCGGCGGCGAAGGCATGAAAAGCGCCGAACGCCTGATCCCCGCGCCGCTGGAGCCGGAGCTGGCCGAACAGATCAGGCAGATGGCGATTCGCGCCTTCCGCGCGGTGGATGGCCGGGGGACGGCGCGGGTTGATTTTCTGGTCAGGCCGGAGGAGAAAGCCATCTATGTGAACGAACTAAACACCATGCCCGGCTCGCTGGCGTTTTATCTGTGGCAGGAGGATGGTCTGTCGCCGCAGCAGGTGGTGGATAAACTGGTGGAACTCGCCAGGGAAGCGCACGCCGAAAAGCGCCGCAGCACCTACAACTACCAGACGAACCTGCTGGAAGTGGCGGCGCAGCGCGGGCTGAAGGGCGTTAAAGGCGCGAAAGGCCGGGCGAAAAACCCGACCGCTGCGCCTTAGGACTATTTCTCTTGCTTTAGTCCGTTCTAAGGGAGTGGACGGTAATTTGATCGCCAAAACGTTTCATATCTTCTATATTGAGCGTTAACAATCTATCAATGCCTGAGGCCAACATGGTGGCGACTATATTCGCATCATGTACTTGCTTGCCGGTGGTTGGGTAAGCGCGAAGCAGTTCTAAAAGTTTGGCTCTCACTGCCGCCGTTTCGTCGGCAATTTGAAACAGCGGCGTGATAAGGTTGATATGTTCGATCACTTTTTCTATCGGCAGTGGTTCTTTAAATGTTCGGGGTGGGTTGCCTGAACAATAAATTCACGTATCACCTGACCGCTAATCCATAATTCAGTGCCTTCTCGCCACATATTTTTGAGGGTGGTGTCTGCTTCAATGTGCAAATCCATCCCGGTGAGCAGGGCGCGCAGCAGAATATTGGTATCAACGAATACCTTATCGCCCATCGTCATCGTACCAATCTTCACGACGGATGGACGGCGTCACATTGATACGGTTATCTATTTTTGCGGCGTCGAAAAGTTGAATCTTTTCCTCTGCTGTTAGCGGACGCTGTTGGGGAAGTTGTGTAAGCAGGCGAACGATCAATGCTTTCCGCTGTTCTTCAGAAAGCTGCTCGACCAGTTCTACAAGTTGTTCGTAAGGGATGGTTAATTTAACCGCCATAAAAACACCTTCCGGTTAAATGTACAACTATCAAGTATTGTAATTCGAAGGAAGGATACTTGTCACTACTATTCGACTATTTTCTGCTCTGCTCACCGGCGCTGCCGAAAAGCGCCGCAGCACCTGCAACTACCAGACGAACCTGCTGGAAGTGGCGGCGCAGTGCGGGCTGAAGGGCGTTAAAGGCGCGAAAGGCCGGGCGAAAAACCCGGCTTAAGGGGCAGTTTTGATGTGTATTCGCCAAGATGGGCAGACCTCACTACAATAGACGGTGAGATCGAATCCATGCTTTCAGTCTGGAGAGATGCCTTGACTCCCCGCTATCGCCTCCTGTTTGTTCTGATGGGACTGGCTCTGGCCGCGTGCGGTGGCACGCCAACGCCGCAGGTGGTTTCGTACATTCCGTCGGCCACGCCGGGCGCGGTCGTGCCGACCCGCCGACCGACCGATACGCCGACGCCGGTGACGCCAACGGCCACCCCGACCGATACGCCGACGCCCACCTCCACGCCGACGCCGACCCACACGGCCACCCCGTCCACGCCGGTTGCCGAGGCGCTGCGGGATAACGTGCCGGTGCGCCAGGGCCCCGGCAGCGCCTATCCCGTAATCGCTTCGCTGGCGGCCAACGAACAGCTTGAGATTGTAGGCATCAGCGAGGACGGCAGCTGGTATCGGGTGATTTTGCCGGATAACTCGTCCGGTTGGGTGACATCCGCTTCGGCGCAGGTGGTCACGTTTGGCAATGTGCGCGGCGTGCCGGTGGCGCTGGCCCCGACCGATACGCCGACGTACACCCCGACGCCGACCGATACCCCGACACACACGCCAACAGCGACCGACACGCCGACGTATACCCCGACGCCAACCGACACGCCGACGTATACCCCGACGCCGACCGATACGCCAACGTCAACTTTCACCCCGACGCTGACCGGCACGCCCACGCCCACCCCCACCCGGACGCCATCCCCGACGCCGACTGATACGCCGACGCCGGTGGAACTGCCGGCGGCTTTCGTGCTGGAAGGGCTGGAACTGGCCGGGGTGACAGCCGATAACGGGGCGCTGGACGGGCGAATTGACCTGAAACAGATTGACCTGACCGGCAAAGATAACTGGATGGAGTGGTCGAACTTCACGGGCAATTACGCCGATTTTGTCACCGGCGTGACCATTCAATGGGGGCCGGGCGCAGAAGAAGACGCCTGCGGTTTCGTTTTTAGAGAAAACGACGATAACAACTTCTACAGCCTTCGCATCAGTCGGGGAGGTTCATTGTGGTTTGCGGCGAAGATCGGCGGCCAGTGGAACGATAATATCAACGGCGACGGCACGGCCATTCGCACCGGCCCGAACGATACCAACGTGCTGACGGTCGTCGGTTCGGGCAGCACGTTCATAGTATACGTGAACGGCGAGTATGCGGGGCGCTTCGTGGATGAAACCTTCGCCGAGGGCGACCTGGCGGTGGTGGCTGCCACTTATGATGAAAGCGACGAAACGAACTGCACGTTCACCGATGGCTGGGCCTGGCGGCTAGATTCACCGCCCCCGCCGGCGGGCGGCGTGCCGGATTTTGTGCTGGATGACCTGCATCTGGCCGAGATTTCGCCGCAGGATGGATATCTGGCGGCGCGGCTGGACCGGCGCGTGGCCGACCTGACGGGCGAGGATAACCTGCTGCGCTGGCATTACGTGCCGGGGGAATACGGCGATTTTGTGGCCGGCACGACCATCGCCTGGGGGCCGGGCGCAGAAGAAGATTACTGCGGTTTTATCTTCCGTTTGCGCGACAGCGAAACCTTTTACGTGGTGCAGATCAACCAGCAGGAGTCGCTGTGGTTCAACCGTAAGCTCGACGGCACGTGGCAGGATGCCGAATATGCCGATGATGTGGCGCTTGCCACCGGGCCAGGGGAGAAAAATCAACTGCTGCTGGTGGCGGATGGGGATACATTCGACGTTTATGTCAACGGCGAGTATGCCGATACCTTCGAGGCCGACGACCTGGACAGCGGCAGGGTGGGCGTGATGGCCGGCACTTATGATGAAAGCGACGAAACCAACTGCACCTTTACGCGGACGTGGGTGTGGGTATTGGGCGAAACGCCGCCGCCGGGTGTTTTGATCCCGCTTGAAGCGGGTGATGTCGTTGAGGGAACAATTGACGAAGCGGTTTTTGCGGCGCGTTATACATTCGACGCGCGGGCCGGCGACACATTTGGCATTCGGATGAGCCGTTTATCCGGCGACCTGGACCCCTATCTTATCATCCTGGGGCCGGACGGCGCGCGCGTGGCGGAAAATGACGATGACCCACAGGGGCTTAATCGAGATGCCTTCCTGCGCGATTTTGTTGCCCCGGTCAGCGGCAGGTATGTCATCGTCGCCACCCGCTTCCAGCAGGCCGAAGGCATAACCGAAGGCGATTTTTCGCTGACGCTGGAAAGCAGCGCGCAGCCGTCCGACAGCCAGCCGATCAGCGAGGTCATGCAGGGAACGATTGAAAATACAACCTCAGCCGTCCGCTACACGTTTGAGGGGCAGGCGGGGGAAGTGGTGACTATTCGTATGCAGCGCGCGTCGGGCGACCTTGACCCGCTGCTGATTTTGCTGGGGCCCGGCGGTGAGGAGGTCATACGCAATGATGACGCGCCTGTTATTCCGATAGGTTATGATGCGGCCATCGAGCGTTTCAGGCTTCCGGCGACCGGGACGTACACCATCATCGCCACCCGCTACCAGGAAGCGGCTGGCGTGAGCAGAGGCGATTTTACGCTGACGCTTGAGCGGGGCGGGGGTGGTTAAGAAACCCGCCTGCCGGTAAAACGATAGCCGATGCCGTACTCGTTCTGGATATAGGTTGGGGACTTAATATCCGGCTCGATTTTGCGCCGCAGATGCGAGACGTAAATGCGCGGATAGTGGTGTTCGGTAGTGTATTCTGGCCCCCACACCTGTTCGAGAAGCTGCTGGAAAGATAAAACCTGGCCGGTGTTTTTGATGAAGGTCGCCAGCAGTTTAAATTCGGTCGGCGTCAGGCGGATTTCCTGCCCGGAAACCTGGACGCGGTGCGCGGCCAGATCAACCAGCAGGTAATCGTCCTTGTAGACCAGCATTCGTTCCCGTTCATCATCATCGTTCAGGCGGGCGCGCCGCAGCAGCGCCTTGATGCGGGCATGAAACTCCACGCCGCGCAGCGGTTTGAGCATAAATTCGTCCGCGCCCAGGTTTAATCCCTCGGCAATATCGGCTTCGGTGACGGCGTGCGCCGTCATCATCAGGATCGGCACTTCAGAAAGCTCGCGGATGCGCTGGCAGACGGTCATGCCATCCATCAGCGGCAGGCCGATGTCGAGAATCACCAGGTTGGGTTTGGTATCGTGGAACAGGCGCAGCCCTTCCAGCCCGTTGCGGGCGACGACAGCCTGATAACCGCTGCGCTGGAGATCAAGCTGGAGCAGGCGCGCCATCTCTTTATCGTCTTCGACAATGAGAACCCGTGTCGTCATAAATCGTCCACAAGGTTAGGTTTATTAAACTTTGTCTCATTGTACCATATAACTGGGCGCTGTTCGCGGCTTGTGTTATGCTTATGGGCGTTTCAGCCGACCTATACCTGGACGAAGATCGTGCCGTACCAGTCAAGCGGCGGGCGTCGCAATAACGTTCAACTTGGCGTCGGACGCTCGTTATGGGCTGGGGCGCCGCCGCCGGCCATTTCTGAACGCGCATTGGATGGCATACCGGGCTGTCTGGCCTGGGTAGCCCTGCTGTTTTCGATTGCTGCCGCGATAGCTTATCCCAGGGCGCTGCTGCTGATCGCGGCGCTGTTGGGGTTTTATACGGCGGTGCGATTTTTGTTTGCCGGCATCGCCAACATGCGTGGCCTGCGTTTGATCGCGCAGTGGGAGCATATGGATTGGCGAGAATGTTACGACCACGATGCCTCGCCGGACGCACTGGCGTGGGATGATGTGCATCATATCGTCATCATCCCCAATTACAAAGAGCCGGTGGAAATCCTCAGCCGGACGCTGGATAACCTGGCGGCGCAGTACGAGGCGGCAAAACGGCTGACGGTGGTGCTGGCGATGGAAGCCGCCGAGGAAGGTTGTGTTGAAAAGGCCGAAAGCCTGGTGGCGGCCTACCGGGGCTGTTTCGCCAACCTGTTTTTCACCGTTCACCCGCGCGGCCTGCCGGGGGAAATGCAGTGTAAATCGGCCAACCAGGCCTGGGCGGCGCGCTGGGTAAAACGGCGGCTGGTAGACCAGGAGGGGTATCCGCTGGATCATATCCTGGTGACGACGCAGGATGCCGATACGCTGTGGCACAAAAATCATTTTTACGCGCTCACCTATTTATTCGCCACGCATCAGGAGCGGCATTTACGCTTCTGGCAGGGGCCGATTCGTTACCACACCAATATCTGGGAGATCAACCCGCTGCTGCGAATCGTCAATGCATATTCCGGCGCGTTTGAACTGGCCTACCTGGCCGCGCCCTGGTGGATACCGATGCCGATGTCGTCCTATGCGCTCAGCCTGCGCCTGCTGGACGCCAGCGGCTACTGGGACCCGGACGTGATCGCCGACGACTGGCATATGTTCATCAAGGCGTACTTCAGCCGGGAAGGGCGGGTCAAACTGGAGCGGGTGTTTTTACCCTTCATGGGGACGGCGGTCACAGGTAATACCTGGTGGGAGGCCATCAAAAACCGCTACCTGCAAAGCCTGCGCCACGCCTGGGGCAGCAAAGAAGTGGGTTATATCGTCGCTAAAATGCTGGAATATCCAGAAATCGAGTTTAAAACATCCTTCCAACTGCTGTTCCGGGTGGCGCATGATATTCTGCTGGCCGGGGCAGGGTGGGTGATC
Source organism: Chloroflexota bacterium (assembly GCA_014338005.1). Classification (GTDB taxonomy): domain Bacteria; phylum Chloroflexota; class Anaerolineae; order Aggregatilineales; family Phototrophicaceae; genus CFX2. The sequence goes on along the minus strand of QUBZ01000002.1, from coordinate 72,580 downwards.
CTGACGGTTGGTTCGCAGCTTCCGGTGCTGCTCAACCCGCAAATCGCGCCGCCGGTGGCGGACATCATCCAGAATCCGGCGCTGGCGCTGGAATATCCAACATTCATTTTGTTGAGCATCGCGGGGGCGCTGGTGGTGATCCTGGGTATTATTTTCTGGTATCAGGATGTGATCGTGCGCCCGCCCCGAACGACCCCTTCCTCGCTTAAAGAGCGGCTGCTGACGCTGTTGAGTTTTCCGCTGCTGCCTGTTCTGACACTGCTGGTGGTGGCGCTGCCGACACTGCAAGCTCAGACGCGGCTGCTGGTCGGCATTCCGCTGCGTTTCCGGGTGAGCCGCAAAGTGTGACCGGCCTTATAGTTTAAAGCGCCGCATTCTTGTTTTTCCATCCACGAAGATCAGGAGGAAACTGCATGGCAAAAGTGGGGTATATCGGCCTGGGTATTATGGGTTCGGCCATCGCGCGCAACCTGATGAAAGCCGGGTTTGAACTGGTCGTCCACAACCGCAGCCGGGCGATTGTCGAACAACTGGCGAGCGAAGGCGCGCAGGCGGCTGCTTCGCCCAGGGAAGTAGCGCAGCAGGTCGAGTTTGTGTTCACGAATCTGCCGGATTCGCCGGATGTTGAACAGGTGGTTTTAGGCAAAGACGGCATCATCGAGGGCGCGCACGAAGGGCTGATTTTTATTGACAACAGCACCATCAAGCCAGAAGCCGCGCGTAAAATTGCCGCCGAACTGGCAAAAGTGGGCGTGGCCGCGCTGGACGCGCCGGTGAGCGGGGGCGACGTGGGCGCGCGTAACGGCACGCTGACAATTATGGTCGGCGGGCCGCAGGACGCCTTTGATAAAGCCGCGCCGCTGTTTGCGGCGATGGGGCGCGCCTGGGTGCTGGTGGGCGAGAGCGGGGCGGGGCAGATCGCCAAAGTGTGCAACCAGATCATCGTCGGGGCGCAGATGGCCGGGCTGGCCGAGGCGCTCATCACGGCGCAGAAAGCCGGCGTAGACCCGCAGCGCGTGGTCGAGGCGATCAAAGGCGGCGCGGCGCAGATGTGGGCGCTGGACGTAAAACCGCCGCGCCTGTTCGCGGGGGAGCGCGGGCCGGGTTTTAAGGCTTACATGCAGCACAAAGACCTGGGCATCGTGCTGGATACGGGCAAAACCTACGGCATCCCGCTGCCGCTGACGGCGGTCGTGCAGCAGCTTTATACCGCCATGCTGCAAACCGGCCAGGGCGAGCTGGACAACAGCGCCATCATCGGCGTGTACGAAATGCTGGCCGGGATGAAGCTGGATGAACGTAAACCAGACGCCACTTAAAGGCCGTTCGCGTGTTAGAATAACTACGGCAAACGCAGAGACGCCGTATGAGTAGTGTGGATGTAAGCCCGTGAAAGAACGTGTGCAAAAACTGATGGCGCAGGCCGGCGTGGCCTCGCGCCGGGAAAGCGAAGAACTGATTAAGCAGGGGCGGGTGAGGGTCAACGGCAGGGTGATTCACCTGGGCGACCAGGCCGACCCCGCCGCCGACATCATCGAGGTGGACGGCGAAAAACTGGCGTTCGCGGCGCGGCACACCTATATTGCGTTTTATAAACCCAAAAATGTGCTTTCGACCGATAAACCCCACGCCGGTGACGAACGCCGGACGGTTTACGATTTTGTCTCCTTTGAAGGCCGCCTGTTCACGATTGGTCGCCTGGACGCCGACAGCGAAGGGCTGATGGTGCTGACCGACGACGGCGACCTGGCGAACCGCCTGGCGCATCCACGTTACCAGCATCATAAAACCTATAAAGTGGTGGTTTACGGCCTGCCGAGCGCCGAAACGATTCGGCAGTGGTCGAAGGGGGTATCGCTGGAAGATGAGGAAACCGGCGAACGCTTTCTCACCGCGCCGTGTTCGGTGCAGATTGTGGACGGCGGCAGGGAAACCACGCTGCGAATCGTGATGACCGAAGGCAAAAAACGGCAGATTCGGCGGGTGGCAAGTATGCTGGGGCATCCGGTCAAGTCGCTGACGCGGACGCATATAGGCCGGCTGGGGTTGGGGACGCTGCGCCCCGGCGAGTGGCGCGAACTGACACCGAAGGATGTGGAGGCGCTTAAAGCGCGTTCGCCGGAATGGAACCGGCCAGCCGTGCCGGACAGACCGCGCGGCGGCCCGGCGCAGAAACCGCCGCCCCGCAGCCGGCCTTCGAACCGGCGAGACACCGGGAGGCGGAAAAGATGAGTCTGGCCGAGTCGGTACAGGAGTATGTCGCGCGGCAGCCCCGGCTGGCCTGGCGGCGGCGTCTGCTGCGCGCTTTCATCCGCACGCTGGGTTTTCGCGTGTTGTGGAAAGTGGATGTGACCGGCGCGGGGTTTATCCCGGACGGCGGCCCGACTATCATCATGATGAACCATATCTCGCTGATTGACCCAGTGCTGTGTATGGGCGCTGTCACCAACCGGTTTGTTATTCCGATGACCAAGATCGAAAATGTGCGTAACCCGTTCATCAGGCCGTTTGTGCTGTGGTGGGGAGCGTATTCGGTCAACCGGGGCGAGATTGACCGTAAAGCCCTGATGAACTCAATCGAACTGGTGAAAAACGACCAGTTGATTTTGATCGCGCCGGAAGGCACGCGGCAGAAACACGGCCTGGCGGAAGCCAAAGAAGGGCTGGCTTATGTGGCGACTAAGGCGAACGCGGTAATCGTGCCGACCGGTATTTCCGGCGCGATGGAATGGGCAGAGGAGATGCGCCGCCTGCGCCGCCCGCGTATCAGCGTGAATTTTGGCCGCCCGTTTAAATTCAGGACCGGCGGGCGGGCGCGCGTCCCCCGCGAGGAGCTGGCGGCCATGAGCCAGGAGGCGATGTACCAGCTGGCGCTGGCCGTGCGCGACCCCGCCCTGCGCGGCATTTACAGCGATACCAGCCGCGCCACAACGGACTACCTGGAATTTGTTAATGTCTGAGCAAGGTAATCGGCTTTATGATTTTATCGGGACGGCAGTTGAAAAGGGGTGATGCTGCGAACGATTCCGGGGGCGTAGATAGCGCATGGCCCCGCCGGCAGGCGGGGTGACGAGGTGGCGGCTGCCTGCTTCGGTGCAGGCTTAATCCCCGTCTGGGGAGAAAATCGAACGATCAGCGGATGCCGCCAGGGTGTGTCCACCATCCTTTGTCTGTTGCCTCCGTACAACAAAAGCGAACCGCGAAAACCGGTGGGTAACTGCCGGGACAGGCGGAGAGCGCGTGGAGCGGGAGTCGTCCCCTGATGGGGATGGGACTCCGGTTTGGGCGGGTGCCTGCGCCGCACCGCGCCCCCTGCCGTACAGGTTTTCTATCAACGGAGGATTCCCCTTATGTGTGGCATTGTTGGATATGTCGGGTTTCGGAATGCGACGCCGCTGATTCTGGACGGTTTGCAGCGGCTGGAGTATCGTGGTTACGACTCCGCCGGTGTGGCGGTCATCAACGACGGGCAGATTCACATCCGGCGCGATGTGGGCAAGCTGGCGAACCTGCGCGGGCGCATCACCGCCGATCCCATCACCGGTGGTATCGGCATCGGCCATACGCGCTGGGCGACACACGGCGCGCCCGCCGAACGCAACGCGCATCCGCACCTGAGCATGGACGGCGATTTTGCGGTGGTGCATAACGGCATCGTCGAAAACTACCTGGAACTGCGGGAAGAACTGGCTGCCGAGGGTATCGAGTTCCAGTCCGAAACGGACACCGAAGTGATCGTGCAGCTCATCGAACGGTTCGCCAAAAACGGCGCGGCGGGCGACCTGACCGAAGCGACCCGCAAAGCGGTGGCCTACCTGCGCGGCGCGCACGCCATCGTGGTGATGAGCCGGCTTTCCCCCGGTGAACTGGTGGCCGTGCGGATCGGCAACGCCGGCGGCGTTGCGGTCGGCCTGGGCGAGCGGGAAAACTACGTTGCGTCCGACATTCCGGCCATCCTGGAACATACGCGGCGGATGGTTTTTCTGGAAAGCCGCCAGATGGCGACCATCACTGCTGATGGCTGGTTGGTGCAAACCCTGGACGGCCAGCCGGTAGATGCGCCGGTGCATGACATCGCCTGGGACCCGGTGAGCGCCGCCAAAGGCGAGTACAAACACTTCATGCAGAAGGAAATCTTCGAGCAGGCGCGCAGCCTGACCGATACGATTCGCGGGCGGGTGGACTTCGAGGCCGGGCAGGTCTACCTGCCAGACCTGAATCTGACGCCGGAGCGGGCGCGCGGCCTTGACCGGATGGTGACGGTGGCCTGCGGCACGAGTTATTACAGCGGGCTGGTGGGCAAGTTTTTCATCGAGCAGCTGGCGCGGCTGAACGTCGAGGTGGACTACGGCAGCGAGTACCGCTATCGCAGCCCGATCATCAACGAGCGCACGGCCATCCTGGCGATCACCCAGAGCGGCGAGACGGTGGATACACTGGCCGCGATGGAAGAAGCGCGGGAGCAGGGCGCGCTGCTGTGGAGCATCGTCAACGCGGTGGGCAGCCAGGCGATGCGTGTCAGCGACGGGTACATCTCCATGAATGCCGGGCCGGAAATCGGCGTGGCGTCCACCAAGGCCTTTACGGCCAGTATCGTTGACCAGTTTTTGCTGGCGATGTACCTGGGGCAGCTTCGCGGCACGCTGAACGCCGGCCAACTGCGCGGTTACATTCAAGACCTGGCACGGCTGCCCGATCTGGTAGGCCGCACACTGGAGGCGGACGCGCAAATTGACGAACTGGCCGGACGGCTGTACCATTACACCGATTTTCTGTACCTGGGGCGCGGTATCAACTATCCAATCGCATTGGAAGGCGCGCTGAAGCTGAAGGAGATCAGCTACATACACGCCGAAGGCTACCCGGCGGGCGAGATGAAACACGGGCCGATTGCCCTGATTGACGAACATATGCCGGTGGTGACGCTGGCGCTAAAAGACGGCCTGTACGAAAAGATGATTAGCCAGATCGAACAGGCCAAAGCGCGCGGCGGGCTGGTGATCGCGGTGGCGACCGAAGGCGATACCTTCATCGCCAGTAAAGCCGACCATGTGCTGTATGTGCCGCAGACGCCGCCGCTCTTGTCGCCGGTGGCGGCTGTCATTCCGCTTCAACTGCTGGCCTATCACATCGCGGTGCGGCGCGGCGCGGGCGTAGACCAGCCGCGCAACCTGGCGAAAAGCGTCACGGTGGAGTAAAACGCAGCCGGTTGCGGGGCGCGCTGTTGTGCGCGCCCTGCCTCGAACACGCAGAAGCGCGTCCCTGGTATGATGTTTTGGCCGTTCTGAAAGGAAAACCGTACCATGAAGCTGGCTTTAATCGGCGGCGGCGGGGTGCGCGCGCCGGAATTTGTGCGCGGCGCGCTGGCTTTTGCCGCCGACCTGAAACTGGACGAAATATGTTTGATGGACGTAGACGCCGGTCGGCTGGAGGTGATCGCGCCGCTGTGCGCCGAAATCGTCCGGCAGGCCGGTTCGCCGTTTAACATTCGGCAGACGACCGACCTGGACGACGCGCTGCGCTGCGCCGGGTTGATCGTGACGACCATCCGGGTGGGCGCGGAAGGCGGGCGTGTGCTGGACGAACGTATCGCGCTGCGCCACAATGTCCTCGGCCAGGAGACGACCGGGCCGGGCGGTTTTAGTATGGCGATGCGGAGCATTCCGGCCATCATCCACGTCGCCGACCGGGCGGAAAAACTGGCCCCGGATGCCTGGATTTTTAACTTCACCAATCCCGCCGGGCTGGTGGCGCAGGCGCTGTACGAAGCCGGTTACAGGCGCGTCGTGGGCATCTGCGACAGCGCCAACACCGCCCAGCAGGAAATCGCCGGCTGGTACGGTGTGGAAACGCAGGCCCTCAAAACTGAGGTGTTCGGCCTCAACCATCTGTCGTGGACGCGGACGGCGCGCCTGCACGGGCGGGACGTGCTGCCGGAAGTGCTGCACAATGCCGAGTTTATCAACTGCACGCATCTGCGCTTTTTCGGGCCAGAGGTCGTGCAGCGGCAGGGGATGTTCCTCAACGAATACCTGTATTATTACTATTTCCGGGATGTCGCGCTGGCGCGCATCCAGGCGGAAGAACTGACGCGCGGCGAGGAAATCCAGCAGATTAACGAGCAGATGTTCGCCGCGCTGCGCGGGCTGCCGCCCGCCGAAGGGCTGCTGGTTCATCACCGCTACCAGTCCCGGCGCAGCGCCGGTTATATGGCCTGCGCCGAAAGCGACGAACAGCGCCTTCAGGAGCGTTTGCAGGCGGCAGAATCCGCACCGGCCCAGCACGAAGTAAGCGGCTACGCCGGGGTGGCGCTGCAAGCCGGCCTGGCGCTGACGCAGGATCGCCCGCTGCGTATCGGCTTGAACGTGCCGAACGACGGCGCGATAGCCGGGATGCAGGATGATGACATCGTGGAAGTCACCTGCGAGGTGGACGGTCGCGGCATCCACCCGGTCACAATCGGCGATGTGCCGGAGGATGCCTACCTGCTGATGCGGGCGGTCAAACGCTACGAACGGCTGGCCGCGCGGGCCATCCTGGAGCGCGACCGCCGGCTGGCCGTCGAGGCGCTGGTGGCGCACCCGCTGGTGGGGTCGTATGCGCTGGCGCGGGCGCTGGTGAACGAATATCTGGAAGCGCACCGGCAGCATGTCGGGGAGTGGCGATGAGCGCCGTTCAAGTGTTTATGGCAGGACGGTAACATTCGGCGCGCGTTCGCCGCCCCCGCGCCTGCGTTCGGCCACCGGCTTTACCGGCGGGCATTCCCAGGCCATTGCTTCGGTGTGTGCGCGCTGGTCTTTAAACTTGGGCAGGATGCCGCAGGCGAAACAGCGGTCACGGCAGTCCACGCGGGTTTCGCCCGCCAGGCTCATCAGATAATCTTCCTTCAGGAACTTTTTGTGGACGGCGGCATCAATGTGATCCCAGGGGAACATTTCATCCAGACTGCGCTCGCGGTGGGTGTAAAACCAGGGCGTCAGGCCGCTTTCCTCGAAGGCTTGCAGCCACAGATCATGATTATGTTCGCTGTCCCAGGCATCAAAACGCGCGCCTTTTTTCCAGGCGCGTTCGATCACCCGTCCCAGGCGGCGGTCGCCCCGGCTGAGGAAGCCCTCTAGTTCGGTGGACTCGACGGTATTCCAGCGCAGGTGCAGGCCGTGACCGCGAAGCTGGTTTTTGAGCAGTTGTTGTTTTTCCAGCACCATTTCGCGGGTGTCCTGGGGAACCCACTGAAAAGGGGTATGCGGCTTGGGGATGAAGGTGCTGACGCCGACATTGACGTTGGCCTTGCCGCCCAGGGTGCGGCGGCCTTCGGCCAGCACTGCTTTGCACAGGTTGATAATGGCCTGCACGTCGTCGAGCGTTTCTTCCGGGTGGCCGATCATGAAATAAAATTTGATGGTGCGCCACCCGCGTGAATAAACGGCGCGGGCAGCCTCCAAAACCTGCTCGTCCGGCACGTATTTGTTGATGAGGGCGCGCATTTTTTCGGTGGCAGCCTCCGGCGCGAAAGTGAATCCGCCCCGGCGGGTATCGCCCAGTTTGTCGAGCAGGTCGGCGCTGGTGGTTTCGATTCGCAGGCTGGGCAGGCTCAGGCTGAGGCCGGAATCCCGATAACGCGCGTGGACGGCCTCGACCAGTTCGTGAACATACACGTAATCGGATGACGACAGGCTGAGCAGGCTGATTTCCTCAAAGCCGGTGCTGGCGATGATTTCCTCAATGGCGGCCATAACTTCCGGCACGGGCCGCTCGCGCACCGGGCGGGTAATCATGCCGGCGTGGCAAAAGCGGCAGCCGCGCGTGCAGCCGCGCATGATCTCAATCGGCGCGCGGTTATGAACGGTATCTATGTTGGGGACGAGGAAGCGGGTGAAGGGCTTCGGCAGCACCGGCACGATGCGTTTAAGCACGCGCTCCGGCGCTTCCGGCACGTTGGGACGCACGTCGGCCACTGTGCCGTCCGGCTGATAGGTCACATCGTAAAAACGCGGCACGTACACGCCCTGGATGCCCGCCAGGGCGCGAAGCTGCTGGTCGCGGGGGCAGCCGCGTTTATCCTGGAGCGCGCGGGCGATTTCCAGGATGATTTCCTCGCCCTCACCGATGACAAAAGCATCTATAAAATCGGCCATCGGTTCGGGGTTAAAACAGGCATGGCCGCCGGCGACCACCAGGGGGTAGGACTCGTTGCGGTCGCGGCTGCGAACCGGCATCCCCGATAAGTCCAACAGATTCAGAACATTGGTATAAAGCTGTTCATACGGTAAACTAACGCCAATCAAATCGAAGTCTTGCAGGTGATGGCGGGTTTCAAGCGAATGCAGCGGGATACTATGATGGCGCATCACGGCTTCCATATCCAGCCAGGGGCAAAAAACGCGCTCGGCCAGCATGTCCGGCTGGTTGTTGATCTGTTCGTAGAGCAGCATGATGCCCAGGTTGGACATGCCGATGTCGTAGATGTCCGGGAATGCCAGGGCGATCTTAAAATCAACGGCTTCCCAGTCCTTGACGACGCTGTTGTATTCGCCGCCCACGTAACGGCCAGGTTTGCTGACCTGGAGCAGGATACGATTAAGCTGGCGTTCGATCTGGTCAGGGCGCATGAGAGCCATCCTCTATGACCTATTTTGCTAACTGGGTTCATCATTATACCGGCAAACGGCGGCATGGGGTAGCGGCAGGGCTGTTCACCCTGATCTTTCTGCTGCTTGCGGCCTTTCCGGTTTACGGCCAGGAAACGCCGCCGGTCATCGGCACGGAAAATATCACGCGGCTGCAATCGGTCGCGCGCATCAACTTTGCCGATTTACCGGCGGATGCCGGGCGCGTGGAAAGCGGCTGGTTTGCCGTCAGCGCGGATGGCCGGCAGTACGCGCTGCTCAACCGGGACAACGGCATCGTGCTGTGGAACTTCGCCCAGGGGGGGTACGTCACAACTTCGCTGGAAGCCTGCGGCGACCAGCCGGGCGCTTTTGTGGACGGCAGTTTCGACCGGGATGGGCGTTATTTTATCGCGGTTTATCTGGCCGGGGCGGACAGTTATATCGTCTATCACGCGCCGGACGAAAGCCGTTCCGCCGCGCCGACCATCTGCGATCTTCCGGCCTCACCGCTGCGCGTCTGGCCGGGAGAGTCCGGGCGAGCATGGCTGGAGTTTTTCCCCAACGACCCGCTGTTCGCGCCGTCGGTGGGGCTGCTGACGCCCGGCGCGGCCTGGGATGCGGCGGCGCTGATTCCATCCGGACCGGAAAATGATGCCGAATCGTTCATTCGCATCGGGCGCATCGAGCCGCCGCTGGCGATTACCATCACGCGGGATGGCCTTGTCAAACGCTGGAATCTGCAAACCGGCGCGGTGACGGCGGCGGCGCAGCTTGATATACTGCCGGGTATCGGGCAGGTTAATTATGGCGATAACGAGGCCGGGCGTTATTTCGCCTGGGTGGACGGGCCGGCGGCGGCGCTGAACGTGCTGGATTTTGAGACGGGGGCAAACCGGAGTATTACCTCACTTAATGGGAAATCCGTCCCGTTCCTGTGGCTGACCCCTGGCGCGGATATTGTAATTGGTGTTAACGTTGAATCAAAGTCGGCTGTAACTGCCTGGGACACAGCGACCGGGCAGCGGTATGATCTGGGCGAGTACCGCCCATGCAGCCGCCCGCCGGACATGGTTCGCCTGAGTCAAAACGGCACGACGCTGGTCATCGGGTGCGATACCGGGCTGGACATCTGGCGCGTGGGAGAAAATCAATGAACGCGGATGTTATCCGCCTTTGAACAGGATTTTATGATTCACCTGTGGGACAAAGGATAATAAATTTTATGGATTGGTTTGAACGCCTGTCTCGTAACCGGTACATCGAGGCCATCATCCTGGCGAACAACCAGGGCAGCCTGCTGCGCGCGTCGCCGCCGTTGGGCAACCAGGATGAAGTGCTGCCGTCCATGCTTCAGGCGCTCGAAGTGCTGGCGCAGACGCTGACCGGGGAGCTGGGATGTGGGGAAGCCCGGATGGTGCATATCTCCACGGAGCAGGGACATCTGATGCTGTTCCCGCTGATCGGCTCGACGTATTACCTGGCGGTGATGGTGGAACTGAACGCGCCGCTGGCCCTGATTATGATCGAACTTGACCGGACACTGCGCGACCTGCGACCGGATGACCTGGCCGCTTACGAAGCGCCGTTTACGCTGCCGGAAGAAGCCGATGACCTGGACGCGCGCGAAATTATCGAGGCCGTGCAGGACTGGCTGAAACGCAGGCCGCCCGCCAATAGAGGCTGAAAAATTTACGAATTTCGTTTTGTCTATGTGTGTTTTTCGCGGCCATTTAGTTATAATATGGTTAGGATTTTGGTTAGTTATCAAAGGGACGCCAACAAGGGGAATACCGGTGTCAGAAGCCAAACAATCGCCACCGCCTGAACGCAAACAACAACCGGACACGCCGGTATGTCCTTACTGTCAGCGTCACTTTCGCACGCTGGATGATCTGACGTTTCATATCGTCACGCGCCACACGCAAACCGGGAAGTCGCCCGGCCTGGCCCAGAGCGGAAGCGGCACGAAAAGTTAGACGGTTTTCGACAGTTGGGCGCAGCGCCGGCTGCGTTCTGCCGCTGTGATCTGGCCGGGGTCGAGAACGCCGATGTGTTCAATGCAGAATGAGGCCGAAACCGCGCCCATCATCGCCGCTTCGACCAGATTCCGTCCTTGCAAAAGCCCTGCCAGCAAACCTCCACAGTAGGTATTACCCGCGCCGGTTTGATCGGCGATCTGTTCGACATACACCGTGCCGACGGGCTGTTTAAGGCCGGCTGTCCGGTCGGCCACCAGCGACCCGTCCGCCCCCATCCGCAGGGCGACGATCTGCGCGCCGTCCTCGAACAGCGCATCAATCAGGGCTTCCGGCGACCGGAGGCCGTAAACGGCCTGCGCTTCGGCCAGGTTGGGGGAAATCACATCTATGCGGCAGTCCCGAAGCACCTGCCGGAGGGCCGGGCGGCTTCCAGGCGTCATGGCCTGCTGGAGCGGCTCCCACAGGACGAAACCGGGCAGCGCCGCGCGCCAGGCGCGCATCCCTTCAAAGCCTTGCAGCAGGTAAAAACCCCGGCTTTGCCGGTAGTGCGGCGGCAGCAGTTCTGGCCCCGCCCCGCGCGTGAAAGGCTCGGTTTCCCGGACGCGGTATAACTCGCGGCGCGTGCCGTCGAACTCGAAAATCTGCCAGGCGCGTATCTGGGGGATGGGCAGGCGGCGCAGCCCGGCGGTATCCAGGTGGCGGCTTAACCGCTGCTGCGCCGCATTCGGCAGCCCTTCGCCGGCGACGGCGACGATGCCGGGACGTTCGCCCCAGAGGGCCGCGCCCATCAGGGCATGGACAACCCCGCCGCCTAATCGCCCCATATATGTCTGGCCGGTGGGCTGCACAATGTCATCAATGAACACCGCGCCGATGCCGACCATACGGGGTGGCGTGTCGCTCATAACGGCATTTGTTGGAGGGCGACCGCGATCTGGCCGCCGATGCGCGCGTTATTGACCAGCAGGGCAACGTTGGCGCGGCGCGACCGGCCTTCGGTGAGTTCCGATACACGCTTCAAAACGAACGGCGTCACGTCTTTGCCGTGAATACCGGCGGCGGCGGCTTCCTGGGTGGCCTGCCGGATGGCGATTTCGGCCATCTCGGCGGGCAGTTCATCCTGCGCCGGGACAGGGACGGCGAACAGAAGGCCATGCCCCAGGCCAAGCTGGAAGGCGGCGGCGGCGATGCGCGCGGCCTGTTCCGGCGAATCCACGCAGGCATCGAGCGGAAGGCCGCTGCTGCGGGTGTAAAAAGCCGGCAGGGTGGCCGTCCCCAGGCCGATGACCGGTACGCCCTGGGTTTCCAGCACTTCCAGCGTCAGCGGCAGATCGAGGATGGATTTTGCCCCGGCGCAAACGACGGCCACCGGCGTGCGCCCCAGTTCGATTAAATCTGCCGAAACGTCGAAGGGCTGCCCGCGATGCACACCGCCGATGCCGCCGGTGGCGAACACGCGAATCCCGGCTATATGAGCGGCGATCATCGTGCCGGCGACGGTGGTGGCGGCGTCTTCCCCCAGGCCGAGGGCGATTGCAAAATCGCGGCGGCTGCACTTCCGCACCGAGCCAGGCGGCGCGGCGGCCAGGCGTTCGATTTCAGCCGTTGAAAGGCCGACGGTGATGCGGCCCTTCAAGACGGCGATGATGGCCGGGACGGCCCCGGCTTCGCGGACGGCGGCCTCCATCGCCAGGGCGGTTTCCAGATTGGCCGGGTAGGGCAGGCCGTGTGTAATGAGCGTAGATTCGAGCGCGACGACCGCGCGGTGGCTGTGCAGGGCGTCGGCAGCTTCGGGTGAAAGGTAGATTTCGGGGTGCATGATTGTTCACCAATGGATAAAAAACGCCCCTTATTGTAACACGGCTGCCGGAAAAAATGGGCCGGCACGCTCCGGGGGGAGGGCGTGCCGGCCAACAAGGGGATGGGGAATTTTCAGGGTAGGACTTGCAGAGCGTCAATGCTCAGGGATTTACCGTAATCCCAGTTTTGGATGATGATTTCGTGCGTGTCCTGGCTGCCAAAGCCGTAGAAGGCGATGGGCGTGAAGTACGTCGTGCGTCCGGCCTGGCTGAAGTCCGCGCACTGCTGCCCTTCGATGGTGGTCAGGCAGAACACAGCCTTACGAGTGTTCCGCGTGCTGGCGGTCTGGTACAGGATCAGCGCGTTGCCTTCGACCCGCATCTGCACGAGCGCGCCGGCGTAGATCGAGGTGTGTTCGGTCAGGTTCCAGGGGCCGCGTGACGGGCCGAAACGCGCCACGACCGGCGTCCACAGGCCGAACGGTCCGTAGAGCAGACCGGCGTCGCCGTCGTCGTAGATTTGGCCGGTCGTCAGCAGCACGTCCGCCGTCCCAAAGACCGCCACCGCATCCACCTGGAGGGCGCTGCGCCCGGCGACGATGGTGCTGTCCACGTGCCGCACCTGGACGCTGTAAGTATCCTCCGGCAGGCCGTGGAAGGTGAAGCCGTACTGGTAGCCGGTGCGCGGGTTCAGGCGGTCGCCGTTACGCGCGGCCCAGTCGGCAGCCGAAGTGCTGGTCGTGACGGTGCGGCAGATCACATCGCCGGCTGCCAGGCTGCCGCTTTGGTCGAGCGGGCTGCTGCCCGCCGGGAACGGCTGGCCGCTGGAGGCCAGTTTGTAGCAGATGCGCGTATCCACGCCGTAACCGTCCACCTGCGCCAGCAGCGAGAAGCCCGTACCGTTGAAGTCGAAGGCCAGCGTGCCGCCCTGGACGAGCGTGCGCGTGACCCACCCGCCGTAGGCTTTGGCGGATTTGAGCGGCGTCCAGGCGGTGGCTTCGGTGTCCAGCAGCCCGCCGTTTTCGATCAGGAAGCTGTCGTAAACGCCAGGGGTGAGGACAGCGCCGTGAATGATCTGGAAGCCGTCAATGCGGAAGTAGCCGGGCGTCAGCGCGCGGAAGGAGAGCATCACTTCGCCCGCCGCGCCCAGCGCCGGGATTTGAGCGCCGCTGACGACGATCTGGTTTTCGGTGGACAGGTTGGTGACGACTGTGCAGGTTGTTCCGGTCACGGCGCTGCCGCAGACCAGCATTTGCGCCGGGTTGGAGCGGCTGGCCGCGCCGGTGTACAGGATGACCGTCGCGCCGCCGACCGGCACGTTGAGCCGCAGCGTCGCTGTTGGCCCGGCGTAGGCAGTCGAGAGCCGCCCGCGATCATCCACCACGCCGACGTAACTTTCGCTGCTGAAACCGCGCGCCGCCTTGCCGCTAAAGCTCAACCAGCGTTCGGCGGGCTGAAGCAGCAGGTAGCCGGCGTCCTCGTTGTACAGGCCGGGTTCGGCCAGAACCGGCGGCAGGTCGTCCCCGAAGATGTTCACATAGTCAATCACCAGCCGGGCCGGGGCGTAACGCGGGTTGCGCCCGGCGTTGTTATCTTCGGCGTTGCGGACGCGCACGTAGTAGGTCGTGCCTTTGTTCAGGCCGGTGACGGTGCGGCTGGTGGCATAGCTGGCTTTCGGGCTTTCGTTCTGGTAGATGTAGCAGTCATCGCCCGCGCCCCAGGTATCGTCGGTGTCGTAGCAGACTTCCGCCTCGCCGCCGAACAGATCGGCCACCATGCCGACCGCGAAGCCGGTCGCGCCGGTGAAACTGAACTCGACGGTCGCGTTTTCGGTGCTGGTCAGCCGGGCGCGGCCATCGCTGTAGCTGCTGAGGAATGCTTCCGTCCAGATGCCGTTTCCGAAATGCAGCCCCGGATTGGCGTCCTCGTAGAAACCGGGTTCGAGCGGCGCGGTGCTGTCATTGACACGAATGGCGTCCAGAATGAACGTGCCGGCATCCAGCACCATGACGGTGACGAGGTGTTCGCCGGTGTAACCGCTGTTGTTCAGCGGCACGGCGACCGGCTGGCTGTACGAACCCTGATCGTTGGCGACGGTGGTGCAGAGACGCTGGAGCGGGTCGCTGACGCGCTGGGCGCAGACTTCCACGCGCGGTACGCCCCTGCCGACGCCGCGATACAGGGTGATCGCGTCGGCGTTGTTCGTCAGGAACAGGACGCCCGCGCCGATGCTGTCCTTGATGGTGTCGTAGTTCTCGCCGGAGTAACGCGCGGCGGAGCGCCCGGTCACCGAACGCCAGCCCTGGCCGTAGTAGACGAACAGGTCGTCTATCAGGCGGCGGTCGTAGCTGGTTTCGTAACGCTGGCCGGGGACATCCAGCGCCGGTTTGCCGGTGCGGTTGTCGTCGTAAATCTCAACCGCGTCTACCTGCATGGTGGTTAGCCCCGTTGCGCCTTTGTGGCGCGCGACGGCGGTATAGTTACCTGCGGCCAGGGCGATGATATTGGTGCGGCCTGCTTTGTAGCGGGCGGCGTCGTTGAAGTTGTTGTAGCTCTGGCAGGCTGCGCCGGGGTCGCCGGGTTCAACAGCGGCGGGGTCGAGCGTGAGGGCGTTCACCCAGCAGATTTCGACTTCGCCGGCCAGATTGTTCAGGCCGAAGTAGACCGAGAAACCCGTGCCGCTGAACTGGAAGAGCGCCGCGCCGCCGTTGGTCGTGGTGGACTGCACCGTCCCGCCGGAGGCCGCGCTGACCGGCACTTCGCTGAACGTGCCGTCGAAGTTGAACTTGCTGCTGACCGCCGCGTAGGTATCTTCATAGAAGCCTCTGGTCAGCACACCGTCTGGGTTGGTGGGGCGCACGTAGTCCAGCGGCATCGGTTTGCCGTCGTCGTTGCGGATGAAAACCCAGCGCGTGCCGCTGCCGCCGACGGCAGCCGCCTGCGCCTGCTGATACCCTATCGGCGGCAGGTTGTTCGCCACCAGGGTCGGCGTGCAGCCGGTGGACGGCGTGCCGGCTGCTGCGGAGCAGATCGAAACGCCGCCGTATTTGCCGCTGGTTTCGCGCACGTATTGGAACGTGCCGATGTTCAGCTGGAAGTAGACGCCCGCGCCGCGCATCGAGCCGATGTGCTGGCTGCCGTTGGAAGCGGCAGCCGCCGTCACCGGATTAGCGTTGAAGTACGGGAAGTAGACGATCAGCGGATTGTCATTTTCGATGTTGCCGGTGACTTCAGCGCCGATGGAGGCCGCCGTCCCCAGCACATCCACCCGGTCAACCAGCAGCGGTTTGCCGGCGTCGTTGTTGGTGAGGGTGACGGTGTGGCTGCCGGACGCAAAGCCGACGTAGGTCAGCGCCACCGGGACGCGGGCCGAGGTGAGCGCCGCGTTCGGCAGGTTGATGGGCGCGCCGCCATCTATCACCAGCGAGTAGCTGCTGCTGGTGGTGGTGCTTTCGGCCAGCACGATGCTGAAGCCGGTGCCGTTGAAGGTGAAGCCGAGCGTTTGCCCCGCCGCGCCGACGGTGGTACTGCGGACGAATCCATCGGTTGCGCCGCGTTCGGCGGTTGAGCCGGCGTTCCACCCGCCGCCGAAAGTCAGCAGCGGGCTGCCTTCCTGGTGGATGCCCGCCGACAGCACGCCGCCGGTGGTATTATGCACGCCGACAGCGTCCACGTTGAGCGTCTTGAGGATGTCCAGGTTGGTGATGCTGACCTGATAACTCCCGACCGCGCCCAGGTCGAAGATCGTGCTGGATTTACCCACCAGACTGACCTCCGAACAGGTGCGCGCGCCGGCAGCTGTCGTGGCGCAGATTTGCACTTTGGTGCTGGTCGAGTTGAGGTGGTGCAGCGTGATCGAATTCGCGTTCGTCACTGCGAAGGCGACGGTCGCGCCCTGGCGGTTGGCGGTGCGGTAGGTCTGGCTTAGGTAGGCTGCCGCGCGGCTGCCCTGGTAAACCGTCCACGCGCTGTTAGAGGGGCCGTAGGCCAGGCCGAGGTCGGTATCGTCGTAGATGCCCGGCCCAAGCGGGTTCTCGAAATCGCCGTAGACCTGGATGCCGTCCACCGTGAATTTGTTCCGCAGCGGGTCGGTTTCGGTGATGAGAACCTGGTAGGTGTCGTAAGGCAGGCCGGTGACGCTGTGTGCCATGCCGTAGTAGGCGCGGGTGGTGGCGTTGGTTAGCTGAACCGTGAACGATTTATCGGGCGGGGCGGGGATTTCATTGATGTCGGCTTGCAGGCTGCTGCTGGCCGTGTCGAACAGCGTCAGCAGCGAGAAACCCGTGCCTTCAAACTCAAAGTAGAGCGATGCGCCCGGCGCGGTGGACTGCATGGCAGCCCCGTCTACATAGCTGCGAGAGACGACATTGGCCCAGCCCAGCGCCGCATTGTCGGTCGGCGCGTAGATCAGGCGCGGCTCGGTTTCCGGGTAGATGCCCGGCGTCAGCGGCCCCAGGCCTGCGATATTGAGCGGTTCGATGGCGTCCAGGTACAGATAGCCGTTGGTCAATGTGGTGATGGAGACGACATGCGGATCGTCACTGCCGAAGTGGATGCTGAAGGGCATCTGGTTGGCCGTGCCGCCGTCATTGCGGAACTCGTCGCAGGTATAAGCGCCGTAATCCACCACGAACGTACCCGGCGTGTAAGGCGCGTAACACACGCGCAGCGGCGCATAGCCGGAGCGCACGTCGCGGAAGAGCCGCACCGTGTCGGCATTGTTGGTCAGGAAAACGAGACCCGCGCCGAAAGTTCTGACCTGATCGTAGTTCTGGCCGGAGTAGCGCGACGCCGAACGGCCCTCGACCGAGCGCCAGCCCGCGCCGAAATACTGGAAGCGGTTGTCCGCAGCCCGGTTGGTATAGCTGGTTTCGTAGCGTGTGCCGCTCACCAGCGGGCTGAGGCCGTTCCATACGTCCCCGTAGATGTGCAGCGCGTCGAACTGCATGGAGTTGCCGGTGATGGTGCGCCCGACGACCGTATAGTCGGTGCCGGCGTGTTCGATGATAACCGCGTAGGTGGCATTCTCCAGGCCGAGGACGGAACGCGCCGCCTGATAGACGACCGACTTGCTGTAGTTGTCGAAAGTCTGGCAGGTGCCGTTATTCCGCACGTCATTCGGTGTAGCAGTCTGCGCGGCGTCCTTCAGCCAGCAGGCCATCACCGGGCCGCCGTAGCGGTCGAGGGTGAAGACCGGCGAGAAGCCGGTGCCGGTGAAGCGGAAGAAAACGCCTTCGCCCTTTTCCTTGATGAACGCCTGGCTGCCGCCCGAATAACGAGTGCTGTTCATGGTGGTCAGCGAGAGGCCGTCGCCTGCCAGGTCGTCGTAGTAAGTCAGGTTGAGGACATCCTGCTCGTAGTAGCTGGGCGACAGCGGAGCGTCGCTGGATATCACCTGGAACTGGTCGAAATTGAACGGGTAGTTGGTTAGGCTGAAGATTTCGACCGTGTGGATGCTGCCGTTAGCCGTACCCCAGCCGGTCGGCCCGAAGTCCGACTCGGAGATAACGAGCGGGTTGGGGGTGTTTTTGTCGCGCAGGTCTTTGCTGATGCAGAAGGTGGCCTGCGTATCGCCGGCGTCAAGCTGGCCGCGATCCACGCAGATCAGGATGTCCTGGCTGTCGGTGCGCCCGGCAGAGCGCCACCAGGAGAAACTGTTGGCGTCGTCCGGTATCTGGAAGGCGGCGAACGGGCCGGCGGTGGTTACGCCCTTGCCGGTGCTGGTCAGGCTGCTGCCCAACGCGCGTTTATTGTTGGTATCCAGCGTCCAGGTATCTTCCAGGCCGCCGCTGAACAGCAGCAGGTCGCGCCGGGCATCGTCGGTCGTGCCATAGGGCAGCGGCCCCACCATCTCGCGGTCGAAGATGATGATGGAGTCAATCACCATGCGCCCGCCGGCGGGTATGCCGGTGATATCAATTGTCACTTCGTATTCGGCGTCGGGGTAGAAGCCGAAGAAGGGGCGGAAAACGTTCCAGATGGGGCGCGTGCTGCCGCCCAGTCCGTTATCAAAGTTCTGGCAGACCTGCGGCGTACCGGTCGCGGCGGGGGCGACGCAGATGGTGTAGGTCGCGCCCAGTTTGGAAACCTTCTCCTGCTCCAGCGTCGTGCCGATGGCGAAACCCGTGCCTTTGAAGGTGAACACGATGTTCGCCACGTTCGGGCTGCCGGTATACATGGCGAGGCGGTTGGATGCGCCGACTTCGGTGGTTTCGTTCCAGCCGTAAAACAGCGGGATGGTCTGCATCTCTTTAACTTCGTGGAAACCCGGCAGCAGAACGGTGCTGTCCGACAGGATGCCGACCGCGTCCACGCTGAGTAGCGCGCGGCTGGTCTTGTTAACGATTTTGATGGTGTGCGCCTCGCCGTCGCGCAGCCGCGAGCAGGACACGGTATAGGCGTTTGCCACTTTACCGTTGATGAATGTGCTGCTCGTCCCCGTGCCGGTTGCGACCGTCGAGCGGCAGGTGATGCCGGAGCGGGTGGCAATCTGCTTGCCGTTCCACTGGAAGGTCTGGTCATCTACCAGCAGCTCCCAGAAGCCGCCCTTCGTGCTGCCCTGGATATAAAGCGTGAAGCCTGTGCCGACGAAACTGAAGGTGGCCGTTCCGTCGAGCGTGGTGGTCTGGTGCAGAGTGTTGTTGATGTTCGGCTCGCTGTAAACCGGCGACCAGTCGTTCGTATAATCAAAAGCGAAGCTGGTATCATCGTGCAGGCCGCCGTAAGGCAGCGACGAAACGATTTCGACCGTGACGGTATTGGTGGCGCTGCTTTCGTTGACGGTGTACTGGAAGCTGAACGACCCCCGGACGCCGCCGGATGCGGTCAGGTTGATGCGCCCGTCGGTGGTATTGTTGACGGCGTTCTGTACGGCGGCTTCGCCGATGCCCAGCGCCACATAGTCCCCGCTGAGGCTGCCCGGCACGTAAGTGTAATCGTAGGGGTAGTCCGCGCCGGGCGTCTGGTTTTGCGCGGGCAGGCCGCCGGCCAGGATGTCCTCCGGCCCGCCATCTTCCGAGAAGAAGAAGTTGTCGTCAAACCGGACGTAAGGCCGCAGCCGGAAGCTGATCGGCGTGGAAACCTGCCCGGCTTCCCGCTGAATCCGCTGGTTGATCGGCTCCTGGAGCGGCGGGTCGTCGGTGGGGGTAATCAGCAGCGTGACCACGCCGGGGTCGGGGCTGATGTTACCCACCCGGTCGCGGACGAGGTACGTAAACGACACTGCCGACCCGGCGGGTGCGCCGTTAGGCGGCATCGCGCCGTCGGCGTCGGTATACAGGTTTTTCGGCGGGCAGTACGTCACCGTCTGCGCTGCCGGGTTGAGCAGCAGCGGCTGGCCGCCGCAGGCGTTTTCAGGATTGGTGTCGAAGAGCGCCGGGAAGTTTTCAATCGTAAAGGTGTAGGGCGGGAAACCGCCTTCGGCTTCCAGCGGGATGGTGGTCGAAAGCGTGTCTTCGGGGAAGGTCGGGTTCGGGCTGCCGGCCGTGACGGCTTTAAATTCATAAGCGCCGATGTCCACAGTCACGTTTTCCAGGCGCTTGCGGTTGAGCGCATCCCTGTCGGAGAGCAGGCTGGCCGGGAAAACCAGGCTGTTGTCGCCATCGTCCACGCCGTCGTCCGGGCTGGGCGCAGCGGCGCTGACCAGTTGGTACGGGTCGTCCGGCGCGACTTCCGGGCCGACGACCGTGAACCAGGGGTCAACGCCCGCCTCAATAATACGGTTGTTAAAGCCGCCCAGCGGGTTCTGGCAGACGCCGGAGGCCGTGCCGCTGTTGAAAGCCCAGTTGTTTCTCGCGCCGTTGTCGGAGGCCGGCCCACCGCTGATCGAGTCGCAGGTGACGAAAGCGAAGTCCTTGATGAGACCGGACGCGGTGTTGTTATTGTAGAACAGGTTGTTGTGGATTTCCCACAGACCATTGGTGTGGGTTGAACTGGTGCCGCGCACGATAATGTAGCCGTAATCGCCCGGCAGGATAGAAACATGCCCGGCGACGGTGTTATTGACAAAACGGAAGCGCCGCCCCGGCACGAGATGCACGACCGGGCCGGTGTTCTGGTTGTTGGTGAAGGCGTTGCCGAATACGCTCACGTTCAGCGCGTTGCTGTAGGGCGGGATGGCCGAGTCCTGGGTGTTCTGCACCCGAATGATGGACTGGGTGGCGTTGCTGATGAAGCGGTTGTTGTAGATGTTGACGACCGCGTTTGAGATCTGGATCAGCGGCTCAAAAATGCCCTGATCGCTGGTGCTGGCATTGCTGAACAGTTTGTTGTGCTGGAAGATTATCGGGCTGCTCGTGCCGGAGTCCTTGATGGCAATCACCGCGCCCTGGCGGGCGTTGTTGTCGGTGAAGGCGTTGCCCTGGATGATAACACCCTGGCTGCCAAAGCCCTGGTAAGCGTCCACGCGAATGGGCTTGCCGCCCAGCGCCAGGCCGGTGAAACCGGAGAAGAAGCTGTTGGCGATGGTCGTGGTGTTTGCGCCGGCGGTCAGGATGCCGGTCGGCTTTGTCACGCTGCCGGACTGCGGCTGCGCGCCCAGGAAGATGAAACCGTCCACCGTGAAGCCGGTGGTTTGCCGGACGAAGATGCCGCCTTCGCCTTCTTCGCCGCCCAGGTTGACCCAGAAAACGCTGTCCGGCGTGACCGTATCACCCGGCAGCTTGCCGCCGTTGAGGGCGGAGTCATACGAGCGCATGGTCACGTTGTTGGCGATGGCCGCGCCGGTGATGTTCACCGGCGTCACGTACTCGCCCGGCAGCAGAATCACACAGTCGCCGGCGCTGGCGGCTGCTGCGGCATGTTCGGGATGGATGTAAGCGCGGGAGACGGTCGCGCCGTCCATGCTGCTGCGGTTCACGCTCAGGTTATTGGGGTTGACGAACCGCGCCATGCCGGTAGGGCAGGTGATGGGCGCGCCGTCCGGGTCGGTGAGGGTGCTGATGAGCGCATAGTCCGGCTGCGGATTGCCGAGGACGGTCAGGCCAGCGCCGAACACCATATCAAAACCATCAGCCTCTGCGCCGGTATGCAGGTCGGCGGCGTGCGACTGCAAATAATCGGTGATGGCCGCCGGGGTCGCGGCGTTGACATTGGCGTTGGCGCGGATGAGGGCCGCGATACCGGCCACATGCGCTGCCGCCGCCGATGTGCCGCTGAAGCCGTATTCGTCGTCGCTGTCGCAGGTCACGCCGCCCATGCCATCACTCGTGCCGATGTCCGCCGGCCCGGCCAGATCGGGTTTATAAGCCGCGCGGAGGTCGGGCGTAGCTGTTCCCGGCGCGCCGCCGCCGGCGCTGAAGATCGGCCCGCGCGAGCCGGTGGTCTGCACCGGCAGTCCCAGCGACGGTTCGGCGCAAACCGCGCCCACCGTCAGGGCATTGGGGGAGTCGGCGGGGCGGCCAATGCTGCTGACTTCATCCGCGCCGCCGGGCGCGGTAATGATTTCGGTACGCTCTGTGAAAACGGGGTCGCCGTTGATGTCGTAGACCACCGGCAGGGTGACGACGGTCTGCACCTGCACCTGGACGTAACCACTGCCGCCGGTGAGCGTCAGGGTCAGTTCGCAGTAGTTGCGCTCGGCTTCAACCGGGTCAGTGCCGGGGTCGTCGGTGATCGGGAAGTTGTTGGAACAGTCACCCTCGTTGAGGACGGTGAAATAACCGCCGTTCGTGCTGGTAGCAGCAAAGGGGGTAGCAGGGCCGGTGAGCGTGGGGGTGATGCCCGCCCCGTTCCAGCGCACGCGCACGAAGTCGCTGCCGGTAGCCCGAATCTGGACGGTGCTGCTGCCGGGGTGATTAAAACTGGCGTAGCGGGTGAAGCTGTTCCCGGCGCTGACGATCACCAGACGGCCTTCGCCTTTGGCGGTGGTGATGGCGGTGTAAACGGCGTCAATCTGGCCGCCGCCGGTGCCGTCGCCGGGGCTGACATCCGCGCCCAGGTCAAGCGTAATCAGGATGATATGATTGCCGCCGCTGCGCGCCGAATTAATGCGTGTTGCCAGGTCGGCTGCGGTGTCCGCCCGGTACAGTGTGACGGCGGCATCCGGCGCGATGTCGCACAGCACCTGCACGACCTGGACGCCGTGCGACGACCCGCCGGACGGAATCGTGCCGCTGACGCAGGCGCGTTCCTCGGCGGCGATGCTGCTCAGTCCATTAAAGCCGGTATCAATGACGGCGATCTTCTGACCGCTGCCGGTGAACCCGGCGGCGTGCCAGTCGCTTACGCCCAGCACATCAAAACCTTCGGCGTTTTGGTCCCCCGACGGCGCGAAGGCCGCGCCGGTGGAAACCGCCATGCTGATGGGCGTGATGAGCTGAATCTGCGGCGCGTTCGCCAGCGGCAGCAGAGCCGCCAGCGGCAGGCGCGCCTCAACGTTATCGTCGTTCAGGTAATCCACCGAACCGCCGACCATCTCCACCAGCGCGGCGATTTCGGCGGCAGCCGCGCCCTCGGCAGGCCAGATGACCACCCGCGCGCGGTTTTCTTCATCCATCGGCAGGTAATAAACAGCGGCCAGTTCCAGCGCGGCGGCCTCGTCGCCGCTCAGCAGGCTTTCGAGAGCCAGCGGCAGCGCGCCGGACAGCCTGGCTTTTTCGGCCTCGCTCAACGTCATGGGTACAGGGGTGGGGGCGGCTTCCAGCGCGCCTTCCGGCGTGCGGTCGTAGATGGCGATGTCGTCCAGCAGCGCGGCTCCGGCGGCGCTGAAGGCGATCTGGCCGCCGGTGAGCGGTGTTTCGTCGGTGAAGTTTATTTCAACCGTCTCGTTGATGGTCACGACGATCAGCCCGCCCTGAACGTCCAGCGCCAGCGCGTGCCAGGTCTGGGCGGCGTGGGCGGTCGGGCTGCTTGCCAGCAGCACCGGGCCGCTGCCGTCGCTGCGATACAGGGCGGTCTGCGCGGCGTCAATCGCCAGCACGTAACCGCGCCCATCCCCGGTGTGGAAGGGGATGTTAAGGCCGTTAGGCGTGCCGTCCGCGCCGTCGGAGAGCAGGTTCAGACGTGCTTGCAGGCGGAAATCGGCCAGATGCAGCGCCTCCGCCGGCAGCAGGGTGCTGCCCGCCGACATCAGCAGCGCGCGGTTGGTGTCGCTTTCCTGCACGATGCTCGCGCCCTCGCTGAAGGCCCAACCGGGCGCTTCGGCCTCAAAATCGGCGCTGAGAACAGGCTGTTCGATAGTTTCAGGTTCAGGGGTGACTTCCGGCTCGTCGGTCGCTTCGGGGGTGATTTCCGGTTCGTCGGCAGCTTCCGGCGTGGCTTCTGGCGTAAGCTCCGGCTCGTCGGTCGCTTCGGGGGTGATCTCCGGTTCGTCGGTAGCTTCCGGCGTGATTTCCGGCGTTGGCTCAACCGGGGGCGCTGCCGTCGGCGGGATAATCACCGGCGGCTCGAACGGCTCGACCTGCGGGCGGACGATGATTTCGTCCAGACTGACGCCGCCGGTTGGGGCGCTGAACACGATGTAACCCGCCGCCAGCGGCGCGGGGTCGGTATAAACGATCTGCGGCGTGCCGTTGACGGTGATCGCCATCAGCGCGCCGTATACCTGCACATTGAGCGTGTGCCAGAGGGCGGGCGTGCCTTCCGGCAGGGGGGGCATGGGCGCGCCCTGGGCGACCGGCAGCGCGCCCCGGTAGAGGCTGACGTTCCCGGCGGCGTCCAGCACCAGCGTGTAACTTTCGCTGCCGGCCCGGAACGCCACATGCGCCGGCTGCCCGGCCTCAATCCGCAGGCGGGCCGAAAGCGCAAAATCCGCCGGGGTGATGTCGGCAATTGTGGCCGTCTGGTTGTCCTCGACAGTGGTCAAAAACAGATTATCGCCCAGGCTGACGATTGACCAACCGGCGGACAGCAGCCAGCCGGCGGTATCGCCGTCCTGGAAATTTTCCTGGAACAGAACATCCGCCGGGGCGGGCGGAAGCGTGGGTTCTTCGGTGATTGGGGGCGGTGGTTCGGATGTGAGTTCCGGGGCAGGGGGCGGCGGCGGCTCGTCGGTGACGACCGCCGTGACCTCCGGTGTGGGCGTTTCAGCCGGCATTTCGGCTGCGGGTTCTTCGGTCGTTTCCTGGGCGCGGGCCGTATCTATAAAAAGGGCGACCGGGAGCGCCAGATTAAAAACCATCGAAAAAACCGTTAAACCCGTTATGAGGGTTGTTAACAAGCGTTTACGGTTGGTAGTCATACCCTGCCTCCGAAATGCTGCGTATAGCGCAGGAATAAATCCAGTGTAGATGATGCCCTGCCGCCGGCCTATAGCACCATTGGCATAATCGGACATCTTAACTACCGCTCAATTTTGGGTGATGTTACGGGTGATTTGTCAAGATTCTGTTAATTTCAGCAGATCACGGATTCATTTGTGTATTATCTTTTTTGACCCCCTCCGCCGCGCAGAGCGCGACTCCTCCCCCGAATTCGGGGGAGGCTGGGGGGGGATGATTTGTTGAACAGCGGGTGATACACATCATTTCGTGATCTACTGAATTTATGGGTTGGCTTCGGCCAGATGCAGGCGGAAGCGGTGAACAGAAACGAACTGGTCGGCCAGGTTCATCGCTTCCAGCAGTTCATCGGGGCGCAGGTTGCCCCGGTCGCCGACAGCCAGATGCGCCAGCAGGTCGCCGTTTTCGTCCACGCGCAGGTCGTAAATCAGCGGACGCAGGTCAACGGTGGTGATTTTGCCCTTGCGTTCGCGCCGGGTATCCAGGCTGCCGGCCTGCAAAAGCGCCCGGATGCGCGCCGCGATCAGCTCCGGGCTGAGGCCGTCCTCGAAGCGGATGCGGTACTCCGCGCTGCGAACCAGCGTTTGCAAAGCCGGGGCGCGAACCGGAACCTGGACGATCTTGATAATACGCAGCCCCGGCGGGCTGACGGCGGCCAGACGTTCCGCCAGGCCATCCAGCGGGATGGGTTCTTTGAGCGAGACATCCAGGATTTCGCATTCGCTGGAAATGCCCAGGGGCAGCGCGGAAGCCAGCGCGATACGCGGGCGGATGTTAAAACCTTCGGAATATAAAATCGGCAGGTCGGCGCGGCGCAGCACCCGTTCCCACAGTTTGGCAACGTCCAGGTTGCTGGTGTATTTGAGCGCCTCGAACTTTCCAAAGGTGATATGCAGGCGCTGTTTGATCGGAATATTGTCGTTTAACATATCGGCTCTTTCTCCGGCGCGGTTGATTTGGCCGGCGTCATTTTCCGAGGTACAATTTCACTGTATCCCAAATGGAGTGCACATGGCACCTGACCGGCAAACACTGGTGGAACGCGCGCACCGCCGCGAAATGCGGCTGCACATCATCTTACCATTCGCGGGCGGTCTTGTCCTGGTACTGGTGGGCGTCGTGGCGGTTGTGCTGCTGCCCAAGCGGCTTCAGGTTTCGCTGGTTGCCGATTGGCTGCTGATGATCTGTTTTTTGTGTCCGGTGGCGCTGTGCCTGTTTCCGGTCGCTGTTGGTATGGCTGCGGCGGTAGCCGGCCTGGGGGTTTTGCATCACAAAACCGGCAGCGGCCTGGCGCGCGTCGAACGGCTGACGGAGCGCGCGCTGGAAAATACGCAGGGCGTTACGGAGAAGATCAACCAGGCGACCGTTGATTTGAGTGTGAAGTTCGCATTTTTCGATAAACTGCTGGGCGTGTTCGATAACCCGGCATTACCGTCAGAAAAGGACGAGCAGGATGAGTGAAATCACCCCTGGGGGCAGTTCAACACCGGACTGGAAGCCGCGCGTTTATGTGGTCGGCCTGCTGGCCGGCGCGCTGTTTGGATTGGTCGCGTCGTATCTGTACGCGCGTGCCGCCGAGGAGGACGCGCGCGGCGGGGGCGGCAAACCGCGCCCGATGACGACCGGCGACATTGTGACCCTGGCGCTGGCCGGGTTGGGAATCGTGCGGCAGGTTTCCGAAATGGGCCGACCACCTAAAAAGCGATAATTTGTTCTAAAAATGTGGTATAATGCGGGGGTAGGTAAAAACCATATCCCCGTTTTTTATTTCAGGGAAATGTGCCATGTGCGGACGATTTGTGTTGACCTCCAGCCTGGATACCATTCAGACGGCCTTTGGCCTGGATAACCTGCCGGCTTCGCTGCCGCCGCGTTATAACATCGCGCCGACACAGCCGGTGGCGATTGTGACCAACGAGAAGCCGCAGGAGCTGACCTTTTATCAATGGGGGCTGATTCCATCTTGGGCGAAAGACCCGTCCATCGGCAGCCGCATGATTAACGCGCGTTCCGAATCGGCGGCGGAAAAGCCGGCCTTTCGAGCGGCTTTTAAACGGCGGCGCTGCATCATCCCGGCGGACGGTTTTTACGAGTGGCAGGCGCGCAACGGCGGCAAAGCGCCGCTGTTCATCCACCTGGGCGAGCGCGAATTGTTCGGCATGGCCGGGCTGTGGGAAGTCTGGCACAGCCCGGAGGGGGATGAAGTGCGAACCTGCACGATTTTAACCACCGACGCCAACGACTTCATGCAGCCGATTCATAACCGGATGCCGGTCATTCTGCGGCGCGACGATTACGACCTATGGCTGTCGCCCGACGAACCGCCGTCGGCGGCGCTGCAAGCCCTGATGAAACCCTACGACCCCGCGCCGATGCGCGCTTACGAAGTCTCGAAGATGGTCAACCGCCCCGGCAACGACACGCCGGACTGCATCCGCCCGGTGGCGTAAAGCGCAAGAACCATGTTGAGGCCGACGCCTTACCCGGACGTGAATGCGCTGCTGGCCGTCCTGCTGGCAGAAGTTCAGACCGTTCTGAAAGAACAGTTCGCCGGCCTGTATCTGTACGGCTCGCTGGCGGTGGGCGACTTTAACGTTCACAGCGATGTGGATTTTGTCGTCGCCACGACGGATACGCTGCCGGACGAAACCGTTTCGGCGCTGGCGGCCATGCACGACCGGATAGCCGCCAGCGGCATGGCCTGGACGACGGAACTGGAGGGGTCGTATATTCCGCTGGCGGCGCTGCGCCGATATGACCGGGCGGCGGCGGTGCATCCTCATATAGATAGGGGAGTCGGTGAACGGCTGGCGGTTGTCCAGCACGACAGCGATTGGGTCATCCAGCGATACAGCCTGCGCGAATACGGCATAACGGTGGCCGGTCCGCCGGTGCAGACGTTGATTGACCCGATTTCCCCGGCGGAACTGCGGTGGGCGGTGCTGGACATAGTACAGGAATGGTGGACGCCGATGCTGGAAGACCCCGTTCAACTGCGCCATGACGGCTACCACACCTATGCCATCCTGACGATGTGCCGGATTCTGTATACGCTTCAGCACGGTACGATTGTCTCGAAGCTGGCGGCGGCGCGTTGGGCGCAGGGGGGGCTGCACGAGCGACCGGCGGCGCTGGTGAAGCGGGCGCTGGACTGGAACATCAGCCAGGATGACCTGCCGGAAACGCTGGCGTTGATGCGACAGGTGGCGGCGCGCTGCCGGGAAGGTTAGGCGGCGCGAGGGGAGGGGTTATTTCCCTTTAACGCGCTTTTCCATAATCTCTTTGAAGGGGTCCTGGCCGGGTTTAATCAGCACCCGGCGGGTGCGGCCTCCAGCTTCGGCTTCGCCGACCACACCCAGTTCAAACAATAAATCCATGATGCGGGCGGCGCGCGGGTAGCCCAGTCCCAGCCGCCGCTGGATTAACGAGGCGGATGCCTCGCCTTCGGCGATCACCAACTGGATAGCCTGTTCCAGCATGGGGTCGGTTTCGGCCAGGAATTCGCGCCGGGTAAGGCCGCGCTCCCAGGGGCCGATGCCGATTTCGTCCAGCCTGCCTTTGGCGATCTGTTCTTCGTGCCAGTCCTTCCAATGATTAACCAGCGACCGCACTTCGTCGTCAGAGACGTAACAGCCCTGCAAACGGCGCGGGCCGGCGGCGTCTGAGGCCAGATAGAGCATATCGCCTTTACCAAGCAGGTTCTCCGCGCCGATGGAATCCAGGATGACGCGGGAGTCCACGCTGGACGCGACAGCGAAAGAGATGCGGGAGGGGAAGTTGGCTTTAATGAGGCCGGTGATGACATCCACGCTGGGGCGCTGCGTGGCGACGACCAGGTGCATCCCGACGGCGCGCGCCATCTGCGCGATGCGCGTGATGGTTTTTTCGGTTTCTTCCGGGCGGGAAAGCATCAGGTCGCCGATTTCGTCAATCATGATGACGATATAGGGCAGGTATTCGTCCTTTTGGCGGCGGCTGAGGCGCGAGTTGTAAATTTCGATGTTGCGGGCGGCGTATTCCTCCAGCAGCTTGTAGCGTCTGTCCATCTCGCGGGTACACCAGCGCAGCACGCCGATGATGCGCTCCTGGTCGGTTTCTACCGGGCCAAGCAGGTGCGGCAGGCCGTTAAAACGGCTCAGTTCGACCATTTTGGGGTCGAGCATGATAAGTTTGATCTTGTCCGGCGTATTGTTCAGCACCAGCGCCGCCGTCAGGGCGGCGATACAAACCGATTTGCCGGAGCCGGTCGTGCCGGCGATGAGCAGATGCGGCATCTGCGCCAGGTCAACGCTCAGCGGCGCGCCGGATACGTCGCGTCCCAGCGGCACGTACAGCGGCGACCGGGCTTTTGCCAGTTGATCCTGGAAGATTTTGCTTTCGTAGACCGAACGCAGGGCGACGATGCTGGGGTTGCGGTTCGGCACTTCGATGCCAACGTAGCTGTGGCCGGGTACGGGCGCTTCGATACGCAGGCGTTTGGCCGAAAGCGCCAGCGCCAGGTCGCCGGAAAGCGATGCGATCCGGCTGACGCGGGTGCGCTGAAGCACCGTCTCGCCTTCGCCGGTGGTGGTTTCCTTAAACGGCTGGACGGCGTACTGCGTAACGGTAGGCCCGACTTTGACCTCAACCACGTCCACGTCAATATCAAATTCCAGCAGCGTATTTTCGATCAGCACGACGTTGGTATTGATCTCCTGTTCGTCGGGCATGTTCAGTTCGATATCGCGCAGCAGTTCCAGCGGCGGCAGGTGGGGGTCGCGCTTGACAATACGTTTGACTTCTTTCATATCGGCGACGGTGAAATAGCGTTTGATACGCCCATCTGGTCGTTCGACCTGCTGCAAACCCTTAAGTTTTTTGCCTTTGAACGTGCCAATGGCGTTAAAACTCATCTCCAGGCGGTCGGTTCGCGGCGCGAGGACGCTCTCGCCCGGCGGCGGTTCTTTGGGCGCGGCCCCGGCGCGCGCCGAAGGCGGAATGCTGGATGGGTCGAAGCGGACGCGCACGATCATGCTGCTGGTAGCGCGGCGTGTGGGGGGAAGGGCGGCTTCAGGCGAAGGCGCTTGCGGTTGGGGCGTGGCGGCAGGCTTTCGGCGGCGCGGCGGTTCGGCCATACGCGCCGCAAAGTTCTGCAAAACGCGGTCGCCGGCTTGCAGCACCTTCTGGATATGGGCGCGGCGCATCCCCAGGACGACACCTATGCTAAAAACGAACAGCCCGCCGTAAAAAATCAGCGCGGTTGCCGAACCCAGCAGCCCGGCGATGAGCTGGCTGAGCGCCCAGCCGACGTAACCGCCGCCCTGTCCGGCCCGCGCCAGCGCGCGCAGTTCCGGGTCGCCATATGCCAGATGCAGAATCGCCAGCAGGGACAAAAACGCGATTTCGAGCGCCAGGATGCGGCGCGCCGGGAACTTCACCGTGATATTCAGTTTGGGCAGCAGGATGACTACGCCCAGCCCCAGGATGCCGCCGGAGACGACCACGCTGCCGTAGCCGAACAATCCGGTCAGCGCGTTTGACCAGGCTCTCGAAATGGTGGCATCCGACGCCAGATTAAACAGCGACAGAAACGAGACAATGCCGAAGACGATCAGCACGATGGCCGCGATTTCGTCGCCCCAGGGCGGCAGGCTGTCGAACAGCGACTCCCAGAATTCCGGCTTAACGGTAAACCGTTCTGTTTTGGGCGTCGGGGGCGGCGGCGTCTCTTTTTTCTGCTGTGGTTTATCCGGCTGCTTCCGGGCGGATTTCTGTTGAGCCATAAGCCTCAGATCAACACCGCAAACAATGGTTCTATTATATGCAGGTTTTGGCCGGTTTGCCCGGTTTATTCGTATGAGAAAACACAAGGCCGGGAAAATCCCGGCTTTGTGCTTAGTGTCTATCCGCGTAAACCCGCCAGATAAGGAGCTTAAGTTTCCTGTCTGGGATGACTCATAGCTGAACCCAATCCAACTGCCTGTTGGCGCCGGCGTTTACTCTTTGAGACGCAGGCTTAAGCCCAGGCGGCGCGCCTGGCTGTCAATGCTGAGGATGCGCGCCTCGACCTGCTGGCCCTCATTCACCACATTCCGGGGATGGAGAAAATGCCCTTCCGCCAGTTCCGAGACGTGAATCAGCCCTTCAAGACCTTCTTCGATGCAGGCAAACGCGCCAAAATCCACCACGTTGGTGATTGTGCCGACGACGATCTGGCCGACGTGGTAGCGTTCGCCGACCGTTTTCCAGGGGTCCGGGTACAGGCGTTTGAGGCTTAAGGCGATGCGCCCGGCTTCGCGGTCTACGTCCAGCACGTGAACGTTCACTATCTCTCCCCGCTGGAGCATTTCTGACGGATGGCCGACCCGTCCCCAGCTTAATTCGCTGATATGGATGAGTCCCTCCAGGCCGCCCAGGTCAATAAAAGCGCCAAAATCGCACAGATTAGTGACCGAACCGCTTATGCAGTCGCCGGGGCGTAGGCGGCGCAGAATTTCGGCGCGCTCGCCAGGCCGGACGTGGGCGGCGCGTTCGGATAGAATCAAACGATTTTGTTCCGCATTCAGTTCGATAACGCGAAGCAGGAGCTTCTGCCCGATCCAGGAAGTGAGCGCCTTGCGGCGTGTGAGACTGCTGGCATTAACCGGGAACTCGGTGAGCTGGCTGGCTGGCACAAAACCGTGCAGGCTGCGCCACTCCACCAGCAGGCCGCCGCGATTGTAGCCGACGACCGGCAGCTCAACGACCTCATCACAGTCCATGATGCGCTGCATCTCTAACCAATCGGCTTCGATTATGCTTCCGCTGGCATGATGCCCATTGAAGTGGTATGGTGTTTCGGCGAGGATTTCGTCCTCGGACTCGGCGGCCAGGCGGACGGGTTCAGCATATTCCCCCTCGTTCAGTAATGCCGACCAATACCCCTCGTCTATAGATGGTTGTGATGGTGAAAAATCCTGCCGATGTACGTTGGTAGACATCCCTAGACCTCTGTAATAACACTAATTGGCGTCGAGATAGTAGGCCAGAACCTATTTCCCAGGTGATTATACCATCCTACCGGCAGAAAGAACCTTGACATCTATCATGCTTTTGTACGCGCTTGCTCCATTTCTATCAGCGTATCGGCCACTGCTTCGATTGCTACACGCTGTTTGCGGTACAAATCCGGCTCGCTTAAGGCCAGACGCAGGGCGACATCCCGGACGCGGTGGCGTTCGAGAAACCGCTGCTCCAGGATGTTATAAATCGTCCATTCCGGGCTGGTCATTTTACGCTCGCCGGGGGGCCGCTGCTGTTCGATGGCCTGGAGCAGCACCGCCCGCAGGGCGCGGGCCGGGTTGTGGTCATTATCGGCCAGGGCGTTTTGCACCACGCCCAGTTCGACCAGCCGGCTGCTGGTCAGGCCGGGGCCGCCCCAGAAGTGACGCAGCGCCGCCCGCACCTGTTCGATGAACTGCTCTCGATCAATCGCGCCGTTTTCGGCCAGCGGCTGCGGCTGGCGGCCATGCCGGTACTCGACCTCGGCGGCGCGGGTGCGGGTGACGTTGATCTGAGGCAGCAGCCCTTCCAGCGCGGCGTAAATTTCCGCCTGGAGGCGCATGTCGTCCAGCGTTTCGGCGGCACGGCGCGAAAGCGAGCGGAACATGCGTAATTCGTCGCTCGTGAGGTTGATTTCAGCCGACCGGGCCTGGACGCCCAGGAAGCCGATCAGCATTTTATCACCCTGGTCGCCGATGCTGCGGCGGCTGTAGAGGGGAATTATCCAGTAGGAATGCCACTTCTGGAGCGTGTACTCGTCTGCCGTGTTATTGGTTTCGAGCAGATTCATCAGGGATGGCCGTTCGTCTTCCAGCCATCTGGCGCTGGGGCGGGTCGGCCCGATGGCCGTCACGATGTCCAGCCGGTCGTCGGCCAGCGCGGCGACAAAAGCCGTATTGACCTGAAGATAATCGCAGCCGGCGGCCAGGACAGCGTCCAGCAGCTGCAGCAGGTCGGCGCGGCTGAGCAGCCGCTCGCTGAGGTTTTGCAGTTTGGCAAGCTGGTCGCCGTCTTCATCGGAATAGATCAGGTTTTTTTCCAGCCAGGGCAGCGCCAGCGCCACCAACCACTGCCACAACAAAACCACCGCCACGACCGCAAACGGCATCAGGCTGTCGCCGGGCAGCCCCATCACCCGGATGGCGGGCGTCATAAAAATAATCACCGTCAGCGCCAGCAGGCCGGTGGCCGGGCCGCGCAGGATAAAACGCATCAGGTCGGCTTTAACCACCCGGTCGGGGACGCGCGTGCCAAAAAACGAAAGCGGGTAGGATAAAAACAGCAGCATGAGGATGATGACGAGGTTCGACAGGTTGACCAGGAATAACATCGCCACCGAGTCGGTTTCGGCCAGCCCCAGCAGCGCCGAATAGGGGAAAATGCCGAGCGCGGGCGTTAAAAGGGCGAATTGCAGGTAGCCCATGCGCCGGCGGGTACTGCGGGTGAGACACCGCTGCCGGGCGCGCTGCACGTTGACGAAAGCCACGCCGGTCGCGCCGATAAAGTAAAACACGTAGATCGGAAAAACCGCGCCGGGCAGGATGACAGCGGTGGGAGGGCGGATGACCGGGCGGATCAAAACGTCGGTGAAAGAGCTTAGGATGATGAACAGCGTGCCGATCAGGTACAGGATGCGGGCGATGCGGCGGCGGCGACCGCGCGAGGGCAGGCCGGTGGTGGCGAGCAGCGCATCGGAGAGGTGAAACATGGCCGCCGGCATGAGGGCGATGCCGATCCACTGCAAGCGCAGGATGGCCTCCAGCGTACGCGGGCCGGGTTTGAGCGCGACAAACACGTCGGCGATATAAACGGCAGTGACGCAGGCCAGCACGATGCCGGAGGTGCGCGCCACGCGGTTGTGCAGATTGCGCGTGACGTTGTACAGCAGCATGGACGCCGAAATCACCACGATGGCGGCGGTCAGCGTCTCGTTAAGCGATTGCAGCAGGACTTCGGCTAACGCTTCCACAGCGAACCTCAGCGGAGCGACTGGCTGAAAAAGATCGCAATATCCTGGTTGGGAAAGTAGCGGTCGTTAAAGCCGCAAAAGACAAAACCGGCCTGCTTGCAGAAGGCGATGCCTGGATAGTTGCGCGTGTGGTTTTCGATGGTGAGCTGGATAAGCCCCTGCTCCTGCGCCCAGCGGCGGGCGACATTCAGCAGCCGGGTGGCGATTCGCCGGCGGCGGTAAGGCCGCGAGACGACCAAATCCTGAATCAATGCCAAGCGGTAAACCGGGTCGCGGCGCATGGTCAGGTAAGCCAGAATGTCCGGCTCGGTTTTGCCAGCCACGACCAGGAAACACTGGTCAGGGGCCAGCGCCAGGCGCAGGCGCTGCTCGTCTGAGGGGTATTCTGCTTCCAGCGTGCGCGGCAGGCGTTGGGTTTTAAACGCAGCGCGCCATTCGCCCGGCTCGTCACTGACCGTCATCTGCCAGACATAATCTGTTTCGTAGTGATGGTCGAGTTCCAGACAGGCGCGAATATCGCTCTCCAGGCCATCCCGGATCACAAAACCAAGCGGCGAATCCATCGCACATCCTCAGGTGAAGTACGCATCTCCGAATGTGCCGTAGACGGCGATTTCGACCAGCGGAGCCGCGTCGTCCGCATCGCGGGAAAGGTAGACGTGAGGTTCCGCCTGCTGGTAGCGGCGCTCGTCGGCATAGATGCGGAACAGGCGACCGGCGTGATTGGTGATGCGGGCGCGGTATCCGACCGGGGTGATGATATGGATGTTACCCAGCGTCGAATGCAGCCGGAGCAGCCCCAGGGCTTCCTGGGGGCAGGTAAGGCGAATATCACCGAAGCCGGTCGCGGCCACCACCTCCTGAACGATCAACTTCGAGAGTTCCAGATTGATGTTACCCAGATGGCTGCTTGCCAGAATTTGCCAGGGCAGATCGTGGGCCAGCGCCATTTCCCAATCGGCAAACGAAAACCAGGGTGTGCTGGCGCGATTCATACGCAGGTAGGTATGTGTGTCGTTGACGCGCATGAACGGGCGCGAGCCGGCGGCATACTGCCCGGCGATCAGGCGGCCTTCGCGCTGTAAAGGATGCACCGCCACATCAATTTCGCCGGCGCTGATTTCCAGCGTGGCCGATTCGACGCTGCCGCGAGTGATGCCGAATGTGCGCCCCTCGGCGCCGGGCGTCAGGTCGCCGCGCAGCAAAATCGCCGCGCCCGCCACCACCAGCAGCAGCGGCCACAGGGCAGCGACGTTGAAGTTATCCAGCAGCAGGAAGTTGTGCAGCAGCAGCAAAATGCCGATCACAGCGAGTCCCAACGGCCACATCCAGGGGCCGCGCGCACCTTTGACTGGCACAGGGTTACTCCTCGTACATATAGTCCCGCAGGATGACGTGGGCCGATGACTGGCGCAAGCGGTTGAGCGCCTGGGCCTCAAGCTGGCGCACCCGCTCCCGCGTGACGCCGATGGTCTGTCCCACTTCCTCTAGTGTATACACGCGACCGTCTTCGAGTCCGTAACGCAGCTTCAAAATCTGCGCTTCGCGGCTGGGCAGGCGGCTGAGGGCGCGTTCAAGCTGCTCGTGGAGCAGGTGCGTCGCCACTTCTTCGGAAGGTGCCGGGCTGGTCACATCCTCCACAAAGTCGCCGAAGGTGGAGTCGCCTTCTTCGTCAATAGGCGTTTCCAGGCTGACGGGGTGGCGGGCGATTTCCAGCAGGTTTTCGATTTTGTCCGGTGTGGTTTC
The DNA here is from genome assembly GCA_014338005.1 of Chloroflexota bacterium. Lineage (GTDB taxonomy): Bacteria > Chloroflexota > Anaerolineae > Aggregatilineales > Phototrophicaceae > CFX2. The sequence goes on along the minus strand of QUBZ01000002.1, from coordinate 37,240 downwards.
CATGCCTTCGGCCAGTTCTTCGATGGATGGTTCGCGGCCCAGCTCCTGAATCAGATGAAGCTGAACCCGGCGCATCCGGTTTAACTGGTCGCCCATATGCACCGGCACGCGAATAGTGCGCCCCTGGTCGGCCACCGCCCGGCTGACCGCCTGGCGAATCCACCAGGTGGCGTAAGTGCTGAACTTGTGGCCGCGCTGGTACTCGAACTTGTTGGTGGCGCGGATGAGGCCGATATTGCCTTCCTGAATTAAATCCAGGAACGGCACGCCCCGGCCAATGTACTTTTTGGCGACGCTGATGACAAGCCGGGCGTTGGCGCGAACCAGATGTTCCTGGGCGGTTTCCGCATCCTGGATAAGATGCTCCAGCTCGTAGATGTCATCTTCGCTCAGGGTATCCCGATACATATCCAACTGATCCTGCGCCAGCTTGCCGGCTTCCATACGTTTGGCAAGCGCCACCTCTTCGTCGGCGGTCAGCAAGGCCACACGGCCGGCCTCTTTGAGATAAAGGCCAACCACGTCGTCGGTATCAAGCGCCTGCTGATAACCGGCGTCCTCGGTTAAATCTTCGTCCAACTCCGCCAGAATCAGCTCGGCGTCTTCCTCGTCCGCCGCGTTGAGGTCGGCGTCGGGGGGAAGATGTTCGGGGAAGCGCGATTCGAACTGGTCGGTAGAAACGATCTCGATACCCGCTTCTGCCAGGCCGTCCATGATGTCGTCCAGCAGGGTCAGGTCACGCTCGGCTTCCGGCAAAACAGCCAGGATGTCGTCGTAGGTGATCGCCCCCTGCTCATGGGCTTTTTGAATGAGTTGAGCGCGCAGCTGCTCTTTGTGATCTTGTACCATCACCATCATAGGTTACACAGACAAAGCCTTGCTTTCCAGGCAGCAAGGCGGTTGATAAACACCCTTGAAATTAGCCTAGATTATGACGTAAACTGAGCGGTTAGGCGACGTTTCAGCCTGATTTCGCCGGAAATATGTCGCACGCCGATTATACGCAGTTTGTGTATTCTTTACATTAACGCGCCGGTTTAGGCTTGTCAAGTTAACGGTGGATGTGCAAGCTGCGTGATGAGAAAATCCACCGGGGCGCGCTCCAGCAGATAAATTTCCTGGCGATCATCCACCAGCGCGTAGTAGGTGGTGCGCTGGCCGGAGAGCGCGCCAACCGCCACGACATGGCCCTCGCCCGTTTTCAGCAGCACTTCAACAAACAGAATCCCGCTGGGGTTAAACCCATATCCGGTCAGGTCGCCGTCTTCCGGCAGCGGCAGCGTCCGCTGGTAGTGCAGCAGTACAATTGTGCGAGCTATTGTGGACGCAGTGTCGGCGTCTAAACTTACCCCTGCTTCGTTATTCGGGATTGTCCAGACATCATTTTCGGCGCGGGTGATGGTCAGCGCCCGGTCGGCATCAGGATTTCGCAAACGGATAGCCTGGATGTCCAGCACGGCCAGACCTGGGAAAACCTGCGTAAAAATCGGCGTGCCGAGCGCGGTAGCCGTCGCGCGCAGGTCGTCCAGTGTTGGGTTGGCCGCCGGCTGGCTCTGCAAGATGGCGATCACGCTCAGCAGGCCGAAAATCAGCAGCATGAGGAGCAGCGCGCGCCGGTTCATGATGCCCGCTGCCTCCGCAGCCAGACGGCCAGCCCCGCCAGCAGAACCAGGCCCGGCACCAGAATGACGGTGACAAAAGCGATAAAATCCAGCGTTTCGACGCTGACGAAAATCATCGGCAGGCCGGTGACAAACGCCTGCGGCGAAAAATTGATCGCTTCGCCGAAGCGCGTCAGCCAGGTGAGCGCGTCGGTGAACAGGATGCCGTTGCCGCCGACGGCGATCAGCCCGTTGGTCACAAAGTCGGCATCGCCGATCAAAACGATGCGCGACCGGTTGGCGGAGTTGTCCGCCCAGGCCACCGTCGTCAGGGGGCCGGGCAGGTCCGCGCCTTCGTCGTAGCGGTAGGTATTGGTTTCGCCCAACGCCTGCAAGTTGGTTTCGCCATAGCTGGCTTCCGACGACATAATCACGCGCCCGTTGCTGACGTTCGACGGCGGGATGTCGTTCACGTCCAGCGCGCGCGCCACGCTGAACAGCACCGGCGTTTCGCCGGTGTTCAAACGCGCGCCCAGATCGGTATTGGTGAAAATCGCCGCGCTGATGATGTCCAGCGGCGTTTGCACACTGAGGGCGGCATCGGTTTCCACGACCACCGCATCCAGGGCGCGAAGGCCGTAGTTATCCCATAAATACTGGTTAAAAGCGCCGTCCTGGCGCAAAAAAGCATTCTGGTTAAAAAGCGCGTCCGCCAGGATGAGCAGCGACCCGCCGGATTGCAGGTAGGCGTCTATGGCGCGAATTTCGGCCTCGGTGTAGTCCAGCGTCGGGCGCGGCAGCACCAGCGCGGCGGCATCGGCGGGGATGCCACCGCCGGCGTTTACGGTGTCCAGCAGGTTGAAGCCGGCGGTGATGAGGCCGTTTTCGCGCATTCCGTTGTTGATGGCCGAAAGCCCCTGCTGCGAGGTGTCGAAGGGGTCGAGCGCGCCCCGGCTGTTGTCGAAGTACACTTTGAGCGTGCCGGCAGCCAGCAGGCGCGCCACAGCCCCGGTCAGGTCGCGTTCCTGGCTGGAGGTGCGCGAAACCCGCATCAACGAGCTGAAGTCTACCGTTCCATCATCTTTCAGGTACGAGATGAAGACGTTGCCGTCCTCAACCACGCCGAAGGCCTGGGCCATAGCCGGGTTTTGCTCCGGGTCAATGTAATTACGGGTCATCAGGCCGTTGGTAGCGACTTCGTATAGTCGGAAGAATTGATCGTCCACTTCGCGCAGGCGCAGCGCGGCAGGCGAATAAAAGCCGGTGATACGAATCGGGCGTGTGACCCGGCGCAGGACGGCCTGTGTTTCCGCGCTGATGCTAAACCGGCGGCCTTCGGTCATGTCCAGCGTTAACACGGCGCGCTGAAGAACGATGTAAGTAAGCGACACAATGCCGATGAGCAGCAGGGTGGCGAAAACGGCCATCGTGCTGTAACGCGCCTGCCGCCCGGTAATAAAGCCGATAAACTCCTGTGGGGACAGCAGCGCCCACAAGACCAGGCCGCCGATGCCACAGGCCAGCAGCGCCACGATGATCGGCGTCAAGCCGCCCTGCCACAGCAGGCCGACGAAACCGGCCAGCAGCGCGCCGCCGCCGATGAAAGCCGCCCACTGGCCGATCTGGTTTCGGGTGATGACGACAGAGTCTCGGTGCATCAGCGCCACCTGTGCGATTCGACAATGCGGACGGTGATAAACAGCATAACGGCCATAATCCCGGCGTAAAAGGCCACGTCCTCCGCCCGCACGATGCCGACGGCGAACGACGTGGTATAGTGGCCTTGCAGCGAAAGCTGGCGGATGAGGCGCGCAAGGTCGAGGTTGGCGATAATCTCACCGGCCAGATCGCTGAGCCAGAGCAGCAGCAGGGCGCTCATGCTGAGGAAAGCGGCGACGATCTGGTTTTCGGTCAAGGACGAAAAAAGCAGCCCGACCGCCAGGGTTGCGCCGCCGTATAACCAGATACCGATATACGCGCAGATGGCGTGGCCAAGGTCAGGCTGCGTGATGGCGGCCAGAATCACCTGGTAAATGAGCGTTATTAGCAGCAGCAGCGAATAATAAAACCACGCGCTCAGGAACTTGCCCAGCACCACCGCTGTATCGGAAACCGGCGCCGTCAGCAGCAGTTCGAGCGTACCTTCCCGGCTTTCTTCGGCCAGCATTCGCATAGTCAGCAAAGGCGCAAAAAACACCATCGCAAAGGATAAAAACGACGGAATCAGCGCCGGGTCGGCGGCTTTTTGGGTGACGCTGAAGGTCAGGTCGCTGTTGAACATCAGCCCCGTCAGCAGCAGCAGCGCGAAGGCGATGAGATAGGCAGCCGGCGAAGCAAAATACTGCCCAACTTCGCGCTCGAATACCGTCCCGACTCCACGCAGCATGATTTAATTCTCCCTGCCGACGAGATCAAGGAAGATGTCTTCCAGCGTCATGGCGACCGGGCGAAGTTCCAGCAGCCGGCAGCCGGTGTGCAGCACCGCGTCGGAAAGGGCGGGGCGCACGTCACCGCCGGCGCGCACAGCGAAACCATCCCCCTGGCGCTCAACCGATTCAATGCCGGGAATTTCCCGCAGCAGCCGCGCGGCGGCTTCTTTTCCCAGGCCGCCGATTTCGACGTACAGCGCCACGCCCGGTTGAAGCTGTGCGCGCAGGGTTTGGGGCGTGCCTTGCGCGATGATGCGGCCTTTGTTGATGATAACCACCCGGTCGCAGACCTGTTCGGCTTCCGACAGGATGTGCGTGCTGAACAGGACGGTATGGTTTTTGCCCAGTTCGCGCACGCTTTCGCGGACTTCGATAACCTGCTGCGGGTCAATGCCGATGGTCGGCTCGTCCAGGATGACGACTTCCGGGTTGTGGACGAGCGCCTGCGCCAGCCCCAACCGCTGGCGCAGCCCTTTTGACAGGTTGCGGATCAATGTATTGCGCCGGTCGGTGAGGTTGACACGCTCCAACACGGTGTCCACCTGGGCGCGGGGGCGGGTCACGCCGCGCAGTTTAGCCCAGAAGGTGATGTAGCCGCTCACGGTCATATCCGGGTAAACCGGCACGCGCTCCGGCAGGTAGCCTACGCGCCGGCGGACTTCCAGCGAGTCGGCCATCACGTCGTAACCGGCGATGCGCGCCGTGCCGCCGGTGGGCGGCATGAAGCCGGTCAAAATACGCATGGTGGTGGTTTTGCCCGCGCCGTTCGGCCCCAGCAGGCCAACGACTTCGCCCGGATGGGCTTCAAACGAAATCGCATCTACGGCCAGGTGGCTGCCATAACGTTTGGTCAAATCGTGAACTTCGATCATGCGCGCGCATTCTTGCCAGGGACGGATTGGACAGTCCAGCCCTATTAAATCAACAGAGTCAGCTTATAGACCAGACAGTAGGCTTAAGCCCACTGTTATTTTGTTGAACACCAATTCACCAGCATCCTACCGCTGTTGCTGGGCAGCGTCAAGCAAGTGTTTGTTTTTATAGACAAAGCCTATCAAGACGGTCACGCTCAGGACGCGCCGGCGGTGTGCGCCCTGGCGCGGTTGGCGACGATTTCATCGGCGGCTTTTTTCACCCGTTCGTCGGCGCTTTTAAGCGCGTCTTGCAGGATGGTTTCGGCGGCCTTCCAACTGGCGGAAGCCGGGTCTTCATCCATCAGGCTGTTGGATACGCGGACGATCTGCGCTTTTACCAGGCTGTCTGTTTCCAGCATATAAGCGCGCCTGAGAATATCGGGCGTGCGCCGGTGGCGCATCCAGGCCAGCGGCCAGGTGGCGGCCAGCCGCACCTGCGGCATGTCGTCCAGCAGTGCCGTCTCCAGGGCGTCAATCATCAGGTCAACGGCGTTGGTTTTGGCGACATCAATTTTGAGATAGTTGGTGGCGTGGAAGAAGCCCTTAAGCACCTGCTCCCGCGTGACGCCGCCGGTGCGCCCGATGACGCCGGAAAGCTCCTCCAGCCAGGATTCGCCCGCCAGTTCCAGCAGGCTGAGGGTGGCGGCATATTTCACGTCCGGCTCCGGGTCGTTCATGGCATTGCGGACGACCGGCATGGCGTCCTGCGTATCGTTCTGTCCCAGCGCCTCCAGCGCCTTGATGCGTACTTCCGGGTCTTGAGCTTCCAGCACTACTTTCAAGACCGGCACGGCTGCCGCATCCTGGCTTTCGCGCAGGCCCCAAGCCGCCGCCGCGCGCACGTTATCTTCTTCGTTTTTCAGCACCTCAACCATAAGCTGGTAGGCGTTCAGGTCGCGCAGGTCGCACAGGGCATAGATGGCCGCCTCGCGCACCCGCGAGTCGCCGTCCTTCAGCGCGTGGCGGATAAGCGGTTCGGCGGCGAACCAGGAGAAGCCGTACAGGTGGCGGGCTGCCGTCGCCCGCGTGCGCGGCTCGCCGGTTTTCAGGGCATCCTCCAGCACCAGGCGGGCATCGCGGTCGGCCCGACGGCTGAGCATTTTGGCAGCGTTGTAGCGCACGAAAAAGTCTTCGTTCCGCAGCATGACCGCCGCCGCTTCCAGTGAGATCGCTTCCGGCGGCAGGATGTTCAGCATCGTCGCCAGGCTGCGCGGGTTAAGCCGCCGTTTTCCCTGTCTGGTTTTGGCGGTTGCCAGGCGGGGTTCGCGTCCGGTAATCGGTGTATCGGTAGTGGACATCTTTGCCTCCCTAACGCAGCGCGGCCATCACAACGTCATTCAACAGGATTTTGCCGGTTTCCAGATCGGTGACTTTCAACCGCAGCTGGCGGCGGTCATCAATGGAAAATTCAGCCTTCAGGCGGTCTTCGTCCGGCACGCCGGGCGGATTTAACACCGCCAGCACTTCGGCGGAGCGGCCGGCGTTGAGGGGGATAATCTGCTGATCGCCCTCGTTGGCCTGGGCGACAAAAACGGCCTGGCCGTCCTCGTACTGCACTTCGATCATGGCGACCGAGTCGGTGTCTATCTCGCCGATCACAAATTCGATTTCGCGCTGGTCGGGGTGCGCCGCGCCGAGGATGACTTCAATCGGCTGTTCGGTGGGGTAGCGGCTGCCCATCGGGATGATTTCGTCGTAGGCGTGCCTGCCGGTTTCCGGGTCAAGGTAGCGCAGGCCGTAGCTGTGGGCCAGGTAATCTTCCAGGCCGTAACCCGCCGCCACCTGGAGCGCCCCCTCAGCGACGGAGGTGAAAGGTTTGTCGGCATACACCGCTGTTTGCCTAAAATACTGGCCCAGCGTGCGCTGGACGGATGGCATCAACGACGTGCCGCCGACCATCAGCACGTAATGAATGTCCTCTTTGAAGATGCCGCGCTGGTGGGCGACGTGCATCACTTTGTCCACCACGCGGCGCAGGGCGTTGTAGAAGCCGTTGGTTTCCAACAGGCTTTCCAGTTCCGCGCGCGTGATGGTGACGGTGTAGGACTTGCCCGCTGCTTCGAAGGTGATGTCGGCGCTTTCGTCGGTTGAAAGGGCGATTTTCGCCAGCTCGCAGCGCGTTAGCAGGGGGGCATAGGCGTTCCCCAGTTCTTTTGGCGTCAGGTTAACGCGCTTCAAAACCTCGGCCAGCAGCCACTGGTCAATGTCGCTGCCGCCGATGACGCGCCCGGCTTTGGCGATCACCCTGGCGGCGTGCTGTCCGCTGCCGCCCTTGAGCAGTTTTTGCAGGATGCCGCCGGTTTTTTCCCGGCTTTCGGGAAGCTGCACCATCGAAAGGTCGAGCGTGCCGCCGCCGAAGTCGAAAACCAGCACCACCGCGCCGGGTTTGGTGACGGCATAACCCAGGGCAGCGGCGGTGGACTCGTCCACGATGCGGATTTTGTCCGGGGCGATTTCGTCAATGACGCCGTTGAGCCAGGACAGATACCCCTCGAACGAGGCGACCGGCGCGGTCAGCACCAGTTGTTCGATGTCGGCTTCGCCGCCGGGCAGCGCGGCGATGAGGCTGCGGATAAAACTGCGCCCGGCGTCTCGGTCTGCCCAGAATGCGCCGTCAATCTCGCGGGCTTCCGGAGCGGGGGTGCTGACGATGCCGCGTTTGAAGTTGCGGAACAGCCGGTTATCCCGCTGCCGGTCGAGCGCCTGATCGCGCACCTGCTGGCCGAGCGTGACTTTCTGCCGCTGTCCATCGTTGACGTACAGAAGCGACGGGATGATGGCCGGTCGCCCATCGGCCATGCCGTCGTGCAGTCCTTCCAGGGCGACGACTTCTGCCGCGCCGGAGTCGTTGTTCCAGCGCGCCACGACGGTGTTGGTCGTGCCGAAATCAATGGAGAATGTATAACCCATGATAAACCTATCGGGATGATTCCAACCGTTTTCTAATATTCGATTGTAACATCGAGAGGGACTGCCGGACAATTCAGAAAGGCAAACTGAAACCGGAGGCGGCTTTACGACTGCTCCGGTTCGTGGCCGTTCATTTCGCCGGGGTGGTAATCGTGCAGGCTGGAACTGCCGATGAATTCGCGCAGCAGCGAGGTGTCGGGAATCATGGCCTGCTGTTTGGGGGAAAGCGGGTGAACCCAACGCAGGAACGAAAGCAGGCGTTTGGCCTCGATATGCGGCGGCGTGCCGGGTTCGACTTGCAGCAGCAGCGGCTCGGCCAGCGAACGCAGCGCCGCCAGTTCGTAAACCAGGGCAGAGTTAAACATCACGTCGGCGTTTTCCTGGTAAGGGAAGATGTTGCGTTTTTCGCCGTTGCGGACGCTGCCCCAGCGTTTGAGCGTTTCGGTCGCGTTGTATCCACGATGCCGCGCGTCCCGCACGATGCGCCGCAGCAGCCGCACGTCGGTGGTTGGCACGCGGTTGTGGGTATCGGTGTTCAGCTGCGTCAGCGCCGATACGTAAACGCGGAAGATTTTGTCTGGCGGGATAGCCGGCACGAGCGCCGGGTTCAGGCCGTGAATGCCCTCGATGATGATGATCTGGTTCTGTTTGAGCTGCACCTGCCGCCCCGGCATACTCTTGCCGGAGATGAAATCGAAGCGGGGCAGTTGGACGAACTGACCGGCCATTAATTGAAGAAGCTGCTCGTTAAACAGCGGCAGATTAATCGCCCCCAGCGCCTCGAAGTCGAATTCGCCGCTTTCGTCGCGGGGCGTTTGTTCCCGGTTGACGAAATAATTGTCGAGTTCCAGGGTGAACGGACGCAGCCCATGCGCCAGCAGTTGAATCGCCAGCCGCTTGGAAAAAGTGGTTTTGCCGGACGACGATGGCCCGGCGATCAGCACCAGCCGCGCGCCCTGTTCCGTGTGCCGCCGCTGGATTTCGCCCGCGATAGAGGCGATATGCTGTTCGTGCAGCGCCTCCGCCACCAGAATCAGCTCGTGGACGCGGTTTTCCCGCACGATGCGGTTAAGGCTGCCGATGTCCTCCACGCCCATACGTTCCAGCCAGGCATCGGCCTGCTGAAAGACCGCGCCGAGTTTGCTGTAGGCGGTAATCGGCAGCAGTTCGGTAGGGTGTTCCTTGAGAGGATACTGGAGGATAAAACCCCCATTGATGTTGACCAGCCGGAAATAACGCAGGTAGCCGGTACACGAGAGCATGTAGCCGTAATAATAATCGTCGCGTCCGCGCAGGCTGTAGAGCGTGAGGTCGTTGCGGGTGCGCTGTTCCAGCAGGCGCAGTTTATCATCGTCGTTCCGGGCGGCGAAAAGCCGGACGGCCTCGGCCAGCGGCACGACCCGTTTGGTGATCGGGGCGTTAGTCTCGACGATCTGGCGCATGTGGGCCTCAAGCCGGGCGAGTTCCTGGTCGCCCAGCGGCTCGCGGTTGAGGATTTTACAGTAGTAACCGCCCTCAGGGACGGAATAACGCACGCTTACTTTAGTGCCCGGCCACAGTTCATCCGCTGCCGTCACCATCAGCATGACCAGCGAACGCCGGTAGATGCGCCCGCCGTCGCTGCTCGCCAGCAGCACCGCCTCCAGGGTGGCGTCGCGGCGAACCGGATAAGCGAGTTCGCGCAGCGTGCCGTCCAGGATGCCGCCCATGATGAGGTCGCCGCCGTCGCCAGGTGTGCCGCCGTTGGCGGCCAGCAGGAAGGCTTCGATGGTTGCGCCGATTGGCCCTTCAAAAACACGGCCATCGCCAAACGTCACGCGGACGCTTTCGCGCGGGGGGGCGGATTTTATAACCTGATGAACGGCGGCAACCATAAAATTTCCCTATCATTGAAGGTGACATTACGCATTATAAAACAGATGTCGGCTAATAAGAATGCAAAGCTCGTGAATTTCCGGTGAACGGAGTGCTATAATTCGCCCATTCACACTCAGGGGCGAAGTTGATGAAACCTTACGAAAAATATCTGCAAGAAATCCTGATAGACGAAACCACGCTTCAAAACCGGGTCAAACAGTTAGGCGAGCAAATTTCGTCGGATTATGCTGAACGCGGCGACCTGCTGCTCATCTGCATTTTAAAGGGCGGCATCATGTTTCTGGTAGACCTCACCCGGCACATCAGCACGCCGCACGAGATTGATTTCCTGGCGGTGTCCAGCTATGGGCGCGGGGCGCGTTCGTCTACCGGGAGCGTGCGGATTGACATGGACTTGAGCCGGCAGGTGGAAGGCCGCCACCTGCTGATCGTCGAGGATATTATTGACAGCGGCCAGACGTTACGATTTGTGATGGACGTGCTGGAAGCGCGCCGCCCGGCCAGCCTGCGCTTATGTACGCTGCTGAATAAACCCAGCCGCCGGACGGTGCAAATCCCTATAGATTACCTGGGTTTTGACATTGAGGATAAGTTCGTTTTTGGCTACGGGCTTGACCTGGATGAAAAGTTCCGTAACCTGCCGTTTATAGCGGTTGTTAAACCGGAAATGATTTATGAATGATCTGACACCCCGCCGCCCCGGACGCCCGCTGCTGTGGCCGGATTTCATTCACGATTTGCAGGATGTGGCGCGGGAATGGCCGACCGGCGGCGTGTTCATCGTTGGCGGCGCGGTGCGGGATGCGCTGCTGCACCGCCCGCTGAAGGATGTGGACATCGCCGCAGCAGAGGACGGCATCCGGCTGGCGCGGCGCATCGCCAACGTTTTCCGGGGCGATTTTTTCGTGCTGGACGCCGAGCGCGGGGTGGGACGGGCGCTGGTCAATGTGCCGGATGGCCGTATCACCCTGGATGTGGCCGACCTGCGCGGCGACCTGCGCGGCGACCTGGCCGACCGCGATTTTACGGTCAACGCGATGGCGGTTGACCTGCGCGGCGACCTGGGCCTGCTGGTGGACCCGCTGGGCGGCGAGCAGGATGCCGGCCAAAAACTGCTGCGCCGCTGCCGCGAAGGCGCGGTTTTCAACGACCCGATTCGCGCCCTGCGGGCTGTGCGTCAGAGCGTACAGTTCGGTTTTCGGATCGAGCCGGAGACGCTGCGCGAGGTGCGGGCAGCGGGGCCGCGTCTGGCGGATGTGTCGCCGGAGCGGGCGCGGGACGAGTTCATCAGACTGCTGGCGCTGCCGAAGCCGTCCGCCGCGCTGCGGGTGGCCGCTCAGGTCGGCGTGCTGGAGGTGATCGTGCCGGAGCTGACGCCGCTGCGCGGGATGCCGCAGAGCCGCCCGCACATTTACGACGGCTGGCGGCACACTCTGGCGGTCGTGGAATACCTCACCGACATTCTGGCGACCCTCAATTTTGCCCGTTCGGATAACCTTACGGCGTCATTCGGTCTGGGCATGATGGCAATGCAACTGGATCGCTTCCGGCCTCAGCTTCAAGCCCATATCGCCCAGATGTGGCCGAACGAGCGCCCGCACCGCGCCCTGCTGATGCTGGCCGCGCTGCTGCACGACATCGGCAAACCGGCAGCCGCGCGCCTGGATGACGATGGCCGCTGGCGTTTTTTCGGCCACGAAACGACGGGGGCGGAACTGGCCGAAAAACGTGCCGATGCCCTGCGCCTGAGCAATAACGAACGGGAGCGGCTGGCGGCGGTGGTACGGCATCACATGCGCCCGCTGCTGCTGGATGAGCCGACGCCGCGCGCGATTCACCGCTTTTGGCGCGCTGCCGGCGATGCGGGCGTGGATGTATGCTTGCTGGCGCTGGCCGATTATCTGGGCGCGCGGGGGGCGGAACTCGATCAGGACGGCTGGCTGGCGCTGGTAGACCGGGTGCGGGCGCTGCTGGGGGCGTATTATGAACACCGCGACCGGCTGGTAGCGCCGCCGCCGCTGGTGGACGGCCATGTTTTAATGCAGACTCTGGGTTTAAAACCCGGCCCGCTGGTCGGCCGGCTTCTCGAATTTATCCGCGAAGGGCAGGCAGCGGGCGAGATTCATACATCCGATGATGCTCTGGAAGCCGCGCGGCAGTACATCAGAACACACGCCTGACGCGGGGTCTGGCGCTGATAAAGCCGGCGATCTACAGGTTTAGCTCCTTCAAACGCTGGTTTGCGTCGTCTTCCGGCACTTCAAAGTGAATGCTCATGGTGATGGGCGTGCGCGCGCCTTCGCTCAGCGCCTTCACCATCGTTTCCGGCATGATGAGCATTCGCCCGAACGCCCGCAGCAGCGACTCGTCCTTATCGTCTTTGAACAGCTCTCGCAGGCCGCGTTTTTCGCCCCAATCGCTTTGAATGATATGCCGGGCCAGCAGCCGGGCCAGGGACATGCGGGGCGAAAAATGTCCCCCCGCGCGCAGGAAGCCAACCGATAGTTCGGTGATGTCCACCTCCTGCCACATATCGGGTTTGGGGCGCTGGAGCATGATTTCAATCGGAATCGGCGGCCCGGTGATTTCAAAAGTTTCGATTAATTCGCTGGCAACTTGTTCGAGGCGGCTTAAATCGGTCACGGTCAACTCTCCTGTGCTTCGTCACTGCCATGAGCGGCGCGGGCGACGAAGAACCATAATAACGTTTTGCCATAACGCCGCTGGTCGTAAGCCTCTAAATGGGCTAACGTAACCGGCAGTTCTTCGGACGGGTCAATCTGGACGATAACGACCGTCCCCGGCGGTATCCAGGCCGGGTTTTTGTCCAGGGCTTGCAGCGTTTGCAGCCACAACGACCGGTACTGCGGCGGCGCGACGTAAATATAATCGAACGGCTGGGCCGGCGGCTGGCGCAGCAGATGGAACACGTCGGCGCGGCGGATGACGGCGCGTTCGCCCAGTTTAGTCACCTCCAGGTTTTCCTGGATGGTGCGGACGGCCAGCCGGTCTATTTCGACAAAGAGGACGCTGCTCGCGCCCCGGCTGAGCGCCTCGATGCCGACGCTGCCGGTGCCGGCGAATAAATCGAGAAAAGCCGCGCCGACGATCTTCTGCCCCAGGATGCTGAACAGCGCCTCTTTGACACGATCCATGACCGGGCGCGTGGTGCTGCCCGGCACCAGTTTTAAGCGGCGGCCTTTGGCGCTGCCTGCAATGACCCGGATGGGCATTTTCAACCCCCCGGCTGTTCTACGGCTTCGCGCACCGCCCGAATGTTCGAGAGGGGGGAGGTAATCATGGTTACGCAGCCGGTCGAAAGGATAAAACGCCGCCCGCCGACCTTCTGGATGGCCGCGCGCGCCTGTTCCCGCACAATATTCGGCGTGCCGTGATGTACGTGCTGCCAGCGGGACAGGCCGCCGCAAACCGCCAGATTAAACAGCGACTTGCCCAGCGCCAGATCGGGTTCGGTTTCCTGGTCGTGCCAGTTGATGGCCTGGACGGGAAGCCCGCTGCACAGCTTAAACATGGGCGAATCGCCGTGCAGGTGCAGCATGTTAAACCACCATTTGCCTGGCAGGGCTTCCAGTATCTTCCGATCATACGGCAGCCCAAAGGTCCGGTATTCATCTTCCGACATCACATCGTAGCTGGCGTGCTGGACAGCGTAAAAGATGCCCGCAATCGGCGTTCGTTTAAGCGCCTCGATGAAACGCAGCGTTGTTTCGGTGATGGTGTTCAGGCCGGTATGCAGCCGGTCAGGGTGTGTTCGCAGGTGGCGGAGCAGCAGGTCATTTCCGGCAATGTTTTTAGCCTGCGCCAGCGGGCTGAAGACTGTCGCCAGGATGGGCGCGTCGTGGTCTTTTAAACCTTCGCCGACCAGGTTCAGGCAGTCCAACTGTTTGCCCAGGCTGCCGCGCGTCGGGTCGAGCGGGCGCAGTTCAGTCCAGTCCAGCGAGCGCGTCACGGCGCGTTTGACGTAGGCGCGCGTGCCTTCCAGGTTGCCCTGCCATTCGTCCTGGACGCCGTAATCTGCGATCATAAAACTGCTGGCCGGCGTGACTTTGACGAAATCCCAGTCGTAGGTTTTTTGAAATTCCACCACCGAGCGCGCCAGATCGGCGGCGCGCTGGTCGTCCCCCGGCCAGTGACGCCACAGGGACACCGGCACACGGTCGGTCGGTTCGCCGGCGATGGTTTTAGTCAGGCGGTCGCGTTTGTCCATATGGCCGTTAAGCGCGCGGTTTCATGGCATTATTGGTTTCCGCCAGGCGCTGTTTAATCATCCGGTTGAGCATCATAAGGCGGTCGTCTTCCGGCGTATTGGCGACCAGTATTTCGCCAACATGCCCTTGATGCCGCGCGGCAGTGCCGGCCTCAACCAGCGCCAGGGCGCGCTCGAAATGTTTAATGGCGGTTTCGTATTTTCCGGCGGCGCGCTGCGCCAACCCCATGCCGTAATGCGCGTCAACGTTGTCGGCATCCTGCCGTAGGATACGGTCAAATTCGGCGATGGCCGCGTCTGTTTTGCCCTCGCGCTGGTAGCGCCAAGCCTGGCCGATTTGAGCGGCAATCGAATCGTTAGACATGGTGAAATTCCCCTCAAGAAGCGAAGATTTGCAATATTGTACTGGCGCAGCGTTATAAAGACAAGCAATCTCAGCCCCGAACCATGATCGGCAGCGGCAGCGACAGCACCGGCCCCAGAATGCGTCCGGCAGGGTCGAAAAAGTTCAGCCGGTTCTGCGGGCGGCAGTCCGGGGAGCAGTCATAGACTTCGAGGACAATCCGGTAATCGCCAAAGGGCATGGCGGGGTCGAGCGCCAGGTGGTAATGGTCGGATGCGTAACGGCTGGTATTCCAGCGCCGGGTTGGGTAGCTGCCGGGGTAATGAAGCGGGACTTCGTTCCAGCGCGTGCCGTCGCTGGTGTTCAGCAAATAGAGTAAAACGGAGTAGTTTTTTGGCAAAAAACGCTGTGCTGCCCAGTACAGTGTAAGGTCGAGCGAATCGCCGGGATGAACCACCGCCTGCTGAACCCGGTAGGACAGCAGGCTTAATCCGCCGTCGGTGCGAATCGAGGCGGGAATCGCGCCGTCCATGCCGTGTCCGGGCTGTAAACGAAGCGGCAGGAGGGGATCGGGCAGGGCGGCCAGTGGGGTAATGATGATAAAACAGCTAAAAACCAGCGCCAGCAGGCGCGCCTCCGGGCGTGAGAGCTGCTCCATATCGTCGTAAGTGATTTTATGACGGCGGAAACGCCCCCAGGTTATGATGAGCGTGATTGCCAGGGCGGCCCAGGTGATAACCCAGGCGGTTTCGCGCTCCGGCGTGCTGCCGAATGCGACCACCAGCTGGCCTTCGCGGACGGGCGGGATGGAAACGTTCAGCAGGCCGGTGTCCGAGGCCGGCCACACCGAAACAGGCCGCCCGTTGAGTGTGGCCTGCCAGCCGGGAAAATAGGCGGTGAGGACATTAAGCGTGACCGGCCCGCTCGCGCTGACCTGAAAGCGGTCGCTGTGGGTGTGGTGTTCCAGGATGCCGACTCGCACCTGGGCATCGGAGGTTGAGGCGAGGGCGATTTTGTTCATCGCGCCGGATAAATAACCTTCGATGAGCGAACGATTGGGCTGAAGCGAGGCCGAAATGGTAGCCGGAACGGGCAGGTGCGCCGGTAAAACCGGGATTCCATAACCCAACTGTTCGTATTGAATCTGCGTTGGCGCGTCGGCGCTGCCGAATGGCTCGTTGGTGTAGGGCAGCAGCCAGACCGGAGCGGCCAGAATCCAGGCGGCGATCAGCAGAATGGGCAGCAGCAGCCGCCGGCGGCGCGGTGGCAGTTCGTCGCGCAGGCGCAGCGCGGCGCTGCCGCCGATAGACAGGCAGAGCGTGATCGGGCCAAGCAGGCTGATTTCGGGCGGGAAAAGCGCCAGCGCCGCCAGGATGAGAGCGGCCCCGGCGGCTAAAAAGGCGGCCTGGAAAGCCAGCTTATAACGAACAGCCGCCGCCGCGCCCGGCAGCATCAGCAGCACCAGCGGCAGCCCCAGCCGGAGCTGCGGCAGCGGGGTCATCTCGTTGGGGTCAATCTGCGACGCCGGGGCGAGCAGTTCCGGCAGCGTCAGTCGGTACGCCGCCGGCAGGCGCGGCGGCTGCCAGGAGACGGCGTTTTGTTCCAGCAGCGCCGGCAGCCAGTAACAGGCTGCCATACCCACACCGAGGACGATGGACGCGAATATCCGAAAAACTGCTTTTTTACGCCCGCTGGGCAGCAGCGCCAGCGTCAGCAGCGCGCCGGCCAGACCGATACGAACATCGGTCAGGAATAAACCGGCGGCGGCCAGGGCAGCGAACAGCATATCGGCGGGATGATCGCGCAGCAGCAGGCGATCCGCGCTCCACAGCAAAATCGTCAGCAGCGCCATGCCGGCCACTGCCGGTAAATCGCCCAGAATGTGCGGCGCGGTGAGCATGAGGTAGGGGCTGTACAGGTACAGAAAAGCGGCTAGCATGCCGGCTGAAGCGCCGGCCCGCCGGGCGACCAGCACATAGGCGGTCGAGCCGGCCAGGCAGAACGACAGGATATAAACCAGGCGCACGGCCAGCGCCGCGTCGTCGGTGAAAAGCACCTGAAGCAGCGCCGCCGTGTAAGCCGCCCCTGGGGGGTAAAAATTAGGGATGGGCGCGCCATAACCGCCGAATACGTTGGGTGACCAGCGGGGATAAAGCTGGCCTTCGCGGAAGGCAGCGGCGAAGTCGGCGGTGGCATAGACGTAGTTTTCGCTGGCGTTGGTGTGCGGCAGCGTCGGCTGGGCAATAAACGACCAGCCGGCCAGCAGGCTGATGGCAATCACCAGCAGCAGCCCCCAGTCCACGTCGCGCCGCGCCAGCCGCATCCAGTCCGGCAGGTCTTTGGGTGTGATTTCGGTGGCGCTTATCATACCGTTCATTGTAGCGCAGTTGCTTGCTTTGCGTGCTTCTCGGTGCTATTCTCTCGGAGCGGTGGTGATACAGGCTGTTATGCACGATATAACGATTCGCCGGGCAGAGCAAACCGACATACCCGAACTTTCCCGATTGTGGCTCGAAAAAATGACCCTCCAGCAGCAGTTTGACCGTCGTTTTTTGCTGGCGGTTGAGGGGCGCGCGGCCTGGGAGCGCCGCCTGCGGGAATGGCTGGCCGACCCTGCCTGCGCGGTGCTGGTCGGGGCGGCGGGCGAAACGCTGTCCGGGTACATTATCGGCTGGGTGCAGGATGCTCCGCCTGGCCTCGTGCCGGCGCGTATCGGCGCGGTGACAGACCTGGCGCTGGACGCGCATCGTTACCAGGGCGGGGCCGGGCGGGCGCTGGTGAAGGCGCTGCGCGTCTGGCTGTCGGAACAGGGGATCAAACATCTGATCGTTTACGTGCCGTTTCGCGGCGCGGTTGAACAGGCTTTCTGGCGCTCGATGGGCGCGACCGAATGGGTGGACGTGATGTGGTTGACGTGAATATCCGGCCTGCGGCTGCGTCCGATGCCGACGCCATCGCCGGCCTGTGGCAGGCGCTGGTGGATTTTCATCATACACTGGATGAGGATTTGCCGGGCGCGGCCTTTAACGGCGCACAACGTTACGCGCGCCGTCTGGTGCAGCGCCTGGACGACCCGTTTACGCGGGCGCTGGTGGCGGAGCGTGAAGGGCGCGTGATCGGATACGTGCTGGGCATGGTGATTGATCTTGTCCCGGACGTTTTTGACCAGGAGCCGGCGGGTTTCCTGGCCGATATTTATGTTCACCCGGATTTCCGGCGCGTGGGCATCGGGCGGGCGCTGGTGACGGCCTGGCTGGACTGGCTGCGCGGGCAGCGGGTTCGATACTTTGACTGGCACGTGGCGGCCAAAAACCAGGAAGCTCTGGCCTTCTGGCGCACGATGGGCGGGCGCAACGTGATGATTCGGATGCGCGCGGATTTATCCCCGAAGGATGACGAACCATGACCGAACTGCTCTACCAGACCGACAGTTACATACGGGAATTTTCGGCGCGGATAACCGGCGTGGATGCCGAGCAGGGCGGGGTTTATCTCGACCGGACGGCATTTTACCCCGGCGGGGGCGGCCAGCCCAACGACGCCGGCTGGTTGACGGTTGGTGAGCAGCGTTATGTCGTGACGAAAGTGGTCAAAGGCGGCCTGCACATCCTGGATGGGAATGGGCTTCCCATCATCGGCGAAACCGCGCAGGGTGTGCTGGATTGGGAGCGGCGCTACCGGCTGATGCGGACGCATACGGCCATGCATATCCTGTGCGGGGTCGTCTGGCGCGACTACGGCGCGAGTGTGACGGGCGGCAACATGGAGCCGCTGCAAGGCCGGATGGACTTTGAGTTCGAGCGGCTGCAAAAAGACCTGGTGAGCGAAATCGAAGCCAGCATCAACGCCGAAGTCGAGGCGGCGCGCGACGTGCGGGTGAAAATCCTGCCCCGTGAGGAAGCGTTTTTGATCCCGGATTTAATCCGCACCAAAATCAACCTGCTGCCAGAAGGCATCCAGGAAGTCCGCACCGTCGAAATCATCGGCCTGGACTTGCAGGCCGACGGCGGCACGCATGTCGCCAACACGCGGGAAGTGGGGCGGATTCGCATCGCCGATTATAAAAGCAAGGGCGGCATCAACAAACGCATTTATGTTGAACTTGAACCGGAACTGTGAATTAAAAAGCCGGTTAACCCGGCGCGAAAAATAGTGATGATCGGCAGAACGATACAGCGGATACAGATTTTTCTCGGCCCGGCGCGGGCGCGGGTTTTCGTTTTGTGGTTCGCGCTCACCGGCCTCGCCAGTTTAATCCTCAACGCTTTCGTCAACCAGTACGAGTGGGTGCGCGCCGTTCAATCGCTGCTGGTGATCGTTTTTCTGGTGGGGGCGGCTGTCATCGCCGGCGGGCGGCTGTCGCCGGACGAGCGCGGGCGCTGGCTGGCGATCCTCGTCCCGGCGCTGATCGCCATTTTTATCGCGCTGGTGATTGCCCCGCAGTTCGGCGCGGCGCTGCTGGGCGGGGCGCTTGGCTGGATTGTGGCCGGGCTGCTGCTCACCCGCAGCCGGATGCCGATGGCCTACCGCGAGGCCGTGCGCCATCTGCGGAAAAACGAGTACGAACAGGCCGTCAGGGTGATGGATCGTGTTATCAAGGACGAACCGGGACGCCCCGAACATTACCGTTTTCGGGCGGAAGTGCTGCGCGTGTGGGGCAAGCTCGACCGTGCCGCGCGCGATTATCGTAAGATGACGGAGCTGGCCCCAGATTCGGCGGTGGCTTTTAATGGGCTGTCGGAAGTGTACATGCAGGCCGGCAAATATGACGAGGCGCTGGAGGCGGCGCGCAGGGCAAACGCGCTGTCGCCGGAGGACTGGGTGACATATTACAACCTGGGTATGATCGAAGACCGGCTGAAGCAGTCGAGCGCCGTCATCGAGCATCTGCAAAAAGCCCTGGCGCTGCGGGTTAAGGAGAAGCGCCATCAAGCCCTGGTTCATTTTTATCTGGCGCGCGCTTACAGCCGCTCCGGCGACTCGGCGGCGGCGCAGGAACAGGCGCGCGCGCTCAAAAAACTGGCGGTCGGCCTGGAAGAATGGCAGACCATCCTGGACAGCAGCCAGGCGGATACGCTGCGCGCCGTCCTGGGTGATGACGTGCGGCTGGCGCTGGCGCTGGCAGCGGGCGAAATCGAACCGGATGTGCTGGGGCAGAACTGAAAGATGATGCGCCGCCTTTTTCGACCTTTTTTGCTGTTTATAACGCTGCTGCTGGCTTTTGGGGGGGTGATTTTGTTCGCCGGCGGGCTGGCGGTGGCGTTTTTTTCGGAGCGGGGCGCGGACTCTGAAGGACTGACGCCGCCGGTTCAGGTGGCGCTTGTGGGGCTGTGCCTGTCCGTCGTGATGGTGGCGCTGTGGTTTGTCGGCGTCGGCTGGCTGCTGGCGCGCCAGTCGCGCCGTCAGGGTTCGGGTTATGGGGACGCTTACCGTTTGATTGAGGCTTTTCGTTTTGGCGAAGCGATTCCTTTGCTGGAGCGTTCGATCAAAGAAGGCAAAGAAACGTCTGAGGTGTTGATGCTGCTGACCAGCGCCTACGCTTATGCCGGGCAGTTGGGCAAGGCGCAGGCCACCGCCGACCGCGCTGTGCGGCTTTTTCCCGAAGACCCTGGCTCGTACATCACGCTGGCGAACGGCTACCGGATGCAGGCCATGTACGAAGAAGCCGGCAAGGCGCTGATGAAGGCGGCGGAACTGGAACCCGATCAACCGGTGATCTGGGCGGAAATCGGATTTGTGCAGCATTTTGCAGGAGATGACGAACGCGCTGCCGAATCGTTCAAACGGGCGGCGCTGTACGCGATGCCGGCCATGTATGGGGTGCGCGTTTATTACCATCTGGCGCAGTTTTATCAAAAATCCGGGGACGCCGAGCAGGCCGTTAAAGCGGCAGCCCGGATGATGAGCGCCCGCGATGGCCTGGACGCCTGGAAATCCAGCCTGGGCGCGCTGGAAGGCACGGCCTACGGCCAGGCGCTGCGGTACGAAGTGAACGCCATCCAGCAGGCGTTAACAGAAGCCGACTCGGCCAACCTGGGTTGAGCGGTACAGGCGATGTGATGGGGCGTTTGACTGCCTGGTTGGTAAGCCGCTTTCGCGCCTGGGAACGTCCGGCGAAAATCGGCATGGCGCTGGCATTGGCGCTGCTGGCATTGGCGCTGCTGGTGCTGGTTTTTGGCCCGCCGTCTATCCGCCAGCCGGCTTTGATCGGGACGTTCGGCCTGCTGGTGGCGGCGCAGGCGATTTTTATGTGGGCCAATCGAGGGCTGGTGACGCCCTTCACGCAGGCGCAGCGCGCCTACTTGGCCGAAGATTTTGAGGCCGCGCGGGAAACGCTGGAGCGGCTGGAACAGGCCGGTAAAGCTGATGTCCGCGCGCTGACGCTGCTGGGCAATACCTACCGCCAGTTGGGCGACCTGGAAAAAAGTGAACAGGTCTTAACAAAAGCTCTATCTTTAAGACCTTCTGACCCCTTTCCTCTGTATGGATTTGGGCGTACACTGCTGATAAGAGGGTCTTATGCCGAGGCTGTTGAGGCCATCAACCGGGCGCTGATGTCTGGCGCGCCGCCGGTGGTGTACCTGGATTTGGGGGAAGCCCTGTTCCGGCAGGGACGTGTGGAGGAAACACAGGCCGCGCTGCGTGTTTACCGCCAACAGGCAGCCGGCGAACCGCACCGGGTTTTAATGGCCGATTATCTGTTATATCAATTAGGCGCTGAACCACCCCCATCGCGCGAAAGGCTGCAAGCCGGGCTGCCTTTTTGGCAGGAGAACGCCCGGCGTTTCCGGCATACCCCTTACGGCCAGTCGCTTGCCGAAGATGTTCGGCAGATGCAGGCGCTAATTGAGGAGGCATGACACATGCTAGGTCGTGATGGCAACATCTCCATTTTTCGGGTCGCCGTGATCGCTATTATTATCGGTGTGCTGATTATCGCCGGCGGCGCGCTTTCTTTTTTTATTGATCGCGCGTCGCATCAGGTTCCGCTGGAAATTGAGGTCTATCCGGGCGCGGTGTTGTGGGGGCAGCGCTCCCATTCCAACACCTCGCGCACGGTGTTTTACCAGATTCCCGGCGTGACTGCCGACCAGGTAAAAGATTATTACCAGCAGAAAATGTATGAATTTTACCCGGACAGCGCGGACAGCGATCTGCGCGAATGCGTGCGAAGCCCACTGGCCGGCAATTTTCTGGAATATGATCGGGGGGTGCCTGGCGTCGTGCCGTTCCAGTGGAGCTGTATGTTCGACCGTTCGGGTTTTCAGATCACGCAGTCCACACGGGTGAACATCCAGCCCGGCATCGAGGCTACCGGCACGGCAGGGATGGTGATTGTTGAATACCAACAGACCTGGCAGCCTTAATCCGGCGGACGATGCCGACCGACCGGCGCGGCGGTTTTTGCCCTGGCAGGTTATGCTGCTGGGCGGCGCGGCGCTGGCGCTGGCGGTGTTGATCGGGACGCAGGTGATCGGCGTTCTGTACAGCATCATCGCGCCGCCGTCCCCGCCGCTGCCGGAAGGCGCGCATTTATTAAGCCATACCGGCCTCGATTACGGCGTGGATGACTGGTTATACGGCACGGATGAAAACGCCTGTGCGGTCGCGCGGTTTTTCCAGGATCGCGGCGGAGTCTGCCGGGTGACGGTCGGTGAGTGTGAGGGCGACTCGTCCAGGCTGCTGGAGCCGGCGCCCGCTGAACCGCAGCATGTGGCGCAGTGTGCGGGCGAAGTGTATTTTTCGATTTTCGCCATGCGTTGGGAAGTTACTATTGCCAGCGGCTACGAAAAAGACGGCCAGACGCATTTCGGCCTCTCGCGGGAAGTGTTCTGGACGGGCAGCATCCCGCCCAGGCTGGAGCTTTGACCGTACCCGCGCCGGGATTTGCACCCTACCGAAAACGGCCTGTTTAAGCCATAATATCAACCAAATTCATCGTTATTCCGAATCAGGCATGATCTGAGGCGCGGGAGGTGCTACCGTGATGGCGAAACAAGGCGCGTTCGCCTCGCGGCTGATTGCAGGTTGGAGACGAATAGCCATCCCTGGGTTTTGATTTTATCTATTCGTATCTAACCGGAACGGAGATACACGACGATGTTCCAAGCAGTCAGCGCGAAATTCGATATTCAAAAACTGGAACGTGACCAGTTGAACTTCTGGCGCGAGAAACGCATCTTTCAGCGCACGCTGACGGAACGCGAGGGCGCGCCGTATTACGTCTTTTACGAAGGCCCGCCGACCGCCAACGGCAGGCCGGGCAGCCATCATGTGCTGGCGCGCGCCTTCAAGGATATGTTCCCCCGCTATAAGGTGATGCGCGGGTATTACTGCCTGCGCCCCGGCGGGTGGGACACACACGGCCTGCCGGTGGAAATCGAGGTCGAGAAGGAACTCGGCATCCAGAACAAACGCCAGGTCGAGGAATATGGCATTGCGGCCTTCAACGAAAAATGCCGCAGCAGCGTGCTGCGCTACCTGGCCGACTGGGAAAAACTGACCGAGCGCATCGGCTTCTGGGTTGACCTGGACAATGCTTATATCACCTTCACCAACGACTATATCCAAAGCGTATGGTGGATTTTGAAGCAGTTCTGGGAGAAAAACCTGCTCTATAAGGGCTATAAGGTCGTCCCCTACTGCACGCGCTGCGGCACGCCGCTGAGCAGCCACGAGGTCGCGCAGGGTTACGAGGACGTGGAAGACCCCAGCGTATTTGTGCGCTTCCCGCTGCGGGATAAACCCGGCGTGTACTTCCTGGTGTGGACGACCACGCCCTGGACGCTGCCGGGCAACGTGGCGCTGGCGGTGGGCGAGAACGTGGATTATGTCGAGGTGGAAGGCCCATCGCCGGATGGTGAGGGTACGGAACGGCTAATCCTGGCGGCCAGCCTGATGGAGCAGGCGCTCGTTCATCCAGAGCAGTACAAAGTGACCCACCGTTACAAAGGCAAAGACCTGGTGGGGCTGCACTACAACCCGCTGTATACGTTCCTGCCGGTGCAGCAGGATTACGCCTATGTGGTGGCCGGGGATTTTGTCAGCACCGAAGACGGTACGGGCATTGTGCATATCGCCCCGGCTTTCGGCGCGGACGACCTGGCGGTCGGCGAGAAGTTCGGCCTGCCGGTGCTGCGAACGGTCGGCGCGGACGGGAATTTCATTGACGCCGTGACCAAATTCCGGGGCATGTGGTTCAAAGAGGCCGACCCTGACATCACCCGCGATTTGAAAGAACGCGGCCTGCTGTACAAGTCCGGGCATTACCAGCACAGCTATCCGTTTTGCTGGCGCTGCGGCACACCGTTGATGTATTTCGCCCGCGATACGTGGTTCATCCGCACGACGGCCTACCGGGATAAGCTGGTGGCGCTCAACCAGACCATCAATTGGGTGCCGGAACACGTCAGAAGCGGACGTTTTGGCAACTGGCTGGAAGAAGTCAAGGATTGGGCTTTGGGGCGCGAGCGTTTTTGGGGGACGCCGCTGCCGATCTGGGTGGATGACCAGACCGGGGACATGTTGTGTGTGGGCAGCGTCGAGGAACTCGGTCAGCTGGCAGGGCGTGATCTGTCGGAAATGGATTTACACCGTCCCTATGTGGACGAGGTGACGTTCCCCAACCCTAAAGGCACAGGTGGGACGATGCGCCGCGTGCCGGAACTGATTGACGTGTGGTTTGACAGCGGCTCGATGCCGGTCGCCCAGTGGGGCTATCCACGCCAGAACCAGCAGATGTTCGAGTCGCAGTTCCCGGCGGATTACATTTGCGAGGCGGTTGACCAGACGCGCGGTTGGTTCTACAGCTTGCACGCTATCAGCACCATGCTGTTTGAAAGCGTCTCGTTTAAAAATGTCATCTGCCTGGGGCATATCCTGGACGCCGAAGGGCAGAAGATGTCCAAGAGCAAAGGCAACATCGTTGACCCCTGGGACGTGCTGAACAGACACGGCGCGGACGCTTTCCGCTGGTATCTGTATACCTCCGGCCCGCCCGGCGAATCGCGCCGCTTTTCGGTTGATCTGGTGGGCGAGGTGGTGAACAAGTTCTGGAGTACGCTCTGGAACACCTACAGCTTTTTCGTCACTTATGCCAACCTGGACGGCTGGACGCCGGACAGCCCGCAGCCGCCGGTGAGCCAGCGCGACCCGCTCGACCAGTGGGCGCTGGCCGAACTGCACCTGCTGGTGAAGGAAGTGACCGAAGCCTATGAAAGCTACGACGTGACCGGCGCGACCCGGCCCGTTCAGGCGTTCGTCGAGCAGTTGAGCAACTGGTATGTGCGGCTCAGCCGCCGGCGCTTTTGGAAAGGCGAAAATGACGATGAGAAATTGGGCGCTTATGCCACACTGTACGAGTGCCTGACGACCGTCGCGCGGTTGATTGCCCCGGCTGTGCCGTTTTTGAGCGAGGCGCTGTACCGCAACCTGGTGGCCGAGGTGGATAAAAACGCCCCGGAGAGCGTGCATCTTTCGCGCTGGCCGGAGTACGACCCGGCGCTCATCAACATGCAGGCCATCAAGGATATGCGCGTGGTGCAGCGGCTGGTCAGCCTGGGACGGGCGGCGCGCGAAAGTGTGAATATCCGCGTGCGGCAGCCGCTGACGAAGGCCGTTTTCATGACCCGCGACCCGGAAGAAGCGGCGGCGGTTCGCAAGCTGGCCGCGCTGGTGGAGAGCGAGCTGAACGTCAAGGAAGCCGGCGTCCTGGAGGATGCCGGTTCGGTGGTGAGTTATGCGCTCAACCCGCTGCCGAGCCTGCTGGGCAAAAAGTTCGGCAAGGACTTCCCGCTGGTGCAGCGGACGCTGCGCGAAGGCGCGCCCGCCGACGTGCGCCGCTGGGCCGCCGCACTGCTGGACGGCCAGAACGTGACGGTGGAGATTGACGGTCGCAGCTTTGAGGTCACGCCGGAGGAAGTTGAGGTCAAACAGCAGGCGGCAGAGGGGTTCGCCGTCGCGCAGGACTCCGGTTATCTGGCCGCGCTGGATACCCGCCTGACCGATGAACTGGTCATGGAAGGGCTGGCGCGGGAAGTGGTGCGCCGCGTCCAGACCATGCGTAAAGAGGCGGACTTTAATATCGCGGATACCATCCACATCCGCTACGCGGCCAGCGAGCAGCTGTCGCGCGCGATTACGCGCTTTATGGACTACATCCGCGCCGAAACGCTGGGCGAGTCGCTGGAAGCGGGCGAGCCGGGTGATGGTTTCCACCGGCAGGACTTCAGCTTTGACGGCGAAACGCTGTCGTTGGCGGTCAAACGCGCGGCGTCGTAACAACATTGGGGAGGGCGCGGGCTGCTTCGCCCTCTGCCTTGTGCATTTTTAACGCTTTTGAGAGCAGGATAGGCGGAACGATGAGCGCCTATCCTGTTTGTTTTTGTGGATATTGGCTATATGATTTAGTTATATCTCACAAGGCGCTGCCGGTTTTGCTGCCTTACAATGCTGAGGCGCGGGTTAAACGGGGCGATACTTCTGGAACGGTTAACATGAACGAGAACAATACGACGACGCTTCAGGCGCTTTTGCAGTTCGCGCTGCCGCTGGGGACGACTCTGGTCGCCGGCACGCCGGACATCACCATCAACTGGGCGGTGACGGTGCGAGCGCAGCCGCCGGCGTTCCCTGAGCTTTACGGCGGTGAACTGGCGCTGGTTTCGATGGACGTTTTAAAAAGCTACGACAGCCGCATTACGCTGGCCGAGGTGCTTCAAAGCCTGGCCCAGGCCGGCGTTCATGCTGTGGCCGCCTGCGGCGATATTTCCGACACGGCGGTGGCCGTCGCCGGCGAAAGCCAGATCGGCCTGCTGGCGCTGCCGGAGGACAGCAGCCTGACCAAAATCGAGCGGGCCGTGAATACGCTGATCGCCAACTATACGGCGCAGATGACCCAACGCGCGATGGAAATCCAGCGGCAGTTGGCGCGGCTGGCGGCAGAAAACCGCGACCTGAACAGCCTGTTACAAATCCTGGCGCGGGCGACGGCCAGGCCGGTAGTCGTGCATGACGATGCCGGAGTGCTGATGGCGCAGGTGTACCCCAACGTATCTCGCCGCCCCGGCGTTAGCGGGCGGGCGCTGCTGCAAAGCCTGCCGTATGGCGCGTTTCAAAGCTGGCTGGAATCCAGCGCCCCGGACACCGAAGGCGCGATTGTGACCAGTCCGCTCGGCCATACGACGGTGCTGAAGGTCGAAAAGCGCGTGGCGGGTTATCTTTCGCTGGTCGGTAAAAACGAAACGCTGGAGGAATTCGACCGCCTGGTGCTGACCTACGGCGCGGACGTGTGCGCGATTGAACTGGCGAAAAATCGCGCTATCGCCTTCGCGGTGGAGCAGGCGCGCGGCGACTGGGTGCAGATGTGGCTGAGCGGCACGCCCGCCGATGACGACCTGCTGGTAACGCGGGCGCAGCAGGCCGGTTTTGACGTTAACGGCGGGTATATGGCGGCGGTTTTTCGGGCGGTGACAAAAATGGGTGCGCCCCTGCCGCTGGATTCGCTAATTTCGCTGGTGCGCGACGACATGGCGCGCCGCTCGATTAACGGCGCGGTGGGGCAGTACGTGGATGTGATCGTGGCGCTGTACCCGGTGGAAAACCCGGCGATGGTCGGGCGGGTGCGCCGGGTGGTGGAGGAAGTGCGCGACCAGCTTGCCACGCGCACGCCCAGCGGCTTGGTCGGGGCGGGCATCAGCCGTCCGGCAGCTGCGCTGTCGGCGCTGCGAGAAGCCTACCGGGAAGCCAAAGATGCGCTCAGCATCGCCAACCAGCTTGGCGACCGGGAAGAAACGACGTTTTACGGCGACCTGAAGCTGTTCCAGCTGCTGCTGGCGTTGAAGGAAAAAAACCTGGAACACCTGCGCCGCTTTTACCAGGATACGTTGGGGCCGCTGGTGGAACACGACGAACGCAAACAGGGCGAGCTGATCCGCACGCTGAACGGGTTTTTTGAGGCCAACGGCAACCTCGCCAAAGCCGCCTCCGACCTGGACGTTCACCGCAATACGCTGGTTTACCGGCTGGAACGAATCAGCGAGCTGACCGAAATGAACCTGGATGATGCCGATAACCGGCTGATTTTGCATCTGGCGCTCAAAGTGCAGCGCGTTCTGGCGACCGTCATCAGCCGGTGAAATTACGCTCGGCGTGACGAAAGCTGACATTCAACACTTGGCGCGGCCTGGGGGGGGGGGTTAACTGGGGATAACCGCCGAAAAGATGCGCTTGAGGAGGCGTTCGATGAGTGTCCGAAACGTCCCGATGCTGATCTGTGACGGCTGCGGTTCCGTAATTGACATGGATTTTTACATCCGCATCCGGCCAACACGCCAGACTGTTGTCCAAAAAGATCCCTGCACTTCTCCCGAACGAGACTTTTGCTGCGAGGCGTGCGCCGCCTGGTGGCACGCGCAGTTTCCCGAAAGCGGGCCATGGGGGCCGGCCTGGGATGAACGGGAGTGGTGGTGCGAGCAGGTGGGCGACTGCGGCGAACGCGCCCGCGTGCGGACGACGCACGATGAAATGCCGCTGGTGGATGTGCGCGCCCATTTTGAAGACCCGGAGTCTTTGTAGGTCGGGGGTCAGGGGGACGAGGCACGCCTCGCCCCCAGGGATGATCGTATCAAAATGATGTGTAGGGACGCGCTACAGCGTGTCCGGCACAGCGGGCGGCCAGAAGGCCGTCCCTACGGTGTGTCTCGAACCAGCAGGACAAACCCCATACCAATGTCATTAAGGTCCTGTGCGCCCTTGCCGCCGCCCGCGCCCAGGAATGACCAGCCGTCGCTCAATAATTTGGCGATTTCCCATTCTGCCTCGGAGCGGCTGAGGACGTTTTCGCTTTCGTAGCCGGGGCCGCGTTCGAGGATAAAAACAATGATTTTGACTTCTTTAGTCATGCGCTGCTCCTTAGTTATGCGGTAGCTCTGCATACCTCATTCATTATATCCGGTTGCGCGCCGCAGGCATTAAGCCCTGTGTGGGGAATAGTAGAGGCGAACCCGATGGATTCGCCTTTGTTCCCCCACGTGCGCCCACAGATACAGCGGACGCTGTATGCCGAATGGTGTCTAATTTTTGCGAGTCGGCGGCGCGATTTTCACAAAATGCGCCTGTGGGTGCGCCAGCAGCCCGTAAAGGTGCTGGGCCGCTTCCGGCTGGTTGTTGTTTTCCAACGTCTGGATGTAGTGCCGCAGCAGTTCGGTTACGTCGGCCACGCCCTGCTCGTCAAGCTGGAAAATGTCTACCGTCGCGCCGGCAGCGATGCGCCGCCTGATGGCCTCGATGGTGAGGTTCATCTCCGGCTGCACGCGCTGGTAAATGACGCCGCCGGACATGCCGGCGCACATCCAGGGGCCGGGGTCGCCCAGGATCAACACGCGGCCAGAGGTCATGTATTCGCAGGCGTAGCCCTTGAGGTTGGCGCGCGCGCCGATGCCGCCCAGTTCGTCATGCAGCGGCTCTTTAACTTCGCCGCCGAAGATCACATCCGCGCCGCTCAACCGGATGCAGGCGCGGGTGTCGGCGTTGCCCTGGACGATAAACAGGCCGTCCTGCGCGCCGTAGGCGAAACTTTTGCCGACCGAACCGTCCAGCCGCTGGCCGTTATGGTTCAGCCCTTTGAGGATGGTCACGCGACCGCCGCGCGCGCCTTTGGCGACGCCATCCTGCGCGCCGCCTTCCACCAGCACTTCAATCGGCGCGTCAATGAAAGCCGCTAACCCGTTGCCGGGGATAGCCGAGTTGCTGAAAGTGAGGTGTACGGCGTCCACCAGGTCGGCGTTGGGGAAAGCGCCGCGTTTGAGCGCCCCGGCCAGGTGCGTGCCGAGCGCGCGATCCATCGCCATCACCTGTTCGTCATCGTAGGTCAGTTCGGTGTCGCCGCGTTCGGCGTGTTCGGCGATGATGGCCGTAAGCTGCTTGCTGAGGGTGTTGCGCGGGCGCGTCAGGCGTCGGCCCACGCCGGGCTGAAGCCGCTGCTTCTGGTTTTGCGGCGCGCGCTGGAGCAGCGGCGTCAGGTCAACCCGGTCGTGCAGGGCGATCTGCTGGAGCAGGTCGGCGCGGCCCACCAGGTCTTGCGTGCGAGTGAAGCCTAACTGCGCCGTCCAGTAACGAATGTCGTCCGCCAGCATGTGAAAGACATTGCAGATGCCCTGGACGGCGTTTTCGTAATCGCGCGGCTCGAAGTGTTTGATGCCCTTAAGCGCGGCTTCTTCTTTGGTTTTGATGTGCGTGGTGATGCCGACGTGGCAGGTGCCTTCGTGACATTTGCGGCAGATGGTACAGCCGACCGCCACCATCGCCAGCGTGCCGAAGCCGACGCGGTTTGCACCCAGGCATAACATCTTCACCACGTCGCGCCCGCTTTTCATGCCGCCGTCGCACCACAGTTCCACATTATCGCGCAGGCCGCTTTCGCACAACGCGCGGTGGGAAAGCCAGACGCCCACTTCTGCCGGCAGGCCGACATGCCGGAGCGAGTGCATCCGGGCTGCGCCTGTACCGCCTTCGTAGCCGGCGATGTTGATGATGTCCGCGCCGGCCTTCGCCACGCCGACGGCGATGACGCCCACACCCGGCACGACCGGGATTTTGACCGATACCTTCGCATTGGGGTTGGCGGTTTTTAGTTCGTCAATCAGCTGCGCCAGGTCTTCAATCGAATACAGGTCGTGGTTGTTGCTGGGGGAGATCAGATCAATGCCGGGGCGGGTGTGGCGGGCGGCGGCCACCTGTTCGGTGACTTTATAACCGGGGAGCTGGCCGCCCTCGCCGGGTTTTGCGCCCTGGCCGATTTTGATTTCCAGGTAATGACACGAGTTTAAAAACGCGATGTTAACGCCAAAACGCCCCGACGCGATCTGGTTGCCCCGGTGGCGGGGGTAGCGTCCCATCACATCCGGTAGTTCGCCGCCTTCGCCGTTGATGCAGATGATGTTGAGATGGTAGGCCGCCTCGCCATAGGCTTTGTAGGCCAGCTCGCCCTGCGAGCCGAACGACATCGCGCCGATAACCACCGGCATGGCGTGGTCTTTGATGCGGATGTCCACCCGGTTGGGGTCGGGCGGGTTTTCGACGGTTTTCAGCCCGATGATGTGGCGGGCGGCCACGGGCATGGTGTTTTCCAGTTCCAGCATATCGCGGGTATAGTCCTCAAGGGACATTTCGCCCTGGGCGATGTCTTCGATCTTTTTCCACATTTTGGGGTACAGCCGGTCGGCATTGGCGAGTTTGCCGGTTCGTTCCCCGCGCATTTCGGCGGCGCGTTCCTCGGCGTCCATCTTCAGCGCGTCCCAGCTTAAGCCGCGCCCTTCCGAACCGAAATAATTGGGCGTGCCGAGGTAAGCCGCCACGCCGGTCGTCAGGCCGATGGAACTGAACGAATGGCCGTAACCGCGCAGTTCGTGGCAGCCGATGGTGGAGATGATTTTCTCCAGCCCGGCACTTATAATCCGCACCAGGCCGCTGAGCTGGCCGACGATCTGTTCGGAGGTCAAGGGCTGGCGTGAGGGGCGAGGCGCAAGCCCCAGCCCGACGGCGTACATGGCGTAGGGCAGCACGGCATTCGCCCCCAGGGCAAGGCACAATGCCAGATCATGCAGGTCGCGCAGCGCGCCGGAGCGCACCACCAGTCCCACGCGCCGCCGCAGGTTCGGCTGGTCGTCGGCCTGGCGCAGCGCCCGGTCAATCGCGGCGGTCGCCAGCAGGGGATCCAGCCACAGGCGCTGGCCGCTGTAAACGTCGGTATCGTCCAGCACGATACACTGGATGCCGCCGCGCACCGCTTCGACTGCCGCGCGCTGCAAGCGGTTGAGGGCTTCCTCGATGCTTTCGTCCAGCGCAGCGCCCAGGGAAAAGATCGCGCAGCGGTCGCCAAACTGCTCCAGCAGGTCTTCAATGGTCAGCGTGCCATGCTGGTCGGCGGCGGCGCGCATATCGTCGCTTTCGCCCAGGGATGGATGCCCGCCGAGCAGCAGGGGAGTCTGTAACTGGATGAGGATATCGCCATCAGCCGGGGAGCGGTCAACCGGAGGGCGCGCCCCCACCAGCACGCGGGTCGAAAACTGCGCGCGTTCGCGTTCCCGGTCAATGGCGGGATTGGTGACGACGGCGACGGTTTCCTTAAAATAATCGGCCAGGTTCACCCGCGTATGGCTGAGGGCCGCCAGCGGGCCATCCCACCCCAATGAGCCGACCTGATCTTTGAACGATTCGGCGATGGCTTCCACATAAGCGACGTGAAAACGCTCCCAGCCCAGGGCCGCCATCGTGGTGGTGTTGAGGGGTGTCTGCCGTTCCTGCCAGGGCAGGGCGGCGGCTGGCCGCACCGCCGGCAGCGGTTCGGGCAGCATCTCGGCTTCGGCTATTGCCACCGGAACCGGCTCGGCAGCCGGGGCGGTATGCCCGTTGCGGCGGTAGGCGGGCGCCGATGGACTGCGAAGGTCGCCGAGCGCCCAGAAGCCGGCGGGCGCGTCCGGCGCTTGAATGCCGCGTTCCCGGAAGCGCGCCAGCATGTGCCGCTGGATGGCCGGGTAGTCCAGGACTTCGAGCGCGTGGCCGGGCGTGATTCTGACGGCGATTTTTTCGCCCGGCGCAAGTGGTTTGCTGTCCACCGACATTGAATCGAGGGTGTAAACGCCGCGTTCAGAAGTGGCGAAATATTCTTTTTCGCTTTCGCCAAACCACAGCGGGCGCAGCCCCAACGCATCCACGCTGAACACACACAGGTCGCCCAGACGCGCGACCACCGCCGCCGGCCCCTGCGCGAACGGCCCGAACGCCTGGCGAATGTGTTCGTACAGGGCGTGAATTTCCGGCGCGTTTTGGATGAGATCGTGGCCGAAAGGTGGGAAGATGTATTCCATCGCCTCGATTAAATCCAGACCGAAATTCATGCACAGCGCGCGAATCACCCGGTCTACATCCTGCGAGTCGGAATTGCCGGGGGCGAGGTCAATACCGAGCATCTCGGCTTCCAGGCGCATTCGGGAGATGGTATTAAATTCACCGTTGTGGCCGATGGCGTTAAAGGGCTGTGCGCGCTCAAAAATCGGGTTGGTGTTGGTGCTGTAACGGGCA
Source organism: Chloroflexota bacterium (assembly GCA_014338005.1). Lineage (GTDB taxonomy): Bacteria > Chloroflexota > Anaerolineae > Aggregatilineales > Phototrophicaceae > CFX2. The sequence continues at coordinate 4,856 of QUBZ01000002.1, read as the reverse complement.
TGTCCCAGCGTCACGCTGGAGGCATAATCCGGGTCGCGCAGTTCCGGGTAGTAACGGCGCAGGATTTCGACCGTCCCTTGCACTTTATAAACGACGCTGTAGGCCGAAAGCGACGGAAAATGCACGCCCAGGCTGCGTTCAAGCTGCGTTTGCGCGTTAAAGAGGGTTGTTTCCAGCAGGTGGCCCGGCACGTCACCGTTCATGCCGGCGATCTGCCAGAAGGCCGGCTCGTTTTTCTGGGCGTTCGGCCCCAGGTCGCCGCGATTCACCTCGCCGGGTTCTTCGACCAGGACATCCAGCCCGGCATCGGCAAGCCGCTGGACGATCTGCTCGACCAGGGCATAAGCGTTCCCCCGCGCCGCGACCGGGATCATCACATGGCCGACCCAGAAGCTGCGGCTGCTCGCCAGCGAGGCCCGCAGCCCGGCTTTCGCCAGTTTTTTCATCCACAGCTGGCGCGGAATGTCGGTCATGATTCCCACGCCGTCGCCCTCGCCGTCTACAAAGCCGGTGCGATGCCCCATACGGGTGAGGGCTTCAATGGTGCGTTTGACGTTGCCGTGTGTGGGCTGGCCGCCTTTACGAACGGCGCATATAAGCGCGCAGGCGTCGCGCTCCTGGATGTCAATGGGGTGCAAGCCAGGGGTAGGGTTAGTACAGTCGTTTTCTGGCATGGTTACGTCCCTCGTGAAACCTGGTTTGTCTGGATTCAAAAGACAAAATTCCGAGGATAGCAATTTAACTGATGAATATCATGAATACTACCAAAAGGGGGCTGTGTATATTGTACAATTTGGCGTCCGGCGCGGTGTACGGGGCGGGGATGGCTGCCGCCGGCGCGATCTTTCTGGGCGAATTACCGGGGGATGGCCGAATAAAGTTATACGATCTGCCTGAATCCGAACAGCCGGAACAGTATTACGCCGTTTAAGGGTAAATTACCAGAAATTACGAACGAAGGGTTTATGCGCCCTGCACAACAGGTTAATTCATCGCCAGCAGCCGGCGGATGGTCAGCGCCAGATGCAGGGCGAGGCGCGTTTCGGGCCGGTTGAGGTCAATTTCGGCGATTTCATTGATGCGGTTCATACGGTACAGCAGCGTATTGCGGTGGACGATCAGCATATCCGCCGTCTGGCTGAGGTTGCCATGACAGGCGAAAAAGGCTTCCAGCGTTTTAATCAGGTCGGCACGCTGGCGCATGTCGTATTCAACCAGCGCGCCTAAGGTTTTGTCGCAAAAGGCCAGCAGCTTTTCACGATCCGAAAGGCTCAAAATCAACTGGTAGACGCCCAGATCGCCGATGTACAGGGGCGTATCGGTTTGCAAACGGGCGGCCAGTTCCAACGCCTGGACGGCATCCCGGTGGCTGTTGCGCCAGGCGGAAATCTCGCGGGCGGGCTGGCCGAGGCCGATGGCGAAGCGCGTGCCGGGATACTGCCGCTGAATTTCCTGGACGAAGGCTTTCGCCAGTTTCATGCTGGTATCAATCGGGTCTTTGGTATCGGTGGCATGGAAAACGATCAGCTCGTTTTCTTTTTCGCGCTGCCAGACCAGCGCGGCGGCGCGCTGGGCGACGACCACCTGGTTCACCAGCGTTTCCAGCCGCCGGCTGGAAGGCGTTTTGTCCCCCTGCCAGGCCAGCACGATGGCGACGTGGGGCTGAGTCATGTCATGCTCAAAACGCTCGCCCTGGCGAACGGCTTCCTGCTGGCTGACATCCCCCAGCAGCAGGCGGTCGAGGAAAGTGCCGCGCAGGCGTTTTTCGGTGTCGCTGATGGCTTTGGCTTTTGCCATCTCCAACGCGCAGGCAGCAGCGCCGTGTTCGGCCACCAGCAGGTCAATATCGTCCAGGTCGCCTTCGCGCCCGATGATGGACAGATAACCCCGCCCGATATTACGGGTGATGATCGGCGCGACCAGCCGTGCCAGGCCCGGTATGGGCAGGGATTGCAGCAGTGCCGGGTTTTCGACTTCGCCCACCCGGAGGCGATCCTGAAACTCGATGGGCAGGCTGTACAGGTTCTTCAAAAAGTTTTCAACATCATCCCAACTGCCGATCAAACCGGGCTGAACGGCGCTGTCGAGCGTCTTAAGGCGTTTGTCCTGGACGACGATGGATTTGTTGGTGAGCCGCGCCATCGCGTTCACCAGTTCGGCCATACCTTCGTTGCGCGACGAAATCTGGGTAAGCTGCCGGTAAATCTGGGTGGCGCGGCGCTCAAGCTGCCCTTTGCGGTCAACCAGCAGGCTGACGACGGTTTTTTCCACCAGGCGCACGCGGCTGCCGCCGGGAAGCACCATCACCGGCATCCCGAAAGCGTTGGCCTCGGCAATGGCGGTGGGGGAGGCGTTTTCGCTGAGGACGACGGCGCTGGCCTGCATGTCCGAGGCCCAGCGCACCACATCCACATCGGTGATCTGGCGGACGTTATTGGTTTCCGGCGGGGCCACCAGCACCATTTCGCCGCGCTGGAGGGCTTTGGCCGGCGTTTTGTTTTCCAGGTAAATCACTGTCGTCCAGGTGACAGAACGGTTGAGATGGCCGTCCCCGGCAACCACGCGCGTTCCCAGGGGAAGTGCCAGCTTGCGGACATCTTCAACAGTTATATGGTTGACCGAGTCTGCCATTTCAAACGCGCTCATTTCCGTAGACGTTTATTGAGGCGGACGAACTGTAATTATTTTACCACTATGTTTCGCCCGTCAACAGCCCGATTAAAATTACCCCGGCGAAGATAATCAGCGACTCGCCCAGGAAACTGCGTTCTTGCAGGAAGTTGATATTGATTAAGGTGAGGAAAAACAGCAGCCCGCCGGCCAGCCAAGTGACCGGGCTGACGCGCCAGTGCCGCGAGTACTGGTAAATGCCCGAACCGATTAATACGATGGCCCCGGACAGCGGGACCAGCCAGGGCTGGATGGCAATGTTATTTTGATTAAAGAGCTGTAAAACAGCAAAAATAAGAACCAGGAAGAACCAGGTCAGATGTTCCGCCCGCGCTTCGGCAGGGCTTTTGCCGCGATAAGCCGTGTTCCGCGCGCTGCGCCCCCGCGAGTTGGTTCGCCTTCTGCTCGATCTGCCCATATCGTGAGATACTCCTGACAGTATGCCGTGCCAGTTTACATGGAACGGCGACCGCGCGCCAGTAGCATTTCATGATACAGCACAGCTCTGCTGTCACCGGGTTGGTGTTTGCGTTATACTAAAAAAACCTGCCGTTCGTTAATATATCTGGATTATCGTAAGATGGCGACCGAGTCTTTAGCGGTGAAGTTTGAGGAACTGCTGGAAATGCCGGCATTTCAGGATATTCCTCAGGAACAGCTTCGGCGACTGGCTGCCGTTATGATGCGCTATCATTATGCTCCAGGGCAGATCATCTTTGTCGAAGGCGAACCGGCTGGCGCGCTGTGGTTTGTCGCGCAGGGGCGGGTAAAAATCATCAAACATTCCCTGAACGGGCGTATTCAAGGGCTGTGTTTAATGAACAGGGGCAAGTGTTTTGGAAGCTGCCCCCTGTTTAACATGGAAAAAAACCCCGCAACCGCCCAGGCGCTTGATGAGGTGACTCTTTTTGTGCTGCCGGATGAGGCATTTCAGCAGTTAAGGGCGCGCGACCCACAGGTGGTTAAGGCGCTGCTGCACGTATACAGCCAGCGGCTCCAGCATCTCGCCCAGGTGAGCGAGGCGCTGGGCGCGTGGACGGTCGCGGATCGTATTAACGACTGCCTGCTGGTTTACGCCAACCGGGAGATGCAGCAGCCGACGGTCGAACTGACGCATGAAAAGCTGGCGGCGCTTTCCGGGACGGTGCGCGAAGTGGTGACTCGCCACCTTAACCTGCTGGAAAGAGAGGGAATTGTGCGGAACGAAACCGGGCGCATCATCATCCTGAACTTCGATGCGCTGCTCCCTCCGTGTGCCGGCGAGATGCAAAGATCATCGAAGTAACACGTGATTTAGGTCACATCATGCCGTCCCACCTTCCCCTATGCTGATTGCATAGTCCCTGTAGCGGCGGCTGTTATATGGCGGTCAGCGTAGAGTTGTTAGCCCAAATTCAGCTATTTGCTGCACTCAGCCCGCGCACGCGGCGCTGCATTGCGGAAAAAGCCGTGCGGGCAGAATATGCTGCCGGGGCTGTCCTGTACCGCCAGGGCGACCCGCCGGCGGCGCTGTATGTGCTGCAAACAGGCCGGGTGAAGCTGTATCGCCAATCCAAAGATAAATGCCAGATTCTGGCGCTGCCTGTTCCGGGGGACTGTCTGGGTGCAGAGTCGCTGCCGACCGGCGCGCCCAGCCCTTACTCGGCGACCACGCTTACGCCGGTTACGGCCATTTATTTATCGCCGGACGTACTCCAACCCCTGCTTGATGAACACCCGGATTTCCAGGAAGTTTTTCTGAGGCTGATTACCGACCGGCTCAAACAATTTGTCACCCTGGTGCATGACCTGGCCTTTCGGGATGTAACATCGCGGCTGGCGACCGTGCTGCTGGCGCGCGCCGAACTGGAAGGCCAGCCGCACGATGAAGGCATCGTCTTCGACCGGCTGCTTTCGCAGCAGGAATTTGCCGAAATGGTCGGCACGGCCCGCGAAGTGGTTTACCGCGTCTTCAAAAAGTTTGAAGATGACGGCCTGATTCGTATAACCCGACGCTGCATCCTCGTCCTCAACCTCGACGCGCTGCGCGCGATTGCGCTTCAAGAGGCGCATTAGCTCCCTCAACGTGATGTGACTTGGGTCACATCACTGAAGTTTGGCAGTAGTTGAGAAAAAGAAAGACCTTTGGTAAAGCTTGAAGTGTGAAATCGCAAGCCAACCAGAGGTCTTTGTATGTCTACTATTCC
>QUBZ01000199.1 GCA_014338005.1 Chloroflexota bacterium | reverse complement strand
CGAAACGTGATCTTTTCTTCTTCGTTGAGGTGAAACGTCCTTTTTGCCATGTTCATGATTCTACATCATCTCAACTGGCTTTCACTCCTCAATAAGTATAGACGACCGCGCGGTAAAAAACTATGCGAAAAATGCGGCCAGAGGGCAAACCGGCGGCCTGCCCCCCGGCAGAAATAGTCTACGGGCAGTCCTGGGGCGGTGTTTGGCCGCCAACGATCTGCTGCATCCAGTCCAGCACTTCATGATAGCTGACCTGGCGGGCATTAAAGTGGTTCACGCCGGCATGGACGAGTTCCGTCAGCCGGTTGCCCGCCGCGCAGTAACGCTCCACGAACCGCTCGTGAACGGCCATCGGCAGCGTGCGGTCTTCCGTCCCCTGGACGATGAGCGCCGGGATGTCGTTCTGCACGAAGCCAGGATTATTCAGTTCCAGCAGTTTATCCAGTTCCGGGAACAGTGCGCCGACCGTGCCGTTCTGGAGCGCCTCTAAAAAGGCCGGACGGTACATCTCCGCCGGGTTGGCGCTAAAACGCCCGACGGCATCCATCACACACAGGTTTAATACGTCGTCTTCCAGGGTGGGCAGCCAGTAGTCGGTAAAAATTTCCTCCAGCGGCACTTTGTCCGCCCCGTAATAATCCGCCCAGGCGTACAGGCGGTAGGGCGTAAGCTGCGGCAGGGTCAGCATGTGGCTTTGCATGTTGGTGACGGGCGCGTAGCCGATAATGCCGGCCAGCGGCAGTTCCGGCGCGTAGGCCGCCCACAGGTCTTTGGCGGCAAAAACCGACTGCCCGCCCTGGGAATAACCGGCCACAAAAACCACATCCAGCGGCGCGGCGTTTTCCGGCTGCACGTAACCGGCTTCCGACGCGAACAGGTCATAAACCGCCCGCCCGGCGTCCAGCAGGACACGGCCGGCCATTTCGGCCACATAATAGGGCTGGATGCGGTCGGGGTCGTTAAAGCCGGCGTAATCCGGCATGATGACGATATATCCCTGGGTGGCGATGGTCAGCAAAAACGTTTTGTAATTGCCCCAGCTCTGGACGGCCGGCCGCTCCTGCGAGGGCGCGCATTTGTCGGCCAGGCCGGTCGAACCGGCCCCCATGACGAACACGGGAAACTCAGCCGGCTGCTCGGCGCGCGGGATGAATACCTGCGCCAGAATCTCAATCGGCTGGTCTTTTTGATACAGACTGCCGAACCGCACGCGGTACTCGTCGGCGGCGAAGCGGGCCGGCAAAACCTGCTCGGCGGGGTAAAACGAAGCGATCATCCGGTTGATGTCGGCGGCGGCATGGGTGGCGATGAATTCGCTTTCGATGACCGCGCCTCTCAGATCGTCGGGCGTCTGCGCGCGCGCCGGGGCAGCAGCGGCCAGCGCCAGCAGCAGGACAAAAAAGATTTTCACGGATTTTCCCCTCATTCAGCGAGGTTAAATAAACATCGAGGGTTTTTACAAAGGCGCGTACAGCGCGGGGAGTGCCATCCGTCATGGGCAGGAGGTGTCATTGCTCATAATCGCCCCTTGCGTTTGAGGCCGCATTGCATTTATTATTAAATTTACCATTCGGACGAGGCAGGGAATCGGCCATGCACCCGCCCAATTAGTTCCTGATTGACCACCAATCGTATATTGTGAAGGCCTCAGGCGAATCGCGCCGCGCGCGTCTCGCCGTTTTTGATTCTCCGCGCCGTCCGGTCGAGACGGAAGCCTGCATCAGAAAGGACAACTGCATATGATGGTCAAAACACAGCGGCGGCTGCGCCAGGTGTCGGTTTTTGTGCTGGCGCTGCTTGCCATCGAACTGCTGGACGAGCTGGTGTTCGGCGTGCGAGAGGCGGCCTGGCCGCTCATCCGCGACGACCTGGGTTTGACCTATGCCCAGGTGGGGCTGCTGCTGTCCATCCCCGGACTGATCGCCAGTTTCATCGAGCCGCTCATCGGCATCCTGGGCGATGTGTGGAAGCGCCGGCTTATCATCCTGGGCGGCGGGGTGTGTTTCGCGGCGGCGCTGCTGCTCACCGGCGTCAGCCAGGATTTCGCGCTGCTGATGGCGTCCTTCATCGTTTTTTACCCATCGTCGGGCGCGTTCGTCAGCCTGTCGCAGGCGGCACTGATGGATTTTGACCCGACGCGCCACGAGCAGAATATGGCGCGCTGGACATTGGCCGGGTCGCTGGGCGTGGTCGGCGGGCCGCTGCTGCTGGGGGCGGCGGTCGGGTTGGGCGGCGGCTGGCGGGACGTGTTTCTGTTGATGGCGGCGCTGACGGTGGGGCTGCTGCTGGTCGCGCGGCGTTTCCCCTTCCCCAACGGCCACGAAACCGGGCCGGCGCGGGCGAGCTTTTTACAGGGGGTGAAGGATGCGCTGCTGGCGCTGCGGCGGCGCGAAGTCGTGCGCTGGCTGGTTCTGCTCCAGTTTTCCGACCTGATGCTGGATGTGCTGCTCGGCTATCTGGCGCTGTATTTCGTGGATGTGGTGGGCGTGAGCGAAATCGAAGCCGGGGCGGCAGTCGCGCTGTGGACGGGCGTGGGGCTGGTCGGTGATTTTCTGCTCATCCCGCTTTTGGAGCGCGTATCTGGGTTGATTTATCTGCGTATAAGCGCGGCGCTGGAACTGGCGCTGTTCCCGGCTTTTCTGCTGGTGGACGACCCGGCGCTCAAGCTGGCCGCGCTGGCGCTGATGGGCTTCTTTAACGCCGGCTGGTACGCCATTTTACAGGGGCGGCTGTACTCCGCTATGCCGGGGCAGAGCGGCTCGGTGATGGCGGTCGGCACGGTATTCAGCCTGGGCGGCGTCTTCGTTCCGCTGGGAATCGGCCTGCTGGCGGAGCAAATCAGCCTGGGGGCGGCCATGTGGGTGCTGCTGCTGGGGCCGCTGGCGCTGCTGATCGGCCTGCCCCGGCGGTAGCGCGGCGTTGCGTTTTGTGCGAAGCATCAGGGAAAGGTTTCAGAAACAGGGGACATTTATGCTAAACTGGATAGTATTCAGTATGACGAGAGGATACCCGATAATGGATATGCCGGATGCGGTGGCCGTACCTTTACAGACAGATGAAAGCGGGACGATTCGGGTTGGCGGCACGCGGGTTCTGCTCGATCTGGTCATTTTCGCTTTTCGCCAGGGTGCTACGCCGGAAACGATTGTCGAGCAGTATCCTTCGCTGGCGCTGGCCGATGTGTATCTAAGCCAGTAGTCGAAAGAAATCCACGAATGGAGTAGACTTGAGGCATGAGCCGACGAGTCAACTTCACCCTTACTGACGAACAGCTTGCTGAGATC
>QUBZ01000064.1 GCA_014338005.1 Chloroflexota bacterium | reverse complement strand
GCAGCGGCTTCAACCGCGCTTTGAGATATACCCCCCTGCCGCGCAGCAGCGTTAACACGGCGGCGGCATCGGTTGAGGAAATAATCGCGCCCAGCAGAATGCCTTCCGGCAGGCTAAAACCCAGCCAATGGCTGACGAACAGCCCCACCGCCAGCGCCGTCAGCGAAACGCCAATTGTCGAGAGCGCCAGCCCATGCCACAACACCGGGCGAATATCCGTCCAGCGGGTATCCAGGCCGCCGGAATAAAGGATCAACACCAGCGCGGTGACGCCGACCGCCTGCGCCAGCCAGGGACTGTCGAAATAAATGCCGCCCGGCCCGTCCGAGCCGGCCAGCATCCCGATCAGCAGAAACAGCAGCAGCGCCGGAATCCCCGAACGCGCGGCGAACTTGCTGGCGAGGATGCCCAGGCATAAAAACAGCGCCACGCCGACCAGAAGGTATTCGATGCGTACCATCAAAGGCTCATCGCTTTTTATATCCACATCGAAGCTAAATCGGTTATGATTATGACAGCAGGCTTTGCGCGCGCCAAGCGGAAAGGAGGGGAAATGTTATTAAAAGTGATGGCAATCCTGGCCGCCAAATTCGCCCAGAACCGTTATGCCCGGTCTGGCAAGGACTGGCGGCAGCATACGATTAAATATCACCCCGCCCGCACCGAGTGGGAAGCTAAATATCACAAACCTGACCGCCGCGCCGAATGGAAAACCCGCCAGGGCGAACCCGACCAACGCGCCGGGTGGGAAGCCAAGTATCGCAAGCCCGAACCGCGCCGCCCGCGTTAAACGAACGCGGCTTTATGGCCGGGCCGCCGGCACGATAAAAGCGGCCACCAGCCGGCGGTTTTCGATGTGAAGATCGTCCATCGCGGATGTGATGACCACCACCATATCCAGCGCCGGGATGACTTCGACATACTGCCCACCGTAGCCGGCAGCGAAATAGGCCGGATGCCCTGCCTCGGCGGTCGCCCACCACAGATAGCCGTAATCTTCCCCTTGCGGAAACCCGCCGCTGACCTGCCGGCGCGTGGACTCGTCTACCCATGCCGCCGGGACGATCTGCCGCCCGTCCCACTGGCCGCGATTCAGATACAGATAGCCGAACTTCGCCAGGTCGCGCGCGCGGAGGGATAAACCATGCGCCCCGGTCGTATATCCTTCCGGGTCGGTCATCCAGTCCGGCCTGGCGATACCCAGCGGCTCGAACAGAAACGCCTGGGCGAAGTCGGCGGCGCTCTGGCCGGCGGCGCGGGCCAGCACCCCGGAAAGCAGGTGCGCGGCGGGCGTGTTATAACCAAAACGCGCGCCGGGGCTGTCCGCGATGGTCATTTTGAGCGCGAACGCAAACCAGCTTCCTGAACGCGGCCAGCGCCAGGGGCCGTCTTCCGACCAGCTGTAACCGGAAGTCATGGTCAGCAGGTGGCGCAGGGTCAGCTCGCCGGTCTGCGAGTCCAGTTCCGGCGCGGCCAGATCGGGGAAAAAGTCCATCACCCTTTGATCGAGACTCTGTAAATAGCCTTCATCAAGCGCGATGCCGACCAGCGCTGAGGTGATACTTTTGGTGATAGAGGCGACCTCAAAAGGGAAGCCGGCATGGAATCCCTGGTAATAGCGTTCGTAGGCCAGATACCCGTACCGCACGATCAAAACGCTGTAGATGTGCGGCAGATCGGTTTCGATGTGCCGCTCCATCGTTTGCAGCCGCCCGCCGTCGAGTCCTACAATTTCGGGCGCGGCCTCATGCCAGTCATCGGTCGGCCAGTCGGCGCGTTCCGGCGGTGGAAAGGTCGGGTCGAGGGCGCTAACAAAAAACAGAATCAGAAGGGTCGTGGTGATGGGAATCGCCCATAAACGGGCGCGGCGGGGTTGCTTCAAGCTTCAGCCTTCCTGATGCGGCAGCCGGTAAAACACCCCTACCATAACGGATTTCCGGCGGTCAGGGAAGCCCGGACACGGCGGGGACGGAATTTAAGGCCCGCCCCCGCCCGACCGCATCAATTTTATGCGCCCCAGGCTGATGAAGCCGGTTTGATGGGTTTCGCCGCTGTCCGGGAGGAGTCGGCCAGCGCCCCGGATTTCCGCTGGAGATAGGTTCCCGACAGCACCATCCAATGCCCCAGCAGGGCCAGAATCGGTTTGTAGAACCGGATGGCCGCCGGGCGACCGCTGGACAGATGGCGGAGCAGGTGTTTTCGTTCCGCCCGGCGCATGAGTTCCTGGTGACGGTGGTTGTGATAAATGCGGTTCAGGTATTCGTGATTGTTAAACATGAGGACGCTCCTCATCAATAACTTGGCTGGTTAGCCCGGCGATCAGCAAACTTTAAGACAACCCAGGCGCGGGAAGCGTCTGGCCGGTGTAAAAACGGGCTGCGGTGAGCGCGTGCTTATTTGCGTAAGAAGCGTTTGAGCGCCTGCAGCGTATCGTCCACCCGCCGCGGATTCAGGCTGTAACACTTGGCGACTTCGCGCCGCCGTTCGATCAGGTAGCCGGTGGCGGTCAGCTGCCGCAGATGACGGGACGCCGCCGACTGGCTGAGATTAAGCATTTCGATCACATCCTGGGCGCATAGTTCGTCGTGCTGGGTCAGCAGTTCCAGGATTTGCAGGCGGGTATCGTCGGCCAGGGCGCTCAGGCGCACCAGCAGTTCGGAGCGGCTGAGGGCGGGGGATGTAACCCGCGCGCCTTCCGGCAGCCGCGCGCCGAAGATCAGCAGCACGGCGCCATCCTTCTCAAAGCGGGTGACGTAAGGCCCGATGTGCGCCGACGGCACAAAAATCAGATGCTCGCCCCATTCTTCCCAGATGCCGGTGAAATCGCGCCCGGTCACGGTTCGCACCGCTTCCAGGGCCGTCATCCGGCTGTAATCCAGCTGCCGGAAGGCGTCCACCGACTCCTGAAGCATGGGCAGCACGTGCGCCCATTCCGGGGCAAACCAATTGTTCCACATCGTCCGCAGGTGGTTGATGATAAGCGCCTTGAGTGCGGGCGGGTCTTGCAGCAGGTCGTGGGCTTCTGCGTACCGCTGCTTGTTGGCTTCAAAATCATACATCGGGTCTTTTTCGGTGTTTTTCCGGGCGTAAATGGCTTCGATGGTGTCCAGGAAAGCCGATTTATCGCGCAGGATGGTGTCTATGTCTGGGACGTTAATGCCCTCCAGCTCTTTTTTGCGTATCCAGCTCACGGCGCGGTCGCGCAAAACAACGGCCTCCTGCATCGCCAGATGATCCACATAATCGGCAAAGGACGGCCAGTTCTGCTCCGGTTCGATGGCGGCGAAAAACGCCTCGAACACCAGCCAGTGACGGCGCGCCAGGTCGGGCGGCAGCGCCGCCGCCGTTTGCAGCACCCACTCGCCAAAGCCGGAGCGCGATTCGGGCGAGGCGACCAGCATCAAACTGTTGAGCGCATTGTAGACCGGCTCCAGCGCGATGCTCACCGTAATGGTGGATGTTTGTGGAGCAAGAATGAAATCCCGGTCGGCCATGCCTTTACCTCTATTCTAATTACCCACTTAGGCGGTTAAATTGCATATACTGTAGCACAAAGTGTGCCGGGTGTCAAGTAGGTCGGCCAGGTAAGGGTACAATTTGGATTGGGTTTGAATTTTTAGACCTTTTGATGGGCGAATGCAAGGTGGACTGATTTATTGTAATTTAGGGGCGTGATGTCTGGCGCTCAATTTCCAATATTTATTATTTATGACGAGGAAGGTTGTATTTTGGTGCTGGAATTGAAGGGGGCGTCTGGTGGGGTTTTGCCGGAACTACCTACCGCCGGCGATTCGCAACCCGATTTTATGAATGCGGCTCTCACCCGACGGAAGCCAAACCATGAATAATTATCTGTTAAAATTGTACATCGCCGGACGAACGCCGCGTACCGAACGCGCGATCCTCACGCTTCAGCGCCTGTGCGAGGAATACCTGAAAGGCCGCTACGAACTGGTGATTATTGACGTGCTGGAAAAACCGCATCTGGCCGAACTGGACAATGTGTTAGCCACCCCTACGAACTGCCGCTGCCCCGCCGCCGCGTCATCGGCGATTTATCCGATACACAGAGGATTCTGAGCGCCTTAGGTCTGGATGTAAGCTCGGCAGGAGGCGGCTTTCGATGACTTATATTTCTAAAGGCCGGACAGCGCGCTTAAATCCGCTGTCGGGGGTCGTTTTTAACTGCTGAAGCACGAATGGTTTATGAGCGGCATGGAACACAACGCGGCATGGAATCCCATTTTTCTGTTTCGGCTTTCGGCTGACCAGACTGCGCGTGTTGGCGAATGGCTGGCGCGCACGCCGTTTGCCGCCGTACAGGCGGTTAACCACCCGGACGAACTGGCTTCCGCGCACGGCATCGTGATCGCCAACTGCGATCAGGTGAAATCCGGCGACCTGTCCGCCGTCCTGCGGCGGCTGCCGGTGATCGCGCTGACATCCACCGACGACGGCGTACCCAAAGAGGGCGTGTGGGATTCTCTGCCGAACGACGGCCTGACCCGCGACCTGCTGCTGCGGTCGCTGCAGCTGGTGGTGCAGCGCCGCCGGCTGGAGGCGGTGCGGCATCAACTGGAAACCAGCGAGGCGCGCTTTCACAGCCTGATCGCGCGCAACTCCGATGGCATCGTGGTGGTGGACGAGGAAGGGGTCATTCGTTTCGTCAGCCCCGCCGCCGAACGGCTGTTCAACCGCCCGGCCAGCGATCTGCTGGACTCGCTGCTGGGTTTTCCGGTCAGCGCCGGGGAAATCACCGAACTGGAAGTTTTGCAGCGCCCCGGCGAGGTAGCGACCGTAGAAATGCGGGTGGTGCAGACCGAGTGGGAGGGTTTTCCGGCTTATTTGCTGTCGCTGCGGGACATTACCGAGCGTAAACGCACCGAGCAGGCGCTCAACCTGGCCGTCAAAACCAATTATCAGTTCGCGGCGGCCATCGCCAGCTTCAGCATCGGCGTCATTATCACCGACCCCAGCCTGCCCGACAACCCGATCGTGTTCGTTAACGCCGGCTTCAGCCGCATCACCGGCTACCGCCCCGAAGAAGTGATCGGCCAGAACTGCCGGCTTTTACATGGGCCGGACACCGACGCGGAAGCCGTCCGGCGTATGGACGAAGCCTTCCGCGCCGTGCGTTCGCTCAACTGCACCATCCTCAACTACCGTAAAGACGGCTCGCCCTTCTGGAACGAAATTAACATCAATCCGGTTTTTGACGACGACGGCCATCTGATTAACTTCGTCGCGCTGCACATTGACGTGACGCTGCGGAAGCAGGCCGAACAATCGCTGCTGGAGCAGGAGCGGCTGCGGGTGGCGCTGGACAAAGAAAAAGAACTGGGCAATGTCAAAAGCCTGTTTATGTCCACCATCTCGCACGAGTTTCGCACTCCCCTGGCGGTGATCCAAACGGCTGCCGAAATGCTCGACCGCTACGCCGACCGGATGAGCGACCACCAGCGCCATGACCGGGTGATGTCCATCCTGGCGCAGGTTCGCCACCTGGAGGACATGCTGGACGAAATTTCGGTCATCATCCGCGCCGAACTCAACCGCCTGGAGTTCCAGCCGGTTCACCTGGATGTTAAACAGTTCTGCCAGATGTTAATCGAAGAAGTGAAGTCCACCATCGGCGGCGACCATCACTGTATTTTTACGGCGGAGGATGGCATCTACGAAATGCCGGTGGATGCCAAACTGCTGCGGCACATCCTGAACAATCTGCTGGTTAACGCCATAAAATATTCCAGCCCTGGCAGCGAAGTCCGCCTTGACCTGTCTTTTGAGGACAGCTACGTGGTCTTTCGCATCAGCGACCGGGGCATCGGCATCCCGAAAAAAGATCAGGCGCGGCTGTTCGAGGCTTTTTATCGCGGCAGCAATGTCGAGGCCATCAGCGGGACGGGGCTGGGCTTAAAAGTGGTTCATGACTGTGTGATGCTGCACGACGGGGTTATCGCGGTCGAAAGCCAGGAAGGGCAGGGAACGACCATGATCGTCCGCCTGCCCCGCCGGCAAACGGTATTCGATGAGGATTAACCGGCTGACGAGGCCGGGCGTTTGGCCGCTTCGATATTCCCCTACTTCTGTTTTGCCAGGTCGGCTTGGTAAGCCTTCCAGCCGGGGCACCAGGTAGTGTGCCAGTGCCACAGCCGCGCCATGAAGGATTTCGGATTGGCTTCGGCGCGGGCGCGCAGCGGGCAGGATTCACATTTGTGCTGCGTTTTGATCGGTTCGCTCATGATTTTTCCCCCTGATTATTTTTAACAGTCTAAAACAAAAATCATCCCCCGTCACCCTCAGTCTGGGGGGATTCTAACCTGGCCGGTTGGGCAGGTTATTTCCGCACCACGTTATGCTGGAGCGCGATGGCGACGGCCTCGGTGCGGCTTTCCGCGCTCAGTTTGGAGAGGATGTTGCTGACGTGAAACTTGATGGTCGAGTCGCTCAACGTCAGGCGGGCGGCGATCTCGCCGTTGTTTAGCCCTTCGATCATCAGCGCCAGCACCTCGCGCTCGCGGGCGGTGAGGTCGTGGCCGATCTCCGGCGGGCGGGTGGCGGCGTGAATGAGCGCCTGCGCGGCCTCCGGCGCCAGCGTGGAGCGCCCGGCGTAGGCCGCGCGGATGGCGTTCGCCAGTTCTTCGGCCTCGACATTTTTGAGCAGGTAGCTGATCGCCCCGGCCTTGAGCGCCCGCTGCACCAGGTCTTCTTCCGGGAAGCTGGTGAGCGCGATCACCTTTATATCCGGGCAGTTGGCGCGGATGGCTTCGGTGGCCGCTGCGCCGTCCATGCCGGGCATCACCAGGTCCATCAGCACCACGTCCGGGCGAAGCTGGCCGCATACCCGGACGGCTTCTTCCCCGCTGCTCGCCTCCCCGACCATTTCCAGATCAGGAAAGGCGGTTAAAAAGGTACGCAGCCCCTTACGCACCATTTTATGGTCGTCCACGATCAAAACTCGTATCGCCACCGGCCTATCCTTTATCCTCCCACCGGGCGGCGATTGACGTGCCGCAGCCCGGCTGGCTTTCGATTGTTAACGATGCGCCGACGGCCTGCGCGCGTTCGGCCATGATGCCCAGCCCCAGCCGCGCGGGCGGAATCGCCTGGGGGTCGAAGCCGCGCCCATCGTCGCAGATCAGCAGTTCCGCGCGCCCCGGCTGGCAGTCCAGCGTGACGGCAGCCTGGGCCGCGTCAGAATGTTTGGCGGCGTTGTTCAGCGCCTCCTGGGCGATACGATAAAGGGCGACCTTAACCTCGGCGGGCAGCGGCGCGCGCCCGATAACGGACAGCCGGACGAGAAAACCGGCCCGTGCCGCCGTCGCGTCCACCAGATGCCGCAGCGAGTCGGCCAGTTCCGCCTGGAGCAGCGCCGCCGGGCGCAGTTCCAGCAGCAGGGTACGCATTTCGGCCAGCGCGCCGCGTGTTAACAGCCGCACCTGTTCCAGCAGGTCGCGCCCTTCCGCCGGGTCGTCCTGCCACACGCGCGGCAGCACTTCTGCGATCAGGCTGGCGGAAAACAGCGTTTGCGTGACCGAATCGTGCAGTTCGCGCGCCAGCCGGCCCCGTTCGGCTTCCACCGCCGACCGCTCGACGCGCCCGCGCAGGCGGGTATTTTCAATCGCCAGGGCGGCCTGTTCGGCGAAGGTGGCCGCGATTTCGATCTGGTCGTCCGGGAATTCCTGGGGTGTCTGATAATAAAAGATGAGGCTGCCGAACAGTTCATCCTTAATTACCAACGGCAGCGCCAGCGAACCGGCATAGCGCGTGCGGATCAGCGCCTTGCGGGCGCGCGTTTTGGGGTCCAGCAGGGGGTCGTTCAGGGCGGCTTCGGCGTAACCGGGCGGGTAGTTGCCAAAGCTGATGCGGCGCATCAAAATCGTGTCGCGGTAGGGGAAACTGTCCGGCGCGGCCAGCGAAATCGTCTGGGGATCGGCCAGTTCGTCCGGCCAGCCGCAGCTTGCTTCCAGCGTGGCGCTTTCGGTTTCCAGGTCTACGCTGTGCAGCACGCAGGCGTCGGCATGTAATAAATCCCTGGCCTGCGTGACGATAAAATCCAGAATATCTTGCAGCGCGCGGCTGGAATTGATGATCGCCAGGGTATTCCGCAGGCTTTCGGCCACCTGCCGGCGGCGTTCCAGTTCGTAAGTGCGTTCTTCGACGCGCCGTTCCAATTCCAGGTTGGCGTGCCGCAGGGCGTCCTGGGTGCGTTTGTGTTCAATCGCCACCCCTGCCAGGTGGGCGGCGGTCTGGATGGTTTGCAGTTCGGTTTCGGTGGGGGCGCGGGGGTGGCGGTAATACATAGCGAACGTCCCCAACACTTGTCCGCCGGACGAAACAATCGGCTCTGACCAGCAGGCGCGCAGGCGGTGTTTGAGCGCCAGATCGCGCAGGCCGTCCCAGCGGGGGTCTTCGGTGATGTCCTCCACCACCACCCGCTGTTTGAAGTAAGCCGCCGTCCCGCACGAACCAACCGCTGGGCCGATCTTCAGCCCTTCAATCGAGGCGACATACTCGGTGGGCAGACTGACGGACGCGCCCAGGTACAGCCGCCGCCCGTCCAGCAGCAGGATGAGTCCCTGCATCCCCGGCGACTGCTCCTCGATGATCTGCACCAGGGCGTGCAGAGTATCGGCCAGTGTGTGTTCGGCGGCCAGCAGTTCCAGAAAGCGGCGGTGTCCGGCCTGGATGGCCTGGAAGCGGCGGCGCTCCAGCACGCCGGCAAAAATGCCCGTGACCATGTTCAGCAGGTCGAGCAGTTCCTCCGGCCAGGAATCCGGGCTGCGGTGGGCGCTGAAGCCGATAAAGCCGATCACCTGCCCCTGGCTTTCCAGCGGCGCGGCGGTCAGCGCGTGAATGCCCTCAAAATCGAACTCGCGCTGTTCGGCGGCGGCTTCTGGCGGCAGGCCGGCTGCGCCGCGCCGGTAGATGACCGCTTCGCGCCGCATCATCCGCAGATTAAACCAGGGAAACGCCTCGATAGAGAGGCTTTGCATCCGCTCTCGCTGCGACGGCACGCCTTCGGCGCACCATTCGTAAACGCCGTTCATCCACAGGCCGTCGTCGGTATACAGGGCGATAAAACAGCGATCCGCGCCGGCGAACTGGCCGATCATCTGGAGCGAACGCCGGATGCCGTCGTCAATCTGGTCGTCGTGCAGGTTGATAAAGCGAGTGGAAATCTGGTTGGTAAGCGCCTCTAATTCCAGCCGGTGCTGGAGTGCGGCTTCGATGCGCTGGAACTCCGCCAGCATGGGTTCTTGACGCTCGTTGGTAGGCATAGGCACCAAATTGACTCTATAAATGGTTTTTATACCCTGGATGCCGCTGTGCGCCCGCAAGGGAGTGACGAAACTCACCAAAACGACCGGAAGGATGTCATTACCCACCGGCCTCACTCACGATGACCTAATCCGATACCTTTATAATGATTTTACTAATGATTTTACGGGGAGAAAAAAATATGTTTCGCAAACCGATCCACTATTTTTTGTACCCGGTTCGTGACCTTGATGACCTGCCCGCGCCGGTTGTAGAAACCATTCGCCAGCATCTGCCGCTGGAGGCCGTTCAAAGCATCGTGGTTGTGCCGCCGCAGGATTATGCCATCGCCCGCAGCAGCCGGCGCAAGACCCTGCCGTTTGGCTGGCGCGTGACGCCGCAGCGCACGCTGGTCTGCGGCGGCGAGCGTATCGTCGTGGTGGAAATGACCGACGACGGCGCGCTGTCCGCCCGCATCATCCCGCTTGACCATCTGGTATATGCCGATCTGGCGACGATTCTGCTGTACGGTTATACGCAGTTGGCCTGGATTGATGGCGAACAGATCGAAACGCTGTTGATTGAATACAATGCCGTCGGCGAACACATTATGCGCCGGCAGATTGAATGGGCGCGCGCGCAGATCGCGGCGCATCTGCCGGTGGCCGATCTGCCCGACCAACCCTACCAACTGCCGTTTAAGTTCCAGAACTACCTGAAGTACAGCCTGCTGCCCGGCGAGCGGGTTCAGGCGGCGGTGTTCGAACCGGCCAGACGCCGGGGCGAACGCTGGTACAGCCCGTATATCGCGCCCAACCGCGCCATCGCCATCACCGACCGGTATCTAATCATCCTGGAAGAAGAACTCAAACGTTTTCTTCTCCCCCGGCTGGAAAAACGTGAGTCCATCAATTACGGCATCATCATCCGGTTTTGCCCGTTAAACCGCGTGCAGAACATATCGTTTCGCCGCGAGGCCGAAATGACCTGGATGGACATCAAGCTGGGGGCCGGCGCGGCGTCATTTTCGTTCGATCTGCCGCTGGATAACAGCAGCGCCGCCGTCCTGGGCGAAACCTGGGAAACGGCGCGGGCGCAGCTCGCCGCCGGATGAAACAGGCCGGCAGCAGCGAACTGAGTTTTGCGATCAACCATAAATGCGGCGCGCCCGTCGCTGGTGAAAGCCGCCACACTGTCCAGATATTCCAGCGTGTCAAGCAGGTAATCGCGCAGATTGTTAAACAGCATCTCAGCCGCCGGCGCTCACCGGGTATTCATACAGCACTGTGGGTGGTTTTAAGCTGGCCGCTGTATTATGAAAAATATGCGCGCTGAATACCTGGAGATTGCTTATCGTGGAAAAAGTGTTTGAGCGGCGGTCGGTCATCCCAACGACGATGGAGCGTATGTGGGCGTTCCACGAGGACAAACGCGCCCTGGCCCGGCTGACGCCGCCGCCGCTGCTGGTGCGCCGTGTGCGGGATGAGATGCGCTCGCTG
This sequence comes from Chloroflexota bacterium, assembly GCA_014338005.1. Lineage (GTDB taxonomy): Bacteria > Chloroflexota > Anaerolineae > Aggregatilineales > Phototrophicaceae > CFX2. Next base: position 16,293 of record QUBZ01000064.1, on the reverse strand, counting down.
ACCGACGGCGTGCTGGAATTTCAACTTTGGCTGGGGCCGCTGCCGGTGCGCTGGGTGGCACAGCACGAACCCGGCCCGCTGGACACCTCCTTCGCCGACCGGATGCTGGATGGGCCGCTGGCGTCCTGGCGGCACGAACACATCTTCCGCGCCGCAGCAGGCGGTGTTGAACTGACCGACCGCGTGACCTACGCGCACAAACCAGGACTGGCCGGGCTGTGGACGCGGCTGGTGTTCGACGGCCTGCCGCTTAGGTTCCTGTTTTTTTACCGCCATCTGCGGACGCGGCTGGCGCTGGCGGGGAAGCGATAGCAGTCGTTAGTCGGAAGACAATACAGCCGCGCAGCCAGCTTAGCCCTTCTGGCTGCTGCGTTAAACCGAAAAAATATCCCTCACCGGCAGCGAGAAACCCGGCAGCATGTCCTCGCCGTCCAGCGCGGCATCAAGGGTGAACAACTGGCCGCTCAGGCTGCCATCGTCGTTCAGCCGGAACACATACACTTTCTGATCGTCCGGGTAAACCGCCCACACCCGGCGCGTCCCTGCGCGCAGGTATTCGTTCGCTTTTTTCCACACATCTTCACGCCCGGAGACGATCTCGACCGCCAGATCAGGCGCGAAGTCAAATTCGGCGGGGATTTGCGGCGCACGCCCCTTCGAGACAAAAGCCGCGTCCGGCTGGCGAACGGTTCCTGGCCCAAGTTTGAAACCGCCATCCGCCCCGGTCACGTAGCCCAGATCGCGCGGAATGACGAAGGCATTCAGGAAATGCCCGATGCGCATCGCCAGAATCGTATTGATCGGTTTGGACGCCGGCATTTCGACAATTTCCCCCTCCTCCAATTCCAACCGTCTACCCTCATTTTCCGGCAGACGAGCGATCTCCCAGAATTCTTCGGCGGTATACAGTTTTTGCTGTTCGTGGGCGACCATCGTTTACAGCCTCATGCTAGTCCGCTTTTAATTATACAACAGACGGCACGCCGGTACGCCCTCGATAGGCGGGGGCGGGTTTCGCAAACCCACCCCTACGCCATGCTTTGCGTCTTCGCCCCTTTGCGTTACGTCTTTCCCGTTTGGGCGCGCACGCAGGCGCACCCCTGCTTAGCCCTTGATGCTGCCGGCCAGCAGGCCGCGAATGAAATAACGCCCCAGCAGGATATAAACCGCCAGCGTCGGCAGCGCGGTCATCAGCGCGCCGGCCATCTGCACGTTCCATTCCACGATCTGGCTGCCGGCCAGGTTTTGCAGCGCCACCGTGATCGGCTGCTGGCCCGTCCCCGTGAGCGTGACGCCGAACAGGAATTCGTTCCAGATTTGCGTGAACTGCCAGATGATGACCACCACAAAACCCGGCAGCGACAGCGGCAGCAGAATATCCCAATAAAGCCGGAAGAACCCCGCCCCGTCTACGCGCCCGGCTTCCAGCATTTCGGTCGGCACTTCGGCGTAATAATTGCGGAAGATCAGCGTCGTGATGGGGATGCCGTAGACCACATGCACCAGAATCAAACCGGGGATGCCGCCGTATAAACCGGCGCTTTGCAAAAACTGCACCAGCGGGATGAGGATGGCCTGATACGGGATAAACATGCCGAATAACATCAGTGGGAAGATGATGTTCGCGCCGCGAAACGTCCACTTCGACAGCACGTAGCCGTTTATGCTGCCCAGCATGGCCGAAAGCGCCGTCGCCGGCACGACCAGCAGCACGCTGTTGACGAAGTTCGGCAGCAGCCGGTTAATCGCCCGGCTGAAACTTTCCAGCGTGAAGGCGGTCGGCAGGTTCCACATGGTCGAGATGCTCACCTGGTCAATGCTCTTGAAGCTGGTCACCAGCACCATGTAGACCGGAATCAGAAAGAAGATGGCCGCGATAATCAGCGCGCCATAAACCACGACCCGCGAAGGGCGCGGGCGCGGCGCGGATTGGCCGGCGGGCGCGGATGCCTGGGAGGGATAGGTCGTGTTCATAGTTTCGTCTCCGAGCGCAGTTGGCTTGCCAGATAGGGGATGATGACGACGGCCACCATGATGAGCATCAGCATGGCGATAGCCGCGCCCTGGCCGAACTGGTTCGACCGGAAGGTGGTGAAAAACATATTGATGCCAGGCATATCAATATACAGGTTGTCGCCGCCGCCAATGGTATACACCAGGTCAAAAATCTTCAGCGAAATGTGGCCCAGGATAATCATGGCGCTGAGGGTGATGGGGGCCAGCAGCGGAAAAACCACATAGCGATACACGCCCAGTTCGCTGCAGCCGTCCACGCGCGCCGCCTCGCGCAGTTCTTCCGAGATGCCGCGCAGCCCGGCCAGATACATCGCCATCGTATAACCGGACATCTGCCAGCCGGCGGCGATCACCACCGCGATCAGCGCCACGTTAAAACCATGCTGTTCCGGTCGTTCGGGGTTCAGCCCGCTCAGGCTGCGCGGGCTGCCGAAGGTAATCCAGGCCAGCAGCAGCAGTGCCAGCGCGGTCAGCAGCGCGGCGGTCTGCGAGCGGCGTTTGCTCCAGTACCACAGCGCCGCAAAAATGGCGATGCCCAGGAATATAATGGACAGGATGAGGGGGACATCCTGCCAGGCGAACGGCCACCAGCGTTCCTCGCTGATGAACCAGCGAAAGCCCCCCGCCGGCAGCCCGATGATGGTCGGCAGCACGTTAAGGCCGCTGGTGGGGTTAAACAGCCACTTCCACACCACGCCGGTCACGACGAAGGACAGCGCCATCGGGAACAAAAAAATAGTGCGGAAGATGGCCTCGCCTTTGATCTTCTGGTCGAGCAAAATCGCCAGGCCCATGCCGACGGCCAGGCAGACCAGGATGAACATAATGGTGAAAAAGACCGTGTTCACCATGTCCATGCGGAAGCGCAGATTCAGCCCACCCGTGAACAGGTCGTTATAGTTTTTGAGGCCGATGAACTGCGCCGGCAGGCCGCTCAACTGCTGCAAGGCGTTGGAGTCCGTCAGGGATGTATAGCCCGTCCAGGCGATGAAGCCGTAAACAAAAATCGCCACCAGGATGACCGAAGGCAGCAGCATGAGGATGGCGATCAGGCGGTCGCGGGTCAAACCACTATCCATAATAACATTCCCCCAATAATAGAATAGGGGCGCAGACCCTCGCACCCCTACCGAAAAGCGTTCTTATTCCGGTAGAGGCGGGTCCTGGACCCGCCCCTACAGATCGGTTAAAAACTACCCGCCAATGCCGGTCTGGATCGCCAGCGCCGCCGCGTTGGCCGCCGCAGTCGTCGAGTCACGATCCCCCTGGAACTGGGCGATGATGTTCAGGAAGCCGCTGTCGAAGGCCGCCGGGGCAACCGCGCCGTGCCGCTGGCTGCCGACGATGACGTTGCTCGTCCAGTCTTCGTAGGCGCTCTGGAAATAAGCATTATACTTTTCCGCGTTGGTGATGTCGGCGGTGGTATTGGCCGGCAGCGACCCCTTGAGCGGGTTGAAGATGTCCTGCGCTTCCGCCGAACCCAGGAAGCTCAGCCAGGCGCGGGCGTTTTCAGGATGGGGCGCACCCTTCGGCAGGCCGAAGGTGTCGGACAGCATCATGAACACACCGTCCGTGCCGGGGGCAGCGGCCCAGGCAAAACCCTCATTGGGCGTCAGCGCCAGGTCAACCAGGAAGTACCCGGCGGCCCAGTCGCCCATGATGTTGAAGGCGGCAGCGCCATCGGCCACCAGCTTGGAAGCATCCTGCCAGGTGAGGGCGTTCATGTCCTCGTTGCCGCAGTCCAGCACCTTGCCGTACATATCCCAGACGGCCAGGGCTTCGGGGCTGGTCCAGTTGGTCGTGCCGTCCCACAGGCCGTTGTAACCCTCAACACCCAGCACCGCCAGCGCGACACTTTCCCACAGGTGCGACTGAGTCCAGTTCTCGCCAATCGCCATCGGGATGACGCCGGCTGCTTGCAGCGTCGGGCAGGTTTCGTTCACGAACTCGTCCAGCGTCGCCGGGACGGTCACGCCCCATTCTTCCAGCTTGCCGGGGACGTACCACATCACATTAGAACGGTGGATATTCACCGGCACCGAGTAAATATTACCGGCATCATCGCTGACCAGATCGAGCAGGCCGGCGGGGAACTGTTCCATCCAGCCGTTGGCTTCGTAAATGTCGTTCAGGGCTTCCATGCGCCCGGCCTTCACCCACAGCGAGTTCAGTTCCGCGCCCGCGTGCACCTGGAAGGTATCCGGCGGGTCGCCGCCGAGCATACGGGTGGTGAGTACGGCCTTGGCGTTAACGCCCGAACCACCGGCCACCGCCGAGTTGATGATGTTCACGTCGGGATACATTTCCTTGAAGCGGGCGATGAGCGCGTTCAGACCGGCCTCTTCACCGCCGCCCGTCCACCACGAGAAGATTTCCAGGTCGCCGGACAGCGCAGCGTCCTGCGCGGAGGCCAGGCCGAAAACACCCAGCATCAGCGCCGCAGCGACCAGAAGCGCAAACAAACTACGGGTTCGCATAACCTTCTACTCCTTTACATAAACATTATTCGGGTAAAAGCGGAACGGTTGTTAAACGTTCCCGCCCAATAGTGCTGCCGTTGTTAACGGTGCATCTGTTTTACCACGATCTGCCGGTTTCGGCAATTATATCTGTAGGACATTTTAATCTGCCGGTTTCACCTGCCGCCAGGTGGTGAAGTCGCGGCAGTTGCTGGCGGTGAGAGCATCGCCACGACTATTCATGTTTCACCTGCCGCCAGGTGGTGAAGTCGCGGCAGTAGTCGCACAGGTCGGGCGGGTGCGCGCCGAAGTAGGACTGGCCGCAGTTGGGACACAACCAGATCGGCACATCCGGCGGCGGCGGTTTGCCGGGGTCAGATGGTGGGGGCGAGACAGGCCGCGCCGCTGCGGATTTGCGGCGGCGTTTATCCGCCATGCGGCCCGTTTTTCAGTAGGCGTTCGCCCTGTTCGACCAGCCAGGGGGTCGGGTTGATTTTGTCGGCCAGCATTCGCGCGCGTTTTTCCGCCCACTCGGTTTTTAAATCCGGCTGCGCCAGCAGTTCCCGCGCGCGGGCCAGCGCCTTCTGCCCGGTGTCGAAAAATTCCAGCAGGTGATAGTTATCGCGCAGGTCGTACCAGGTGCCGGCGCGCAGCGTGCTGACGAACAGCGCCGGCGTGCCAAGCACCGCCGCTTCGCTGAGCATCGTGCCGCCTTCGCCGACGTACAGCGTGGCAAATGCCAGCAGATGATGAATCGTTTCCAGGGCGAAGGGCGTTACGAACGGGCGAAATTCGGGGTCTACGTCACCCTCGACCGACAGCAGCACCCGGCCAGCGGCGGCCAGTTCGCGCAGCAGGGCGCGTTTTTCGTCCAGCGAAAAACCGTGTGCGCCGACATCATGCGTTGCGCCCCAGGCGACAAAACGCACGATGAAAAAACGGTCGCCGGGCTGCAAGCCCAGCGGCGTCAAAGCGGCGGGGTCAGGCGTAAATTCGTCCGGGTGCAGATAGGCCAGCTCGTGATAGCCGGCGTAACGCACCTGCTTGCGGCCAAGATCGGGCGCGAAGACATCGGGCGTGGCGATGATGGTGGCGAAGGGTTTGAACAGCGCGTGCTGTTCGGTGGCGTGATCGGTATCGGTCAGCGCCAGGTAGGGTTTACGCATCAGCCAGGCGGGCAGGCCGACGGTCGGGCTGCCCATACTGATGAACAGATCGGCCCGCAAGCGGCGGGCGGCGCGCCAGGTCGCCAGCGTGCGGAAAACCAGTTCGGCCAGCAGCGCCAGTTTGCCCCGGCGGCGTTTGTAGGTGACGGTGTACGGCAGTTGGTACTGTTCCAGCAGATAAACGATCATCTCACGGTCGAGCGCCGTGAACAACACCTGATGCCCCTGCGCCATCCAGCGCCGCGCCGCGCCGCGAAACAGGTGTACATGCGCCGGGTGGCCGACATCAATCAGGATACGAGCCATAAAAGCCTTTGCCGATTCGAGCGGGGCAGATGCAGACTAAACCGCCTCTGCCAGAAAACAGGTTTCATTATACACAATCTGTACGGCGGCGGCGCAGGCTTGACAGTTGGCGCTTTTTTGCGTACAAACGAGCCTCGCATCACAGTGGAGCTTTTTCTTTATGTACCATAACGCCTCGATAGCGGTCGTCGTGCCTTGCTACAACGAGGAACTTCTCATCACCCGCGTGCTGGACACCATGCCGGATTATATAGACCGTGTTTACGTGGTGGACGATGTAAGCAGCGACCGCACCGCCGCGATCGTCGAAGCTTATGCGCGGGAAAAATCGCCCGACCGGGTGCGCTTGATTCGGCACGAAACCAATCAGGGCGTTGGCGGGGCGATTGTCACCGGCTACAAACAGGCGCTGCTCGATCAAATGGATGTGGTGGTCGTCATGGCCGGCGACGCGCAGATGGACCCGGACGATCTGCCGGCCATCATCGGCCCGGTGGCCGACGGTGAAGTGGACTATACCAAAGGCAACCGGCTCGTGACCGGCGAAGCCTGGTATCAGATACCCCGCGTGCGCTACCTGGGCAACGTGCTGCTGTCATTGATGACCAAAATCGCGTCCGGTTACTGGCACATCTTCGACTCGCAGACCGGCTATACGGCCATCTCCAGCAAGGCGCTGCGCACGCTGGAACTTGACCGCCTGTGGAAGCGTTATGGCTACCCCAACCACCTGCTGATTATGCTGAACATCCACAATTTTGCCGTGCGCGACGTGCCGGTGAAGCCAGTGTACAACATCGGCGAGCGCAGCGGGATTCGTATCTGGCGCGTCATCCCGACTATTTCGCTGCTGCTGCTGCGGGGTTTCATCCAGCGTATGTTCCAGAAGTTCATCGTGCGCGATTCGCACCCGCTGGTGCTGTTTTATCTGTTCGGCACGCTGACCTTTTTCCCCGGCATGATCCTGGGCTTTTATCTGTTTTTCTACCGCCTGCTGGCCGGGCCGGTGGCGGCTACGTCCGGGCTGTTCGCCATGTTTCTGATTATGTTCGGGCTGAACTTCCTGATGTTCGCCATGTGGTTCGACATGGACTACAGCCGCAATCTGCGTTAGCGGCCTGGGTTGGTCTAAAAGAGAATAAAAAATCGGGGCGCGTGTGCCGCGCCCCGATGCGTTCTGCGTCTGTCCGGCAGGACTGCCTACTGGGTGTAGGTGATAACCAGCCGGGGGGTGAAGGCCGGATTGCCCTCAAAGGCCCAGGTCAGCTTCCGCGCCCAGGGAGCGCCGCCCGTGCCGCGCGCGATCAGCGACAGGCTGCTGCCGCTCTGCCAGCCGGGACGGCTGACGATTTCCTGTACCACTGCCGTGACATCTTGCAGCGTGTACCACACGTTGGCGTTCCACGACACGCTGGAAGCATGGTTGGCGACGGCAGCCGTCAGCGGGCGCTGCGAAGGTTTGCTGCTGGCTGTAAACGGCGCGCTGTTATCGCTGGCGTCGGCGGCAATCTGGAAGTTCAGGGCGATCCACTGCGAAGTGGGCGAGTAGAACTCCAGCCGCGCAGAGGTGATGGTCGCGCCCTGCGGGATGGCGAGGTTATTGAACCGCAGCCCCAGATAGCTGGCCGAAGGATTGCCGCCCGTGCCAACGAACACCCCCTGATACGACGGGAAGTAGCTCGTGCCGTCCTCGTTCACATCATCGCCGGGCGCGGTGATCTGGATGGTTACAGTGCCGCTGGCCGGCGTATCGGTCGGCGTATTGGTCGGGACAGGCGTATTGGTGGGCGTATCCGTCGGGACGGGTGTATTGGTCGGCGGAACGGGTGTGTTGGTCGGCGTATCGGTCGGGATGGGTGTATTGGTGGGCGTATCCGTCGGGATGGGTGTATTGGTCGGCCCCTCTGTCGGGACAGGCGTATTGGTCGGCGTATCCGTTGGAACGGGTGTGTTGGTGGGCGTATCCGTCGGGACGGGTGTATTGGTCGGCGGAACGGGTGTGTTGGTGGGCGTATTCGTCGGTGTATTGGTGGGCGGGACGGGTGTATTGGTCGGCGTATTCGTCGGTGTATTGGTCGGCGAGCCTTCCGGCGTCCAGGCGACATTGTTTTCCAGCACCTCGAAGTTCACCCAGGTGAAGGTTCGTCCCCGGAAAACCAGCGAGCCGGATGACGGTGAGGCCGCGCTGATGGCCGCGCTCAGGGCGTCGTATTCCTGCTGGCTGTTGGCCGCAAACTCAAAACGCAGAATATCCGTCCCCGGATTTCCGTCAATGATGCCGGTGATGTGAGCGCCGTCTCGCAGGATGACAATATCGTTGCCACCCGCGTTCTGAAGTTCGAGCGAGGTGAAACCTTTGCTGAAGGGCGAAAAATCGCCGTAAACGCTGCCGTTCACCGTGCCGTTGATGATGATCGTATCGTGGCCGCGCGCCTGGAGATCCCCGATGATGTCGCCGTAAGTCGTGCCGTTGTTGATGATGAGGTCGCTGTCGGCCACATAGGCCAGCAGGCCGTCGCCAAACATCGCGCCAAGCGCGCCGCCCACAATCACGCCGTTGTTGATGATCGTGTCGCTGCCCGCCGAACCCCAGATGGCGTCATCATCGTCGCCGGTTTCCACGTTGATTTCACCGTCGCCGATCGTGCCGTTGTTGATGATTATGTCCGGTGACGGGATGCTTCGGAAGCCCCCGCTCCACACATACCCTGAGATATAACCGTAGTTGGTGATACGGTCAATTTGCGGCGTACCGTTGATGACCCCCAGGGTATCGCCGGTACACGTATAATCCAGGCCACCAAACTCGTTTGTCACGGTGGTGCAGTCGGCCAGGACGGGGAGAGCGGTGATCGTCATCATGAACACCGCGCCGATGAGCAGCATATATCTCAAGCGTCTGCGTAATAATGGAAGCATGTTGTGGGCGCTCTCCTAGTCTACTTTGACACTTCAACATTAAATGGAATACAAAAAGGTGTACAGATATATAAACATTCAAGGAACTATATGGGAGGCCGCCTTACACGCACCTATCATCTTGCTCAAAAAGCCGCGATTCACGGGGGTTTTTTTACCGGATTTAATAATTAATTCGGAACGGTTGGGGAATGGCGAAAAATAACCGACCGGGGCGTTAATTTCCGGTCGGTTCGGGGTTGAAGTTGCGTTTCAGGCAGGGATATTACGTGCCGCCCAGAAAAGCCAGCAGGTCGGCATGGAACTGCTCGCCGGCTTCCAGCATGAGAATGTGGCCCACATCCGGGTAGACAATCCAGGTGGCATTGGGCAGCACATCCCGCAGGCGCTCACCGACACTGACCGGCACGAAGCGGTCGGCCTCGCCCCACACCAACAGCGCCGGGGTTTCTACACCGGCCAGCCGTTCAGCCTCGATGCCGCGTAAATCGCCGTCGCGGGCGAAGGCCAGCAGCCCGGCTTCCCAACCCGGCAGGCGAAAAAAAGCCGCGCTGCGTTCGAGCATCGCCGGGGTCATCCGGTCGCTGTTATTCATCGAGCGTTCCAGCAGATCGCGCGTGAAACCGGACGTAAACAGCGCCCGCAGCGCCAGCCGCGCCAGCGGTGAGTTCGGGTTCGGGGCGGCGTCGTCCATAAAACCGAACATCTGGCCGGTGTCCTGGGCGTCTGCGCCATAATCTTCCTGCCTTAACCCGACCGCGCCGGCCACGAACACCAGCTTTTCGGCGCGCCCTGGATATGCCAGCGCGAACTGGGCGACAACCGCCCCGCCCTGGCTGTGGCCGACCAGCGCGGCGGATTCGATGCCCAGTTCATCCATCAGGCCGGCGGTGACGGCAGCCTGCGCCTCCAGCGAATAATCCAGTTCAGGCCGTTTGTCGGACAGGCCGAAAGGCGGGCGGTCGAAGGCGACGGCGCGGTAGCCGGCGTCGGCCAGGATGCCGAGCGTTTCGTCCCAGCTAACGGTCGAGCCGAGAAAACCGTGCAGCAGCAGCACCGGCGGGCCGTCCTGCGGGCCGCGCACGCGGTAATAAACCGACGCGCCGTTGATTTCGACGAACTGCCCGTCCGGGTCGGCCAAATCCTGCGGCGTGACCGGGCGCGGCACGGCCTGCGCGGAGACGCCGACGGCAGCCAGAAAACACATCAATCCCACGAGTAAAACGCGGATTCGCATCGTACTCCGCTCCTTACCGGGGCGCACCCCAGCGAACTTCGACTGCCGGCGGATTCTACCACACGGGCGGCGCGGCTAACCAATTTTGGCCTTCGCGCAGCCCGGCTTCGCGCCCCGGCGGCCAATAAACCCCTTGCCGCGTCTGGCCGCTCTGGTATAATAAAAATACCTTATTGGGGAGTCGCCAAGCGGTAAGGCAGCGGACTTTGGATCCGCCATTCGAGGGTTCGAATCCTTCCTCCCCAGCCTATAAACAGCAGCCCCGCTCGCGGCGGGGCTTTTGTTTTACGATCAGGCCGCCGGCAGCGATTATTTGCGCGCCGGCTCGTAGACCAGCGCGGCCACGCCAGAGCTGAACGAGCGCGTTTCCACAAGTTTGAGCGCCGCCGCGATACCCGCTTCAAACAGGCGCTGCCCCTTGCCTAAAACGAGCGGATAAACAAGCAGCCGGTATCTATCAACCAGGTCATGCTGCATGAGGGTCTGAATCAGCCTGCCGCTGCCATGAACCACGATGTCGGGGCCGTCCTCCTGTTTGAGTTTGCCGATTTCTTCCAGGACATTGCCTTTAATCAGCACAGAGTTATTCCACTCCACTCTGTCCAGCGTCGTTGACACCACGTATTTACGAGTGCCGTTAAAATATGCTGCGCCTGGGTCTGTATCCTTCCGCTGCGGCCAGGCTGCTGCAAACCCTTCATAGGTGACACGTCCCAGCAGCAGAGGTTCGTTGGCGGATGTCTCTTCGCCCTTAAACGCGGCAATCTCGTCATTCCAGTAAGGAAGCGTCCACATCGGGTTTTCCATGACGCCATCCAGTGACAAAAATTCTGTGACCACCAGTTTTCTCATGGTTTGTCCTTCCTTTTACTGTTTGTTATGGTTCGCCGTCAGCGGTTGTATTTTAGCCCAAGCCGAAGGGCCTGGTCTTGGAAAAAAACGCAATCTACTCAGGGATGTTTCCACGAACCATTTGAGTCGGCGTTTGCCCGATGAAGCGTTTCAGGCTGTTGGTGAGATGCGCCTGGTCGAAGTAACCCGCTTCGTGAACCGTATCGAGAATGGACAAACCGCTCTTTAAGAGGGCCGCCGCGCGTCTGGCGCGTTCGATCTGCTGGATAAGCTTGTGCGGTAGTCCCGTCGCACGCGCGAAGTGATGTTGCAGCGCGCGCGGTGAAAGGGCCGGCGGGCGGCCTTGCAGCGCCGCGTCCACGACGGGATCGTGCATCAGCAGCCCTTGACGCACCAGCCGTTCTGCAAACGTGTCCGCGTTGTCAAAACCGGGGATTTCCCACGTCGAACTGTCCAGCCAGAACGATTTATCGTTCGCCACCGGCAGGTAGGCGTCCCTTCGATCCATGAGATTTTTCGGAAGCAGGTGCGGCATAAACGTGCCGAGTTTGAACACAATACCCAAAAACTCGCCGTCCGCAGGGACGGATGCGGGCGCAGCGAACGTCTCCGGCCCGCGCACCGCGACGGCCGTTTTGCCCGCGTATCTCGTCACGACAATCTCAGAATGGCACGCGGCCAGTGAGGTGAAATCGCCGGCCTGCCCGCTCCGCACGCGCCAGATTTTTTCGATGAAGGGCGAGTCCGAGGGTCTTTCTTCCTCAAGGATAAACCCCATATTTTTATCTCCCATCCTTACATTCCCCATACCATCCATCCGATTGTACGATAACTCTGTTTACAGCGTTCTCCGCAGGGCGCGAACGCGCCGGTTTTGTTTTCGCCGGGCAGCCGGGTATAGTTGGCAAAAACACAATCAAAAGGAGCTTTTTATGGCGAAACGTCTGGAGAACAAAGTCGCTGTCGTCACCGGGGCGAGCCGGGGCATCGGGCGGGCGTCGGCGCTGGCGCTGGCCGACGAAGGCGCGCATGTGGTGGTGGCCGCGCGCACAGCAGACGATCTCGATTCGCTAGCGCGGGAAATCGAAACCAGGGGCGTGAAGGCGCTGCCGGTGGCCGGCGATTTAAGCCAGGCGGCGGACGTGAACCGGCTGGCCGAAGCTGCCGAGGGAACGTTCGGGCGGGTGGACATCCTGGTCAACAACGCCGGGGTGGGCAAATTCGGCACGCTGGCGGAACTGTCGGTCGAAGAATACGACTGGATGATGAACGCCAACATGCGCGCGACCTTTTTGTGTACCAAAGCCTTTCTGCCGGGGATGCTGGAACGCGAGGAAGGCTGGGTCGTGTTCGTCGGGTCGGTGGCCGGGTTAAACGGCCTGCCCAACGAAACGGTCTACTGCGCCAGCAAACACGCCCAGTACGGCTTCGCCCGCGCGCTTGACCACGAAACGCGCCCGCACAACGTCAAGGTGACGTATCTCGCGCCCGGCGGCGTGGACACGTATTTTGCCTTCGGCACGGGGCGCACCGAGGGCGACCCCAAGCTGAAAGAATATCTTGATTCGGAGGATGTCGCTCAGGCGTTGATTTTCGCCGTCACGCAGCCGCCCAAGTCGCGCGTTTTTCTGATCGGGATGCGCCCGATGCGCGAGCCGCTGTAGGGACGAAACAGAAGGTTTCAGGGGTTCTGGGGACACAGTTCGACCAGCAGGCCGTCGCTCCAGCCGTAACGCTCGTCGAACAGCCGGGCGACCGCTGCCGCCCGCTCCGGTTCGGCGGCCCGGTCGAGCGCGCGGCCTGTCCCCCGGTAAGTCTGACCGTTGACCCAGAACGTGACCGCCGGGTTCTGCCGGATGTTCAACACCCAGTCGGCGCGCTCGCGGTTTTCGGCGCACAGGTAATAACAGCCGTCGTAGGCCACGTACCAGATTTCGATCTCGCGGGGCTGGCCGGTTTTGCGGCCTGTGGTGGTCAGGTACAAAAATTCGGGCTTATAAACCATACCGCTTCAGCCGCATTCCAGGTGCGCGATGCTGGTCAGCAGGATGTCGCGCAGGTGGCCGTCGTTGAGGCGGTAAAAGACATGCCGGCCCTGTTTTTCCCAGCGCACCAGGCCCATTTCGCGCAGGTAACGAAGCTGGTGCGACACCGCCGACTGATCCATGCCCAGCGCGCCGGTCAGGTCAGAGACGCAGCATTCCTGCTCGGCCAGCGCGGCCAGCAGCCGCACCCGTGTCGGGTCGGCCAATACCTGGAAAAATCGCGCTACTGCCCGCGCGTCGTCCAGCGAGAGAACGGTTTCAAAGTCGGTTGATACGACATCGGTCATTGCTTATTTCCGTGAGCCGGTTTGTAACTCACGTTAGCAAAAATCGGCGGCGTCTGTCAATAGGTTAACCGCCCCCGGCGGTGGGTGTTATCGTGGGGGTCGGCGTCGCGCCGCCGCCGGATTCGATCACCAGCGCATACCCGCCGCCAGAGCCTTCATCCCAACCGCGAACTTCGAGGCGATAATTGCCGGCGACCGGCAGTTCCAGCCCTTCGAGCAGTGAATCCGTCACGATGCCGTTTTCAATGTCGTCGCGTTCGGCCAGGAGTTGGCCGTCCGGGGCGTACACCAGCAGGCGGGTATCCAGCAGACCGGTACGATCCGGGGTGTCATTGGCCGGATTGTCCGCCTGTACGCGGATGGTCACGACTTCGCCGGCGCGGCCCGCGTATATCCACACCTGCGCGCCGCCAAGCGGCACTTCGCCGCGATTGACGCCGCTCACGGCGGGGCTGGCTGCGGCTGCGGGCGTGGCTGTCGGCGTGGGCGTCGCGCCGCTGAGCAACGCCTCGATCTTCGCCATCTCATCGGCAAGCCCTTCCGGCAGCGAATAACCAAGCTGCTGGGCTGCGCGCCAGTCCACCAGCGCCTGCGCCAGGTCAGCTTCGGGGGTATCAGAATCCCGATAATAGAAAACAAGCCCCCGGTTGTAGTAGGCAGCAGCATAATCCGGGTCCAGTTCGATAGCGCGCGTCAGGTCGGCGATGGCCGCCTCGTACTGTTCCAGGTCGGAGTAAGCGTTCCCCCGGTTGTTGTAGGGTAAGTCCCAATCGGGGTCGAGTTCGATGGCGCGGGTGTAGTCGGCGATGGCCGCCTCATACTGCCCCAGGTCGGAGTAGGCGATGCCCCGGTTGTTGTAGGCTAAAGGATCATCCGGGTCAAGTTCAATGGCGTGGGTATAGTCGGCGATGGCCGCCTCGATCTCTCTTAGCTTGTAGTAGAAGCGCCCCCGGTTCAAGTAGGCGGCATAGAAATCCGCATTCAGTTCGATGGCGCGGGTGTAGTCGGTGATGGCTGCCTCATACTGCCCCAGGTCGTCGTAGGCCAGACCCCGGTTCACGTAGGCGGCAGCCGAATCCGGGTCGAGTTCGATGGCGCGGGTGTAGTCGGCGATGGCTGCCTCGATCTCCCTTAGCTCGTAGTAGATGAACCCCCGGTTGAGGTAAGCGGCGTCATCATCAGGGTCAAGCTCGATGGCGCGGGTATAGTCGGCAATGGCGGCCTCGCGCTGCCCCAGGTCGTTGTAGGCGTTCCCCCGGTTGAAATAAGCGGCGACATCATCAGGGTCAAGCTCAATCGCGTGGGTATAGTCGGCGATGGCTACTTCGTACTGCTCCAGGTTATCATGAATCACGCCGCGCGCCCGGTAAGCATACGATTCATTGGGATAACGCGCGATCAGATCATCCATATCCGCGATCACTTCGCTGCCCAACCCTGTATTCACGTCCAATGCCGCGCGCGCAAAACTATCGGTTATGTCGGAGATGACCGCCGCCTGAGTCAGCGTAGGCGGAATCTGCGTGGCGGTCGCGCCCACTCGCGCGACGGCGGTCACGGCGTTGGCCTCGCGGGTGGCGGCGTCGGCGGCCTGCGCATTGGCGATTTCGGCCTGCTCCTGGGCGGTGATGACCTGCGCGTTGACCTGCGTCAGCGTGGGCGGCACGGCGGTCAGCGCGTCGTTAGCCTCGGCGACGGCGGTCACGGCGTTGGCTTCGCGGGTGGCGGCGGCGGCAGCCTGCGCGTTGGCGATTTCGGCCTGCTCCTGAGCGGTGACGACCTGCGCGTTGACCTGTGTCAGCGTGGGCGGCACGGCGGTCAGCGTTTGCCCGGCGATGACGGCTTCGTTGGTGGCCTGCACGCCGACCAGCGACGCGCCAACCGCGAAGATGATGGCGACGACCGCCGCCAATCCTGCGATCACTCCGGCGCGGCGGATGCTGCGTAAGCGCCGGGTGCGCGCGGTTTCGGCTTCCCGGCTGGCGACGATGTAGGCGGCGTGGATGTCCAGCGGCTCCGGCTTGTGCGGCGGCAGCGGCGGCTTCTGCGCGGCGCGGTTCTGCGCCGACTCGCGCCAGGCGGCCAGCCACGCTTCCGCCTCGCTAATCTCCTGCCCGATGAGCAGATTATCTTCGCGCCTGTCGGTGACTTCCCATTCCTGGGCGCGCAGCAGGTAGCGCGTGTTCCGGGTCTTCCTGCACCGTCTTCAGCAGCCCTTGAAAGGCCGTCTCGAAGTCGTCGGCGTCGCTGTCCGGGCCGTCACATTCCGGGTTGGTCACTTCGCGGGTGATGTCGTCGTAATGGCACTCGAAGCCGGGGCGCTTGCGAAAGAAGATGAAGTTGAGTTTTTCCAGTTCGTCCCAGTTGGTGCGGGCGGCGGTTTCCCAGTCCTTGCCGAACCATTCCCCCGCCAGCGTTTTTGTATCCGCTTCGCGCCGCACGATGGGGATGATGCGTTTGCCTTTCTGGCGGGCGTGTTGCAGTTCCAGGTGGCAGACGCGGCTGGTCAGCGCGTCCGGGCTGATGACGAAGATGAAGTTGTCGGCCTGGTCAATGCCGGCGCGGATTTCGTTCATCCACTTCGCGCTGTAGGGGATGCCGAGCCAGTCCGCCCAACTGGTGAAATTCTCGCGTTTCAGCCGGTCGAACAGCCGGCGCGCGAACACCTTGTCCTTCCGCGAATACGAAATGAATACGTCCGACATTTCCCCCCCCCAGACCTGAAGCTGTTTGTGGCGTAAAAATATTATAGCGGTGTCAGCAAAAATCGCCCTGCCGCAGCGTGTCCCTACACGCCCCACGCATTCAGGGGGCGCATATCACGAGTGTTTTAAGCCCGCCTCACCGCGCGCAGGCGCAGGGCGGCGGCTCGCTGCTCGGCGCATCGGCCTCGCCGGTCACACGCTCGTAGCGGCGCGGCAGGGTCAGCAGCGGCGCGCAGTGGTTTTTAAGGCTGCACGCCGCGCAGCCGGAAGTCGTCACCTCGCGGACTGCACCCTTCCGCAC
>QUBZ01000063.1 GCA_014338005.1 Chloroflexota bacterium | reverse complement strand
CCTGCCGAATATGAAGCGGACTGGTGGGCCAACCAGCCTGTACCGGTGTTAAAATAAGCTAAGCCGATTTGGTGTCCAACTTTTTGGGGTCACTACATGGGACCTGCCCCGCTGCACGGTGGACGCGCTTATTTATGGAAGTGTCCGTTTCATAACGAACACAAGGGCTTCAGTCTGGCAGTCTGGGCGAATGGCTACCGCTGCTTCGGAGCCTGTGATACCAGCGGTGATGTGCTGGACTGGCTCACCAACTACCGCCGCCTGAGTTTTGTCGAGGCGCTGCGGGTGCTGGGCGAACGAATAGAAGACATCGCCCCTGTCGAGCGCAAATGTCTGAAATCTCCCTCCGAACCACCGGAATGGGACTGGCAGCATCGCGCGGAACGCATTGTCAGCCAGGCGGAAGAAACGCTGTGGTCAGAAATCGGTGAACCTGCGTTGAATTACCTCACGGGCAGAGGCTTGACCACGCGCACCATTCGTGCTGCCCGGTTGGGGTATGTGCCGGGCGACTTCCGCCAGTGGCGGGTGATGGAGGGCATGGATGTCCCCTGTGGCATCACCATTCCCTGGTTTGCGGCGGATGCGTTGTGGGCAGTCAAAGTCCGTCGCGCCTATGGCACGCCGAAATATCAGCAGATTAAAGGCGGCAATGTCAATGGCTTGTACGGCGCTGACGGGTTAGCAGATCGAGAAGTCGCGCTATTCTGCGAAGGCGAGTTCGATGCACTGCTGGTACGGCAGGAAGCAGGCAATTTACTCACACCAGTGACCCTGAGCAGTGCCACCGCGATCCTCAGTTCACGCTGGTATGCCGAACTCACGCATTGCCACACCATCCTGGTCGCCTATGACCACGATGCCGCTGGTGAAAAAGGTGCGAATCGCCTGCTTTCACTCTCACCGCGCTTTCGACCCATTCAAGTGCCACACGGCAAGGATATAGGCGAATTCCATCTGCAAGGCGGTGACATCTATGCCTGGATCAAACAGGGACTGACACCCGAACTAACGGGGGTATTAGAAGATGGATACCCGTAATCAACCATCTCAGCCCCAGAGCGGTGAGGAAATGGTCAAAAGGATACTGGCTGTCGCCGAACTGCTGGCTAAAGGGATCAACCCGGAACCCAGAAACACCGAACCCGAAAAGCAGATAAAAACACAGGATACAAAAGCTGGTGTATCGTCTTGATAGAAATAAGACCAAACCCGCGTTAAGGATCATGTATGCCGCGACATCGTAATAAAACCAGGTTGCCAATCCAACCGCAACCCGGCTGGGCAGTTTACCTGCGAACAAGCAGTGACGAAAATCAGAAACCCGAATTGTCGCGGGCGCGGCAGCGGTTCGTCATCGAGAAAAACGTGTTGGAACGTTCGGAGGCAGTGGTTTTCGATGAATATGTGGATGTTCTGAGTGGGAAAACACCTGAACGAGCCGCCTATCAGCGGTTGTTAGGGGATGCCCGCTTAGGTAAGTTCTCGCATGTGGTGGTTGAACGGGCGGATCGCTTTGGACGCAACGATACCGAAGCCCTGCGAGCGATTGATGAACTCCATGAATTTGGGGTCAAGGTTGTTTTTGCCAATCAGCCCGACCTTGATCCGATGGATCCTGATGATCGAGTTATTGTCGCGCTCTCCTTTACGCTGGCGCGTCGGGAATCGGCTCTGTTGGGTATACGGGTCAAAGGCGGCATACTGGCAAAGCTCCAACAGGGCGGTTATGCCAATGGTGCGCCGGATGGCTACATCAATGTCGAAGCCCGCACCACGCAGGATGTGAAGAAACTCCAGGGGCGAGTTGCCCATTGGATTGAACTTGACCCTGAACGCGCAATTATCTGGCGAACTGCCTGGGATTTACTGTTGGAAGACCGTCTGACGCTCGACGAAATTGCCGAGGCACTTCACGCGCAAGGCTATCGTCATCGCACAGGTCGTCCTTTTGTAGAAGTGTCCGCCAATGGCAAGCGCAAACACAACATCAGCACGCTTTCCAATACCTTTCATAACTGGACGTATGCAGGCTGGGTGGTGAGTTTGAAGAACAACATCCTGCCCAAGACTATACGTGGAAATTGGGAACCACTGGTTACAACCGAAGAATTTGAGCGTGGATTGGAAATCCTTGCACGGCGTACCCTAAATCGTTATTCGCGTCGCAAGCAAGATTATCTGCTCAAAGGGTTGATTTTTTACCGCAAAAGCGAAG
This sequence comes from Chloroflexota bacterium, assembly GCA_014338005.1. GTDB lineage: Bacteria > Chloroflexota > Anaerolineae > Aggregatilineales > Phototrophicaceae > CFX2. Next base: position 25,357 of record QUBZ01000063.1, on the reverse strand, counting down.
ACAGCAGCCTCGTTCGGCTGACAGGCTCGACCTCCAATGCAGGACGTGCCAACGGAGGCACACCCTATTATCGAGTGGCAAGTGCCGGAGGGGTCAGCTTTCTGTGTCGTGATGTGGATGAGCAGATTCCGCTCGAACTCATGCGAATTCAGGTTGATCCTGAATTGATCCCATTGATTCGCGCAAGTTATACCCATGAGCTTGCTCAGAGGTTGGGACATCTGAAACCTGATGAAAAGTTTCGACTTGAAGCTGCGTTGAAAGCGGTTGATGAAGAAGAAGCACGGATGGCGCGATTATTTGCTTCGGGGAAAATCACGGAGGCTGTCTGGGATAATCTGTGGGCAGAGTGGCAGGATCGACGCAGCAAACTGCGCCAGAGTCTCGAGACAGTCCAGCAGGAACAGGAATTTCACATCAGCAATTTGGATACAGCCCTTGGAATTATCGCAAAAATCGGAGTGCTGTATAATAGCTTGGAACGCAGTGACCAGAAAGAACTGCTGCGTCAGGTCGTTGAACGAGTTATCGTGAATGCTGAGGGAATTGTAAAGTTGGAGTTGCGGACTCCATTCGCCTATCTCAAGGATTTGACCGACGAGATACGCAGTGTGAACCGCCGCGAAGGTATCAGACCACAAATGAAAATCGGCGGAGAAATCTCCGCCGATCCTCATCCAGAATGTTCGAACTGGATCCAATTAAGCTGGGGGACCTGGATTCGAACCAAGATTAACGGGGCCAGAACCCGTCGTTCTGCCGTTGAACTATCCCCCAATGTGGACGGGGGTTACTATAACACACCCATCCGGCGATTTCAAGGCTGACAAACCAGACTTTGCGAAGCCATTTTAATACGCTCCAGCACCACGTCTTTACCCAGGATTTCGTTGGTTTCAAACAGCGGCGTGGCGACCCGCTGCCCGGTCACGGCCACACGCAGTGCCCCGAATAACTGCTTGGGTTTTAGCCCCAGTTCGTTGGTCAGCGGGCGCAGAACGGCTTCCTGCGCGGCGTGCGAAAAATCGTCCAGCGGCAAAAGAGCTTCATAGGCGCGTTCCAGGGCGCGGCAGGTTTTTTGCGCGTCCATTTTTTCCTGGATCAGTTCTTCCGGCGGCGCGGGCAAAAACTCGTCGCGGAAGAAAAACCCGGCCAGGCTAACGATCTCGTTGAGCGTCTTCAACCGAATCTGTACCAGCGGCGTCACCCGCCGCAGCAAATCGTCGTCCACCACAAAACCCGCGTCTGTCAGCACATTTCGCAGGCGGCGCGCCAGCTCATCTGTCGGCAGAGCGCGGATATGTTCGCCGTTCAGCCAGTCCAGTTTTTCCACCGGGAAGGCGCTGTTGGCCGGGTTGACGCGCGCCAGGTCGAAGCGTTGAATCGCCTCATCCATCGTAAAAAATTCGCGCTCGTCGCCGAAGTTCCAGCCGATGTTCGCCAGGAAGTTCGTCATCGCCTCCGGCAGATACCCGGCGCGTATGTAGTCATGCACCATCACCGGGATGAGGTTGCCGTATTTATCCCTGGGGGGATTACGCTTGCTCATCTTGCCCTTGCCGTTCGGGTTCAGCATCACCGGCAGGTGGGCGTGGACGGGCATTTCCCAACCGAAAGCCTGCCAGAGCTGAACATGCAGCGGGAAGGAGGGAAACCATTCAATCGCGCGCATCACGTGGGAAATTTCCATGAAGTGATCGTCCACCACCACCGCCAGATGATAGGTCGGGAAGCCGTCCGACTTGAGCAAAACGGCATCCTGCTGGGTGGCGTTGTCGAACACGCTTTCGCCGCGAATCGCATCCTGCACGACGGTCTGCCCGTCCAGCGGCATTTTGAAGCGGATGACCGGCGTGATACCCTGCGCTTCGTAGGCCGCGCGCTGCTCCGGCGTCAGGTTGCGGCAGCGGCGGTCATAACCGGGCGGCTCTTTGCGGGCTTCTTTTTCCTTATTCACCTGCTGCAAACGTTCCGACGAGCAGTAGCAGTAGTAGGCTTTGTCGTTTTCGACCAGCCACTTAGCCCACTGTTGATACAGCGCCACCCGCTCCGACTGCACATACGGCCCATACGCGCCGCCGACCTCCGGCCCTTCGTCCCATTGCAGCCCTGCCCAGCGCAGCGCCTCCATCAGCGTATCCAGGGCGGTCGGATCGAAGCGTTTTTGGTCGGTATCTTCGATCCGCAGGATAAACGCGCCGTTATGATGCCGGGCGAACAGCCAGTTGAAAAGGGCCGTGCGAAGGCCGCCGATATGCAGCGAGCCGGTTGGACTGGGCGCAAAGCGCGTCCGTACCGGGCGTGATGGTGAATCGGTCATGGACGAAATCGAATCTCTGTTTAAACCAACTGTAGGAGCTAATATTACAACAACGCAAGCCGGCTTAAAAGACCGGGTTTACACCCGCCGCCGGCGGATGATGACGCTTTCCGCCAATCCCACCCCGGCCAGCATGGAAAGCAGCGACGTGCCGCCGGAACTGATAAACGGCAGCGTCAGGCCGGTGACGGGCAGCAGGTTTAAGTTCATGCCGACCGAGACGGTGGTCTGGAAAAAAATGATGGCGGCCACACCATAACAGATCATGCTGCCCAATGGGTCGGCGGCCATCCGCGCGCCGCGTAAAATGCGTAAAATGACCACACCGATCAACACCAGCACCCCAACGCCGCCGACCAGGCCGAACTCCTCAGCAATCACGCTGAAGATGAAGTCGGTATGGCGCACGCGCAAAAATCGAAGCTGGCTCTGCGTGCCGTTGGCATAACCCTTGCCCACCAGGCCGCCGGAACCCACCGCGATGCGCGACTGCTGAATGTTGTAAAAAGCGTCCGGGTCACCTTCGGGGTTGATGAAGGTGGTGATACGCGACCGCTGATACGGCTCCATGCGCGCCCAAACAAGCGGCGCGGCGATCAAGATCACCAGCAGGAACAGAGCGATATGCTTCAGCCGCAGCCCCGCCGCCCACACCAGCGTGAACCAGATTACGCCGAAAACAATGGTCGTCCCCAGGTTCGGCTGGATGAACACCAGGCCCGCCGGGATGGCTATATGCGCCAGCGAGCCGAACACGGTTCGCAGACGGCCCATTTCATGATAACGCTGCGACAGATAATAACCAAGCGTAATGATAATCAGAATTTTGCCGATTTCGGAGGGCTGAATACGGATGCCCAGGTTAATCCACCGCTGCGAGCCGGCGTCCCCTACTACACCCAGGAACTGCACCAGCAGCAGCAGGCCGACCATCACCACATACAACCACAGATGCAGGCCGCCCAGCAGCCGGTAATCCACCGCCGCCAGTACGAACACCACAAATATGCCGATGATGGCATACTGAATCTGGTCCGGCACCCGGCTGATGAGTTCGGGGTCAATCGCGCCGCGCGTGGCGCTGGCGATCATCAATATGCCAAAAACAATCAGCAGGAGCGTGGTGCCGAACAGCACATAATCAAACTGTCGCCAAAAATTCCAGGCACGACTCATAGTCAATCCCGATTAAACATCGTTGGTTGATTATAATGGCCGCGCACCGGGAATAAAAGACACATGCTTAACTATCATCTGGCTCATCGGCGGTTTCGTCGGCGGCTTGCGCCAGGCGGCGACGGGCTTCGTCGCTGTCGTGGCTTTGCGAAAAGGGGATTTCAGCGACGATTAAACTGTCCCGGTTGCGCTGCTGGAGGGCGATGTCCACGTTATCCCGGTCCACAGCCACGTATTTCGAGATGACGGCCAGAATTTCGGCCTTCATCTCCTCCATACGCTCCGGCGGCAGGTTGATGCGGTCATGCACCAGAACGAACTGGAGGCGTTCTTTTGCAACCGTACCACTGCTTTTGGCGGCAGAACGCCCGCGCATCCAGTCGAAAAAGCCTGACATGGGCGATTCTCTTTCTACTCGCCTTGGCCGGTGAACAGCCGCGCCAGCCGCTGGAAAAAGCCGCCGGAGTCGTTCATCGGCAGAAACGGGACATTTTCGCCGGTCAGACGGCGAGCGATATTCCGAAAGGCCGCCCCGGCGCGAGAATTTTCATTGAGTGTAACCGGAATGCCGCTGTTGGAGGCTGGAATGACGTGTTCGTCCTCCGGCACGATGCCGATCAGTTTAATGGCGAGGATGTCGGTCACGTCGTCCGCCGACATCATCTCGCCTTTACGCACCATATCAGGATTGACGCGGTTGATGATAAGTTTGGCCGGGCCTTTGTTGTTGGCTTCCAGCAGGCCGATGATGCGGTCGGCATCGCGCACGGCGGAAACTTCCGGGTTAGTGACGATCAACACTTCATCGGCAGAGGCGACGGCGTTGCGAAAGCCGCGTTCGATACCGGCAGGCGAATCGATCAGGATGAAGTCAAATTCGGGCCGCAGCTTGTCGGTAATCTGAATCATGTCGGCGGGGCTGATGGCGGTTTTGTCGCGGGTTTGGGCGGCAGGGATTAAAAACAAATCCGGGAATTGTTTATGTTTAATCATCGCCTGGCGGAGCTGGCAGCGCCCCTCGACCACATCTATCAGATCGTAAACGATGCGGTTTTCCAACCCCATCACGATGTCCAGATTTCGCAGGCCAACGTCTGCGTCAATCAGCACGACTTTTTTGCCCAGTCTCGCCAGCGACACGCCGAGATTCGCGGTAGCAGTGGTTTTGCCAACGCCCCCCTTACCCGACGTAACGGTGATTACCTTCGCGCCCATAGCCCCTCTTTATCTTCCTGCCAGGCTTCCACAATTATCTGATTATCGCGCACCAGCGCCGTTTCCGGCTTCGGACGGCGGCGTTTTTCCGGTGGCGAGATGACGATATGCCCCGCAATACGAAGCTGAGTTGGCGTCATATCCAGCGCACAGACGACCGCGTTTTCGTCGCCGGTCGCTCCGGCATGAACTGTCCCCCGCAGCCGCCCCCAGACGATCACATCGCCCGCCGCCACGATCTCCGCGCCGGGGTTGACATCGCCCAGAATGACCACATGCCCGTCGCTGTGGACGACCCGCCCGGAACGCAGCGTGCGTTTAATCATCACCCCGGCTGTTCCATCTTCTTCCGGGCTGATCTCTGAGCCTTCGCTGGTGTCACGCCCCGGAATCAGGTTCGCCGTGCTGGTTTTAAGGTCAAGCGCCTGCGCCGCCTCGATGGTCGTATCGCTGTCGCTCAACACCGACCACAAGGTCAGTTCGCGCCGTTCTAGCAGCGCCTTCATCGAGGTTAATTCGTGTTTGGATACCGGGCGCGCGCCTACGTCCAGGATAATCCGCGCCCCCGCAAAAAAGGCACTTTGCTGATCCAGGCGTTCCGCCAGGTCGGCGGTGATCGCCTGCCATTCCTCGCCCACCGGGAGCGTAACCAGCAAACCCTCTTTGATACCCTTGATGGCAACTGTCATAACGCTCACACTCTGCTGCGCGTATTTTTATTACTATATCCGGTTTTTAAGAATGCGCTATCCGCCGCCGGTTATCCGCAGCAGCAGCGTCAGCGGCAGCAGGGTGAAGGCCGCGGGGGCCAACCAGTGCAGCCTGGATGGATGGCGGCTTTTTTGCAGCCATTGGCCGAAGGCATAAACGGCGTAGGTCATCCACATGACCTGAATCATCAACAGCGGCAGCAGCAAAACGGAGCTGTCCTTGCCAAAATACATCAGCCCGAACAGGGCATAAGCCGCGTAGGCCAGCATAGTCGCTTCGCCCACCGGCGGATGCCAGCGCGACAGCCGCGACAGTCCCACCACCCCCAGCAGCGCGCCCGCCGCCGTGAACTGCCGGACGACAATATCAATCAAATACACCCATCGAGAACCCTCGCGCCAGCCATCGGCCATCACAAACGGCACTTGAATGTCCTGTTCCACTGCCTGCCGCGCCGGGAACAACCACCAGTCCGAATCCAGATAAACCAGCGCCGCGCCGCGCACCCCCACCACCAGCACCACTGCCAGCGCGGCCCAGTACCAGGCCGGCAGCCGGGTTCTGAACATCAACAGACCCAACACCAGCGCCGGAGCCATCAAAATAAACAGTGGGTCGTTCAAAACCCCCAGCGTGAACAGCAGCAGCAGCCCCAGTGTATGGCGCGTGCCCGGCTGTACGGAAGTCCCGGCCTCCGGGCGAGGGTTGGCGATCATCAAAGCATCCACCAGCAGGTACAACATCCAGGCGGTGAGCAGCGTCGTCAGGCGCAGACTGCGCGGCGTGCCGGTCAGCGCCCAGAATAACAGCACGAACAGCACCATACCGGCAGCCAGCCCCAAGTCCGGGCGTCTGCCGATCAACCATAACAAAAATGTGCCGGCAGCCGCCATGCCCAGAATGACCAGGATAAGGGTCGCTAAGGGCTGCGCCCCGCCGCCGGTTTGCGACCAGAAAGCCGGGCTGAACGCCAGCGCCAGGCCGCCAATAACGGCCAGCGCGCCCCCAAAACGCCGGAGCGTCATCGTCACGCCGATGACCGCCAGCGCCAAACCCAGGGCGCGTATAACCGGCGTCTGGCCCAGCCAGACAAAAGCAGCCGTCGAAAGCAGCCCGACGACCAGCCCCGGCCACCACATAGCCGTAAATTCATCATTTATTCGACCGAGATTATTCAAATCATCCTCCGCTCGTCGTTCCCTGAACCGGCAGAGGAACGGTAGGCTGAACCGACGGCAGCGAGCGGCCTTCGCGTTCGTTCTTCAGGCGATAGTAAGCCTCCATCGTTTCGACCACCAGCGGCAGCGCCCACTTCGATCCTTCCTGACCGTTATAAATGAAGCCGATAATCAGGATTTCGGGGTTTTCGTAAGGCGCGTAGGCGGCAAACCAGGCGTGCGCGGGCCAGTTGCCGAAGCGGCACAAACCCAACGGCCAGGCGATGTTATCGCAGTATTCCGCCGTGCCGGTTTTCCCCGCCACGCTGACATATGGCAGATTGGCCTGTTCCGCCGTACCGACCGTCACCGCGCCGCGCATCCCATCCCGGATGATTTGCAGATTTTCCGGGCTTACGAACGCAGGCTGGTAATTTGGATCGAAGCGGTTGGGGTTGCAAAGGCTGCCGTTAAAAACATAGTTGAGCGGGATATGCACCTCATAATCGCGCAGGTCGGTGAGGAAGGGGTCAGGGTTCACGTCCACTTTGTTGCGGTAGTTAGCCGGGTCGCAGCGCAGCGGGTTGTAAAAGCGGCTGTCCGGCTCGCAGATGCAGGCCAGGCTGTCCTCGCCCTTCATAATCATATCTTCCAACAGCAGAATACGCAGCGTATCCGGCGCATTCGTCAGGTTAATATCCCGCAGTGCATGTGGTGTAAACGGCTGGACAACATCGCCTTCTGCGTCCAGGAAACTCTCGATAATCGTCGGTTGGTACAGCGTGCCGTCGTTAACCACTGCCGCTATTGCGCTGATAAGCTGGAGCGGCGTCACCGTCACATAACCCTGCCCCAGCGCCGCGTTGTAGGTATCGCCGGTAGACCAGTTCTGCCCGTACAGGATGCGCTTCCAGTTCGGGTCGGGCATCCGGCCCTGGTTCTCGCCGGGCAGTTCCACGCCCAACTCCGAGCCAATGCCGAGCATAGTGGCATAACGGAACAGGTCGTTAATCCCCAAACCCCCGGGACGCAGCACTTGCGAGGAAATTTCAGGATTACCGCCGCCGACCTGATAAAAATACACGTTGCAGCTTTGGGCGATGGCGCGTGTCAGCCAGACTGCGCCGTGTCCTGCTCGATTCCAGCAGTAAAACGTCTGCGAGGCCGCCGGGTCGTTGGGCGCGTACCGATTTTCCACCACCAGATTGCCGGCGTCGTACAGCTGGCTCTCCGGTCGGATGACGTTTTCTTGCAGGACGCCGGTGGAAGTAACCACCTTAAAGACCGAGCCAGGCGGGTATAGTGACCGGATGGCATTATTCACCAGTGGTTTTAAGGGGTCGGCCAGCACGTCGAGGTAATATTCCACATCAATCGCGCGGGCGAAGCGGCTGTTATCGTAGCCGGGGTAGCTGACCATCGCCAGAATTTGGCCGTTCATCGGGTTCATGGCGATCACCACCCCCTGCTGGCTGACAATCCGGTTCTCCGACGTGTTCAGCAAGGTGATGCGGTTTTTGAGCGCCTGTTCTGCCGCCGCTTGCAGCGCCACATCCAGCGTCAGCCGGATGTTCTGCCCCGGCACCGGCTCGATTCGTTGAATCTCGCGGATTTCCTCGCCCGCTACATCCACCTCGCGCAGGCGGCTGCCGCGTTTGCCGGCCAGGATACCTTCCAGAAATAATTCAATGCCATCGTACCCCACCCGGTCGAAAGCCGGGTTATACCCTTCCTCGATCAGCTTTTCGGCTTCCTCCGGCGGAATCGGCCCCATATAACCGATGATGTGCGCCGTCAGCGCCCCGGTCGGATACTCGCGCACCGAAACCGGCTCAACGGCCACGCCCGGCAGAGACTGCGCCTCCTCGCTGATTTGCAGCGCCGCGTGAAAATCCACGTCCTGCGCCACAACCACCGGGCGAAACGGCGCGATGCCCTGGCCCTCAATCACCAGCTCCTCGATGCTGCGAACCCGCCGGCCAGAAGCGCGCGCAATGGCCGCCGTCGGCGGCACACCTACCAGCGCCGACAGCCGGTTATAAATTTTCAGGGTTTCGGCGTCGCTGTCCGGCAGCGCGGCGGGGACGATGGTCACGTTAAAGGCAGGGGCGTTAATCGCCAGCGGTTGGCCGTAACGGTCGAAAATCACCCCGCGTTTGGAGGCAATCGGCAGTTCACTCAGGCGGTTTTCGTCAGCAGCGGCCTGGAACTCCGGGTAGCGCGCAACCTGAAATTCGTACATCCGTATGGCAAAAAACAGGAACACACCAAACACGATGCCCTGGAACAAGGTCAACCGCCACCCCTGGAACGGCAGAATACGATTCCGCATGGCCTCTTTCCTTTATCCGGCCCCCCACTCCTTTACGAAAAAAATCGCTCGCGCCCGATCACGCGCTTTTGAAGCCGCCGCATGAAAAAATACACCGGGAATATCAACACAAAATTATAAAACACGCTTGGGAGGACGACATAGCCCACATTGTCGAGGATAGGCACTTTAAAGCCGGCCAGCAGCAGCAGCACCATCACGGTCGCCTGCTGGAACAGCGTCCCGGCCAGCACCGTCCACATGATCGTCCCCACCCCAACTCGGTAAATCTGCTGGCGGAAAATATCCAGGACAAAAACGATAATAATCATGCCGATAACCGACGTGCCGAGCGGCGCGGCGGACATTAAATCCAGCAGAATGCCGCCGACGAACGCCCACACAACCCCCTGTTCCAGCGGGGCATTGAGCGCCCACGACAGCACCAACAAAAAAACCAGGTCGGGCCTGCCCCCCAGGATGCTGAAACGCGGGGTGAGGCCGGACTGCAAAATCGCCGCTATCGCCAGCACCGGCAGGCTGAGGTAATTCCCCATCGAGCCTAACCGCCCGCGCCGCCCTCAAATACCGACAGGTCAACCGGCTGGAAGCTGGTCACGACCAGCACGATCTCCAGCGTGCTAAAATCAATCAAACTACGAACCTCGGCTTCCTGAAACAGTTCAAACTCAAACTGACGTTTGCTGGTCACCTGGCCGATGACGATATTCGGCGGCAGGTTGCCGCCCAGCCCCGACGTAATCACCAGGTCGCCTTCCTGCACCTGGGCATCTAAGGGGATGTAAGTCATACGTAGATTGCCGGTTAACTGGCCGATCACGCTGCCTTCGGCGCGGGTGGTTTGCAGTCGCCCGCTGATGGCGCTGGATGGATCTGTAACCAGCAAAACCCGCGCGGCGTTGGCGCTCACGTCCTGCACACGCCCGACCAAACCCTGCCGGGTGACAACCGGCATTCCGAGCGCGACGCCATCGCGCGTGCCTTTGTTAATCACAATGGTGCGAAGCTGCGGATTTTGATCCAGGCCGATAACATCCGCCGCTACCACGCGCTGATTTTGGGCGATAGTTGTATATTCAAGCAGATCGGCCAGCCGCCGGTAGTCACTGGCGATCTCACGCAGTTCGACCAGTTCGCTCTGGAACTGTGCCAGCGCCTCCTCCAGGTCGGCGTTCCGCTGGCGCAGCGATTCGATTTCCGACCAATCTTCCAGCCCCTGGCCGAGTCCCAACCCCAGGCGGTTAAAAACCCCGGCGACGAAGTTAAGCGGCGCGGCGGCTATTCCCTCTACGGGGGCCAGCACGCCGGCACGGCTGGTGAGGAACAGCGCCCCGCCAACAAACAGGCACACACCCAGGAAAAGCAAACGATTCGACCGCCAGGTTCGCAAAATGCCACCTCACTCACACTCGCTTTCGCCTATTATAGCCGTAGGGAGATCAACGGGGGTTAATGCCGGGTGCTGCCACGTTCCAGGCCAACCAGCAGCCGCCGCAAGTTGTTATAATCTTCCAGCACGCGCCCCGCACCCCGCGCCACACAGGTCATCGGGTCGTCCGCCAGCCAGGCGCGGATGTTTAATTCATCGGTCATGCGGTCGGTCAGCCCTTTAAGCTGGCTGGTGCCGCCCGCCATGCAGATGCCGCTTTCCATCAGGTCGGCCACCAGTTCAGGCGGGGTATCGTCCAGCGCATCCTTGACCGTATCCACGATAATATCCACCGAACCGGCAATGGCCTCGCGGATTTCAATCGAGCTGACCTCCACTGCCGCCGGCAGCCCGGTAACGAGGTTGCGTCCCTTCACCATCATGGTGCGCTCCTGGGGCAGCGGGTAAGCCGAACCGATTTCGATTTTGACCTTTTCGGCGGTCGGTTCGCCGATCAGCAGGTTATGTTTGCTGCGCATGTACTGCACGATGTCCTCATCAATTTCGTCCCCCGCCACGCGGATAGAACGGCTGATGACGATGCCGCCGAGCGAAAAAATGGCGACTTCTGTCGTGCCGCCGCCGATGTCAATCACCATGCTGCCGCGCGTTTCCTGCACCGGCAGCCCCGCGCCAATGGCCGCCGCAACCGGCTCTTCGATCAGATACGCCTCGCGCGCGCCGGCGCTGATGGCCGCATCGAACACAGCGCGTTTTTCGACTTCCGTCACGCCGCTGGGGATGCCCACCACCACGCGCGGCCTGGGGATCGGCACCCAAGTCTGTTCGTGCGCTTTGGCGATCAAATGATGCAGCATGGCTTCCGTCACTTCAAATTCGCTGATGACCCCATCGCGCAGCGGGCGAACCACCAGAATGTCTTTGGGGTTTTTGCTCCACATCTCTTTAGCGCGCGCCCCAACTTCAATCGGGCGGCGGGTTTTGCGTTCCAAAGCCACGAATGATGGCTCGTTGATGACAATCCCTTTGCCTCGCACGCTCACCAGCGTGTAGGCGGTGCCAAGGTCTATGCCGATGTCCAGCGAAAATAAGCCAAATACAAAATCGAGCGGACTTAGCACAAAAGACTCCTAACCGGCGTTAAATCCGGCGGCATTATAACATCTCTGGGATAAACTTGAAATAATCGTCATCCGCCGCCATCCCAACGGTTATAATAAACGAACAATAGGGACGATATGCTTAAGAGACTGTTTGAAAAGCCCTCACCTCGCCCCCCTTCATCCGGGAGAAGGGTTTAAGCGGTCTTTTCCCCCCTTCTCTATGAGGCAGAAGGGGCCAGGGGATGAGGGCAAAAGGACTTCTCAAATGGCTTTTAAGACTGTTGAACGCGCCATTCGGCAAAATAACCTGATTCCCCCGCACAGCACGGTAGTGGTCGGCGTTTCCGGTGGCGCGGACTCGCTGGCGCTGCTGCACATGCTCCACCGGCTCGCGCCGCGTTTCCACTGCCATCTGCACGCCGCCGCGCTCGATCACAATCTGCGGGGCGAAGCCGGCGCGGCGGATGTTCGTTTTGTCCAGGACATCGCGCGGCAGTGGAATATTCCCCTGACGACGGGACACGCCGACGTGCCGGCGCTGGCTCGCCAAGACGGACTCGGCATCGAAGCGGCGGCGCGGCGGGCGCGGTACGACTTTCTGGCGCGGACGGCAGAAGCAGTGGGCGCAGACAGGGTGGCGGTAGCACATCATGCCGACGACCAGGCCGAAACCGTATTGATGCACCTGCTTCGCGGCGCGGGTACGGCGGGCTTAAGCGGCATGGCGGCGCTCGCACCCCTGCCGGGGTGTCCCGGCCTGGCGCTGATTCGACCGCTGCTGAGCATCACCCGCGCCGAAATCGAGGCTTACTGCCGCCGGCACGATCTCCACCCGCGCCAGGATGCCACCAACCAGGATGTCGCCTATCTACGAAATGCCATCCGGCTGCAAACACTACCGCACCTGGAGCGCCTCAACCCCGGCATCCGGCGTGTGCTGGTTCAACTGGCGGACATCGCCGCCGCCGAAAATGACTTTCTGGCCGGTCAGGTGCGGCAAATTGCCTCCACAGGCGGTGTGTCGGTCGAGGATGGGCGCGCGAACATTGAACGGCGGCGCTTTAATGGCCTGCACCCGGCCTTACAGCGGCGGTTATTAGCCTGGGCAGTGGAACAGGCCGCCGGGTCACGGCAGGACATGGCATATACTCACATCGTCCAGGCCGCCGAAATCGCGCGGCGCGGGCGGCTGGGCGCGCTGGCGCTGCTGCCGGGCGGCTGGCGGCTGCGCGTGGATTATGAAACACTAGCGATTGAACGCGCCGATGCCCCCTTACCCGCCAGCCAGCCGATGCCGCTGCTGGAAGCCGGCAGCCAGACTGCTGTAATCGTCCCCGGCGAAACGGCCCTGCCGGGCGGCTGGCGGCTGCTCGCCGGTCAACTGCCGCACGAGTCCGGCGAACGGCTGGCCGTCCAGGAAGATGCGGCGGTTACGCTGCGAACGAGGCAGCCCGGCGACCGTTTTTCGCCTCCAGGGCTGGGCGGCCATACCCAGAAACTCAGCCGGTGGATGGTTAACCGCAAAATCCCGGAACATCTGCGCGACCGCCTGCCGCTGCTGGTCATCAACGGCCAGATCGCTGCGATCATCGTTGGCGAAGTGTGGACAATCAGCGAACGCTATGCGGTGAGAAATGATGATTCGCGGGTCATTTATTTTCGCTTTCTGCAATTCTCATGAATTTCCCCGCCTTTGTGAACATAATCCGGTCATAATCCCATTCATGAGTTGCGAAAAGCATCTATTCCTTGTATGCTTAAGATAAGATAAGGAAACACTTGAATAAATCAAGAGGCGGTTTGAGATGGACAATAACAACGAAACTGCCCATATCCTGGTTGTTGATGACGAAGGCGCTATCCGGTACTCGGTCAGCAAAACCCTCCAGCGCGTTGGTTACGAAGTGGACGAAGCTGCCACCGGCGAAGAGGCGCTCGACATGATGACTAAACGCGAGTACGACGTTGTGCTGACGGACATCCGAATGCCCGGTTTGACCGGCGTGGAACTGTTGAAACGCATCAAAGACATCTCGCCGGATGCCATCGTCATCCTGATGACCGGCTACGCCAGTTTGGGGACGGCAGTCGAAAGCCTGCGCCTGGGCGCGCATGACTATCTCATCAAACCCAGTTCCAGCCAGGATATTCGCCAGAGCGTCTCTCGTGGGGTGGAACGCTCCCGCAATCTCAAACGCCGCCGGGCGCTGCTGGACGCCATCCGCAGCAACGTCTTTGAACTCACCCACGCCCCTGAAGACTCAACCGCCTCCGTCTACCATGATAACAGCGAGATGCTGGCGACTTCGGCCTACGATTCCCCCATTGCCGAACCGATGACCAGCAATATGACGCTCGGCCCGCTGACGATTTATCCTGGCCGCTACCAGATTTCGGTCGGCGACCAGCCGATTGATCTGACGCCCACCGAGTTCGATCTGCTGCTGTATCTGGCGGCACACCGGGGGCGCGTTGTATCGTGCCACGAACTGGTTCGAGAGGTGCGCGGTTATACGGTGGACGAGGCTGAAGCCCGCGAGGTCATCCGCCCGCACGTCAGCAACCTGCGCCGCAAGCTCAAACAGACCGGCCAGGACGCCGACCTGATCGTGAACGTGCGCGGCATCGGCTACCGCCTCAGCGAACAGAGCCAGTGAGATTAAAAGATCAGCACAAAAGCTTAAAAACTCGGCGGCGCCGCGTATTTTTTCCCCTCTGTATCGCCGCTGCTTTGTGTTTGTGCATTATGTTTTACCCCGCTGCCGCGCAGGAAGACCCGCTGGCGGCGCTTTCGCTGGAACAGCGCGTGGCGCAGATGTTTTTCGTTCACCTGTACGGCAGCAGCCTGAACGAAGCCGGGCGCGACTTTTTGACGCGCTGGCAGCCGGGCGGCGTGGTGCTGATGGACGGCAATACCGGCACGCCGGAGGATGTCACGCGGCTGGTTAACCGCTACCAGCAGGCTATCACCGAGGCGGGCGGCCTGCCGCTGCTGGTGGCCGCCGACCAGGAAGGCGGCCCGATTGCCGCACTGGAAACCGGCTTCACCCAGTTCCCTACCCCTTCGCTGCTAACCGCGGCCGGCGACCCGGCGCTGGCCGCCGCCATCGGCGCGGCAGTGGCCGAAGAAATGCGCGCCGTCGGCGTGAATATGAACCTTGCCCCGGTCGCCGACCTAGAGACCATGCCGGGCAATCGCGTTCTGGCGCGGCGCTCCTTCGGCAGCGACCCGGCGCTGGTCGGCCCGACGCTGGCCGGGTTTGTGACCGGCCTTCAGGGGGCGGGCGTGATCGCCACTGCCAAACATTTCCCCGGTCATGGCGCGACCGGCGCGGACACGCATACAACCCTACCGGTGGTTGACCTCAGCCGGGAACGGCTGGAAAGCGTCGAAATCGTACCGTTCCGCGCGGCGATAGATGTCGGGGTAGAAGCCGTCATGGCCGCTCATATCGCCTACCCGGCGCTGGAACCGCAGGCAGACCTGCCGGCCAGCCTCTCACCGCACATTTTGACCGGCCTGCTGCGCGAGAAAATGCAGTTTGACGGCCTCATCCTCACCGATGCCCTGGATATGGATGCGATTGATACCCGCTACGCTTATCCAACGGCGGCCATCCTGGCGATTCAGGCCGGGGCGGACGTGCTGCTCAGCGCGCACATCAGCCCGGACAATCACATCCTGGCGATTCAGGCAGTCGTGGACGCGGTGCGCGCCGGGCAGATCAGCCAAGAACGCATCAATGAATCGGCGCGGCGCATCCTCAACGTCAAGTCTCGCTACGGCCTGCTGGACTGGCAGCCGCTTGACCCGCTGGCTGCGGCAGAGCGCGTTAACCTGGCGGCGCACGAGGCGCTGCTGGAACAGCTTTTCCGGGCCGGCGTGACCGTCGCGCTCGACCGGAACGATCTAATTCCCATCGCAGCAGACCGCCCCGCCGCACTGGTGTACCCAGCCACGCGCGTGCAGGTCGCCAACGAATGCAAGCCCTACCATCCGGCGCTGCGGCTGGTCGGCGTATCCGATTCGCCGGACGATACTGAAATCGCCTGGGCAGTCGAGGCCGCCAACCGCGCCGAAGTGGCCGTCGTCTTCACCCAGAACGCAGTCGAAAACGCTCGCCAGCAGCAGCTTGTCGCCGCGCTGCCGCCGGAAAAAACCGCCGTCGTGGCACTGTGGTCGCCATATGATTGGACAGTTTTCCCCGGTATCGCCGGTTATATGGTCACGTACAGCCCGGCGCGTCCGGCTGTCCCGGCGGCCTGCGCCATCCTGTTCGGGGCGATACCGGCACAGGGACGGCTTGCCATCAGCCTGTCGGAGACGCTTCCCGCCGGCAGCCAGGGCTGACCGGCAGAGCGGCGCTGGCGGTTAATACGCCCCCTGGGTGTTGAACATAAACGCCAGAAAGTTGACCTGCTCCTCATCGGTCATCGGGCGCGGGCGCGCCAGGTCGTCAACAATGCCGGTGAACAGGTCAATGCCCAGCAGGCGGCCTTCATAGATGAACAACTGATCCATAAAAAAGCGCATATTGCCCCAGAAGGGCTGGTCGAAAAACAGGTTGCCCAGGCCGTAATGCAAAAATGCCTGTTCCCCGCGCCGGGTATTGTAAAACTCGAACACCTGCGGCTTGTGCGCCTGCGTGCCGATCACCACGTCCGCGCCCAGGTCGGCAATGCCGCGAAAATCCGCCCGCTGCGCGTCGGTCGGCAGGTATTCTTCGTACTCCCAATGCTGCATGGTCACGATCAGCAGATCGCTGGTGGCGGCCAGTTCCGGCAGCGTCTCGCGCAGCCAGTTCCAGTCGCAGGCCGCCGCGCCGGGGCGCTGGTCGCTCGCCAGGGTATAATATGGGCCAGCCCAGTTGCAGGCCACCATTGCCACCGTATTACCGTTGTGTTCGATGATAAGCGGCTTCCGCGCCTGCTCCGGGGTTTCGCCACCGCCGACCGTCTGAATACCCTGGTCACGATAAAACCGGAGCGTCTCGCGGTAGGCGTCGTAGCCATAATCGTTATTATGGTTGCCCGTCAGTTCCACGATGTCCAGGCCGATGAACGGGAAAAGCGCGAAGTGTTCCGGCTTGGAGCAGAACGCGCCCAAAGGCGTTTCGGCGCTGTAGGGGCAGGTGGGATAAAACGAAACTTCGCTGCTGGTGTGGAAAAAATCGGCGCGCTCGGCATAGGGTTTGATCGCCTCGCCTGCCCATTCGATGCCGTTTTTGTCCAGGCTGGTCGTCGTCGAGCGCGTGAGCGCCGTGACGCCGGACAGCAGCACGCGCGTCAGCCGCTCCCGGTAGAAGTTTGGCGTCGGGCTGTCGAAACGCAGCGGATAAATACTCAGATCGCCGTCCAGCGGGTGCAGGCCGTCCAGGTTCAGCACCCGGTAGCGCGGCGAAAGCCGTTCGACCGGCAGCAGGGTATAGCGGGTGCGGTCGCGCCACAAAATGTTGTAAAGCTCGTCCAGCGCCACCACCATCACCGCCGGGTTCAGCGGCACGCCGTACCCACGCAGCGCGGCGGCGGCGGATTCGTCCAGCACCAGTTTGTCATCCGGCAGGCCGGCAGCCACCGCCCGCAGGCGTTCGGCGGAAATGTTCGTTTGCAAGCTGGGAAAAACCACCGCCGGCAGGAACAGGTAAACCCCGCCGGATTGAGGAGTCGTCAGCGGCGTGGAGTCCTGAGCGTCTGCGGTGGGCGCTGCCACTGCCGCATCCGGCGTGTTGGTCACAAACATGGGGATCGCCGGCGCGGGTGCGGCGGCTTCGCCCACCCAGTCCGCCGTGTAGAAGTCCATGTATTCGGCCACGTGCTGCCGCCAGTAGGTCAGGTAATGCTGGCCTTCGGGGTAGACCGTATATTGGTAATCCACACCGCGTTCGCGCAGGCGTTCGTCCATCAGGTCGAGTCCCGGCGCGGCATAATCGTCCTTGCCCCGATCAAGCCAGATACGCAGTTGATCTATATCCGGCGCGGCCAGCGCCAGCCGCAGCGGGTTGTACTCCGGCGGCGCGTGATAATCGTCCAGAAAGGCGCTGTGGCCGCCTACCGCGCTGAACAGGTCAGGATGGCGAAAAGCCAGCTGCAGCGCCCAAAACCCCCCGCGCGAAATGCCGCCGATGGCACGTAGTTCGCGGCGGGTTTCAATCCGGTAGCTCGCTTCCGCCAGGGGCATTAGTTCTTGCAGAAACACATTCGCCCAGGAAACACGGTCGAACCGGTTTTCGTTGGCGATCCATTCGCCGAACGGCATCACAGCCACCAGCGGCGGAATCGCCCCGCTGCGAATACCCTCGTCCAGAACCTCCGGCAGCCCCAAGCGAACCCACTGGCCGTCATCTTCGTTCGAGCCGTGCATCAGGTAAATGACCGGGTAGCGTTCCGCCGTCTGGTCGTAACAGGGCGGCAGATAGACCGAAAAATACATGGTCGTTTCGGCGATCTGGCTGCGATAGCGGCTGCGCTCCACGCGCCCGGCGGTTTCGCCGCAGGTTTGAACCGACCGCGCCGGTGCGGCCATCACGTAGGCAAAACAAACCAGCATGAGCAGGAAGAATCCAGATAAACGGCTGAGCAGCATCACATCGGCCTCGATCAATATCAGGAAGATGCGCTCTATATTACCCCGGCCTCGCGGCGGCTTTCACGGGCAAATTGCCGGCCAGGTTTGATTTCTGCTTGTTACGGCCTCTTTTTCGGGTAAACTTGTACTGTAGGCACAGACTACAGGACACAATTGAACATGGGATCGCTCAACCCCGATTTACTCGCCAAAGATTTTGACGCCGTATTAAACGACGCAGTGGCGCTCAAAGATCAATATCGCAAGCCGGTCATCACCCCGGAGCTGATGCTGCTGGCGCTGCTGCGCCGCCCGGATACCGCCGCCGCCCGCCTGCTGAATGCCTTCGCCGCCACGCGCGGCGTTGACCTGCAAAAGCTCGACCGGCAGGTGCATCTGGCGGTTGAAGGGCGTGGCGACCAGAACGGCAACCTGGATTTTACTGCCAGGGGCAACCGCGCCGTCCCGCTGTCACGGCAGAGCATCATCCTGATTGACGATGCGCTCAGCCTAGCGAATTCGCTGGACGAACTGCGGGTGGATACCGACCACATCCTGTCCATCATGGCGGAAAGCGCCATGAGTACCAGCGGCCTGCTGCGCGCCCAGGGCATCACCCCCAAAGCCATCACCGATATTCTCTCCGAAAGCAGCCAGATTCGGCGCGTCAGCGGCGGCACCACACAGGATTATGTGGCCGCCGCCAAAGCCGGTAAACTGCGCGCCGTTTACTTCCGCGAGGAACTGCTGCGCGACATCATCAACGTGCTGTCGCAGGCCGTCAACCGGCACGTCATCTTAATCGGCCCGGACGGCGTAGGCAAACGCACGCTGGCCTACAGCCTGGGACTGCTGATGTCTGAAGGAAAAGGGCCGACCGGCTTAAATGCCCTGGTGCAGATTGATGAAACGGCGCTGCTGGACAACGACCAGAAAGCGGTGCGCGCCGGGTTGAGCAAAGCGGCGGGCGGTATTCTGTTCATCCCGCACCTGCACCGGTTTTTCGGCGGGCCGATTAAAGCGGAGTTTACGAAAGCTACACCCCTGATTCAAAAAGCCTTCCTGTCCGACGACCCGGTGATTATCGGCACGACCACCGAAATCGAATACAGCCAACGCCTTGCGCCGATCAGCGCCCTGGCCGAAAACAGCCAGATTGTGCGTGTGCCGGAGCCGTCGGTAGACGAAACCGCCGAAATGCTCAAAATCCTCAAACCCCATCTGGAGGCCGATTATCAGTTGGAGGTCAAAGAGGATGCCCTGGCACTGGCGGCGCGGCTCGCCAAACGTTACCTCACCAGCAACCCCTTGCCCCGCAGCGCGGAACAGCTCATCCACCGCACGGCGGCGATGGTCAACATGAGCAAACAGAGCCACCTGGCCTTCAAACCCGATTTGGGCGGCGATACAACCCTGGACGCCGAAGACGTGACGCTGACCGCCAGCCAGATGACCGGCATCCCGGTCAACAAATTGGGCGAGGACGAACGCCTGCGTTACGCCAGCATGGTCGAACACCTCAAGGAACGTATCATCGGCCAGGATCAGGCAGTGCTGGCCGTCAGCCGCGCCATTAAAACCGCCCGCGTTGGCCTCAAAGACCCCAAACGCCCCATCGGCGCGTTCCTGTTCCTGGGGCCGACCGGCGTCGGCAAAACCGAACTGGCGAAGGCGCTGGCGGAGTTTATGTTCGGCAGCGAGGAGGCCACTCTGCCGCTGGATATGAGCGAGTTCAAGGACGAATCCAGCCTTAACCGGCTGATCGGTTCGCCGTCCGGCTACGTGGACAGCGAAGCCGGCGGCCAGCTTACCGAGCGCGTGCGCCAGCAGCCTTATATCATCGTTTTGTTCGACGAGGTGGAAAAAGCCCATCCGCGCGTCCTGGACATCCTGCTCCAGATGATCGAGGAAGGCCGCCTGACCGATGGGCGCGGCAATACCACCAACTTCAGCGAGACGGTCATCATCCTGACCAGCAACCTGGGGTCACAGGCGCTGGCCGTGCCGGTCATCACCGACGAAATCCGTGAGGAGGCGATGGAGGAAGTGCGAGAGTTCTTCCGTCCTGAATTCCTCAACCGCCTGGATGAAGTGATTATGTTTAACGCGCTTTCGGCGGATGACCTGGAAAACATCCTCAAGCTAATGCTGAAAAAGGAAACCCGCATGGCCGGCGAACGCGGCCTTTCGTTGGAATTTACCGACCCCGCCATCGAGTGGATGCTGGCGCAGAACGACGAGCCGGAGTACGGCGCGCGCCCGCTGCGGCGCATCATCCGGCGTTCGGTGCGCGAGCCGCTGGCCGACTTGCTGCTGAAGGTCAATCCCGCGCCCGGCACGGTCGTGCGGGTGAACGCCAACGGGGACGGCTTGCAGTTCATCGCGCTGGTGGACGGTAAAGAGGTGACGGTCGGGTAGTAACGGGTTTTTAGGCGACGTTCCCGGTCACGGAGATAAACGGATGGCAAAAGACGACACGATAGACACCCGCCCCATGCCCAAACGCCCGGAAAACGGCCTGCTGGCCTGGCAGGCCACCATCGGGTATATCAGCAGCCAGTACAGCCTGGACGCCATGCTCACGGCGCAGGCCGCCCCGCTGGACGATGGGCGCGCGGTCTGGTCGGCGTCGGCTTCCTGGGGGCGCAGCCGCGAGTCGGTGGAAGGGCTGCCGTCGCTGCCCGCCGCGCTGCGGGAGCTGTGGCGCGAGGTTGACCGCAACCATGTTATCTTCGAGACGCGAACTGCGCTCATCAAACGTCCCGCCAATTATGCCGAAAACGAATGGCTGGATGCCGACACCGCCGCCGTTCTTGACCGCCTGGTTCACGTGACCGGCGCGGTTTATAACGACGACTGGCAGATCGTGCTGGTGTACCAGCCGGTCGAAAACCCGGCGTCCCGTTTTCAGGCACGGCTGCTGGCGAAGGGCGGCGCGGTTCAGATCGGCGCGCACGGGGCCAACCTGCGCGATGCCTGTCACACCCTTTACCGGAATGCCGCGCCTCATTATGCCGCTCACTCCGGCAAGAGCATGGCCGATCTGGGCTGAACGTTTAGGCCAGTTTGAGCGGCCCGCGTTAGGGTGACGGTTGGGCGGCTGGCCGCCAGAATAATATCCACATGGAGGTTAAAACGTTATGGTACAGGTAGATACCACGATTTTTCGCAAATACGACATTCGCGGCACCGTCGCCGGCGATCACCCGCAGCTCACGCCTGATCTGGCGCGGCTGGTGGGGCGGGCGTTGGGTACGTACCTGCCGGAAAAGTTCCAGACCGAGCGTGTTTTCGTCGGCACGGACAACCGGCCATCGTCCGAACCCTTAAAAGCCGGGTTGATCGAAGGGTTGACTTCCACCGGCATGAACGTCACCGACATCGGCCCGGTGCTGACGCCCACGCTCTACTTCGCCTCGGCCAGCTATGGCGAGCGCGGCGCCGGCGTGATGATTACCGGCAGCCACCTGGACACCCGCTATAACGGCATCAAGATGGCTTACGGCAGGCTGGCGCTGGCCGACGAGCAAATTCTGAATTTGCTGAACATCATCCAGACCGACGCTTTCACCGCCGGCCAGGGCAGCGTCACCCAGGATTATGACATGATCCACCGGCATATGGATACGATCTCGAAAAAGGTTCAGATCGCGCGCCCGCTGACCGTCGTGCTGGACGCGGGCAACGGCCTGTCCGGGACGTATGTGCCGCCAATCCTGGAAAAACTTGGCCTGACCGTCCACTGCCTGTACTGCGAATCGGACGGCACGTACCCCAACCATCTGCCCAACCCCGAAGACCCGGAAATGACCAAAGACCTGGAAAAGAAAGTGCTGGAAGTGGGCGCGGACCTGGGGCTGGCCTTCGACGGAGACGCCGACCGCTGTGGATTCATTGACAATCACGGCCACCACATCGCTGCCGACCGCCTGCTGGCGCTGCTGGCGCGCGATGTGCTGACGCGGCATCCCGGCGCATCGGTCGTGTTTGACGTGAAATCGTCGCGGGCGCTGCCGGAAGAAATCAAAAAATACGGCGGCGTGCCGGTGATGTGGAAAACCGGCCACAGCCTGATGAAGCTCAAAATGGCCGAAATCGGCGCGCCGGTGGGCGGCGAAGTCAGCGGCCACCTGTTTTTTGGTGACGATTATTACGGCTTCGACGACGCGCCTTTGATCGCGCTCAAGACGCTGGAAATCATCGCCAAGTCCGGCAAAACCATCTCCGAACTGTTTGACGAAATTCCGAAGCTGGTCGCCACGCCGGAAATTATCCTGTCTACGCCGGATAACCTGAAGTTTGCTATCATTGACGAAATCCGCGACGAACTCTCGAAGCAGTACGAGGTGATCGCGCTGGACGGTGTGCGCGCCGAGTTCGAAAACGGCTGGGGGCTGGTGCGCGCCAGCAATACGCAGCCGGCTATCACGCTGCGTTTTGAAGCCTATACCCGCCCGCAGCTGGTGGAGTACATGCAGCGGTTTAAAGTGCTGCTGGACAGACACCCGGAAATTGATATGACCAAATTTAACGCCCAGATGGCCGCCTTCAGCGCGCCAGAGACAGCGCATTAATTTTCTATCTGCATGGAGGGCTTGAGGCCCTCCCATACTTTTCTTTGCGCCCTTACGTTAGGTTTTTCTACATGACCGATCATTTTCAGAACATTTACACCCACCATGCCGACCGGTACGAAGCCCTGGTCGCCCGCGAGGATTACCAG
The DNA here is from genome assembly GCA_014338005.1 of Chloroflexota bacterium. Classification (GTDB taxonomy): domain Bacteria; phylum Chloroflexota; class Anaerolineae; order Aggregatilineales; family Phototrophicaceae; genus CFX2. Next base: position 2,665 of record QUBZ01000063.1, on the reverse strand, counting down.
GGCAGCATCCTGTCCGCGCTGCAAACCATTCGCCCGCTGGCCGGGCTGGACGTAGTGGAATTCGGCGCGGGGACGGGGCGGCTGACCTGCCTGCTTGCCCCGCTGGTGAAAAGCATCCGCGCCTACGACGGTTCGGCGCACATGCTGGAAATCGCCGCCGCCAAACTTCAGGCGATGAATCTCGCCAACTGGCAAACCGCCGTCGCGGATAATCGCAGTTTGCCTGTTGAGGACTCGTCCGCCGACCTCGCCATCGAAGGCTGGAGTTTCGGCCACTGCGTCGGCTGGTATCCCGACCGCTGGCGCGAGGAAGTTGGCGCGGCGCTGGCGGAAATGCGCCGCGTATTGCGCCACGGCGGCACGATGGTGATGATGGAAACGCTGGGGACAGGCCGCGAAACCCCGCAGCCGCCCAATGAAGGACTGGCCGAACTGTATGCCTGGCTGGAAAACGAACATGGTTTTTCTGCCACCTCGATACGCACCGATTACTGTTTTGAATCGCTGGACGAAGCCGAACAGCTGGCGCGTTTTTTCTTCGGCGACGAACTGGCGGAACAGGTCGTCCAGAACAACTGGGTTATCCTGCCGGAGTGTACCGGCGTGTGGTGGAAAACCATTTAGGCCGCCACAGCAGCAGCAGCGCCATCGCTTCGGTCAGCAGGCCAACCAGCGCCGCCCCGACCGCACCGTGCGCCGGAATCAGCCACAACCCCAGCGCCAGTTGAAGTGCCAGCGTGGCCGCCGTCACCGCGTTGGTGAACTGCTCGCCCCCGCGTGCGTACCAGTACAGCGTGCGCCCGCCGCGCAGCAGCGCGAACAGCAGCCCCCACATCGCGGCTGCCAGAACCGGTGCCGCCGGGCTGAAAGATTCGCCATATGTCAGGCCTAGCAGCGCACCGGCCAGCGGCGTCACCACCAGCGCCAGCGCCAGCCCAAAAACCGCCAGCCCCAGCATCACCCGCCGGAAGGCGCGTTCCAGGCTGTATCTATCGGCGGCCAGCGCCGCCAGCGCCGGGAATAACGCCCCAAACAGCGCGTTCGGAATCACTCGCCCGGCTTCGGCAAAACGCGCCGCTGCCGCGTAATACCCGGCCTCCCCGGTCGTCGCCAGCCGCTCCAGCAGAACGGCGTTCAGGCGCAGCTGCACCGCCGCCAGCACCGCCGCCAGCGCAAACGGCCATGCTCGCCGCAGCAGCCCATACACTTGCCGCATTTGCCCTTCTCTGTATCCAGGAAGGGGATTATTCGAGGGATGGGCTGCAAACCACCGCCGCCACACCCACCACGCCGCGACAAGCTGCCCTGCCGAGGTCAGCGTATTAACCGCCAGCGCCGCCTGCACATCCCCGCCGGCGGCAAAAACTGCTGCCGTCAGCGCCACCTGCGCCGCCAGCATCCCGATATTCAACCAGGGAATCGGCCACATGGCCTGCCGGGCGCGGAACACCGCCGAAAACAGGCTGAAAAACGGCAGAATCAGCACCAGCGGCGCGGATAATTGCAGCCCGCGCGCCACAGCCGGATTATGGCTGACCAGCGGCGCGCCCAGCACCAGCAGCAGTGTCAAACTGCCGCCTAACAACAGGCGGCTGGTGGCGGCCAGACGCAGATAAACCGGGGCAGCAGCCGGGTTAACCGCCATATCGCGGGTGATGAGTGTGCCGATTCCGAATTCTGCCACCAATGACAGCGGGAATACCCAGGCCAGCGCCGTCGCATAAACACCCAGCCCATCCTGGCCGAGCGCCCGCCCGATCAGTACCGACAGCACGAACGACAGCGCCGCGCCGCCAACGCTGCTGACAGCGAGTATTACGGTATTGCGCAACAGCCGCCCCGGTAGGGGCGAACCATCGGTTCGCCCGCTTTCCACCCTCACTACGGCCCTAACACAATGTTAAACGTGCCGCGCAGCGTATCGCCATCCTGTTCCAGCGCAATTGTCTGTTCGTCCGGCGCGCCGCTGACGCTGCCTTCAAAATACAACTGTGTAATCAGCACGCTCGCGTCCGGGTGATAAACGCGGAAATGAATGTGGCGCGGGCGCGGCTGGTACAGGCCGGGCAGCACCGTCTCGAACGTATAGCGCCCGTTCGCATCGGTCAGCACCCTGCCCCGCCCCAAAAATTGATCGGAGAAATCATATACGCCCGTCGAGTCGGCCTGCCATACATCCACCTCCGCGCCCGCTAAAACACCCGCGCAGCCCGCCGTATACACTGTGCCGGAGATGGTAAGCCGCTGGCCGGGCGTGCCTTCAGGGTATAACGACTCCTTAAACGGCGCGTTGGCGATGTAATACGGCCCTTCCATATCCGACGGCGTGAGGAAACAGGCCTCGCCGGTTAAGCTGTCTGGCGCCGGCACGGTGAAAATCTCCAGCAGACCGCAGCCACTTGCCGCCAGCGTCAAAAATCCAACACAAATCAAGCTGAATACCTTATCCGTCAATCTCATTTTTTATCCCTCGTACCAAACACAAACTCCTGCAACCCAATCCGATTTTTCAGTATACCGGATTATGGCCGCAGGAGGCGTTCGGCTGCTGTGCAGTTTTGTTTTATCTGTAGTGACCCCCAGAGATTGGACAGGATGCTAAATGCAGTATCATAGTCCAAGAGAGGAAAGGTCACATGAGCAAGCGACGGAAGTTCAGTCCAGA
>QUBZ01000198.1 GCA_014338005.1 Chloroflexota bacterium | reverse complement strand
CCTATTGTCTCGGATGCACCCGCCATCACTGCTGCTGTCACCGAAGCGGCGGGCGCAGCGCCAGGGACAAGCCGGCCGCTTTAGCGGCTGGTCGTTGACGGCTATCCGCCAAATGATGCGCGCAGAGAGCGGCGGCGCAGGATGATCCAGATGACGACCGGCGCGCCGATTAAGGCGGTGACGGCGTTTAGCGGCAGCGTTACCTGGCTGCCTGGCACTTGGGCGACCAGATCGGCCAGCAGCGCGACGATGCCGCCCAGCAGCGCCGACGCCGGGATGAGCATCCCATGATCGGACGTGCCGAAAATCCCCCGGCACAGGTGCGGCACGGCGATTCCGAGAAAACCAATCGGGCCGCAGAAGGCCGTCACCGCGCCCGCCAGCAGCGCCGTGCTGGCGATGATGCCCACGCGCACGCGCCGCACGTTCACGCCCATGCTGCGCGCGTAGGACTCGCCCAGCAGCAGCGCGTTGAGCGGTTTGATGAGCAGAAACGCGCCGGCCAGCCCGGCCAGAATCGCGGGGACAAAAACCGGCATCTGCCCCCAGGTGACGCCGCCAAAACTGCCGAACGTCCAGTTGAGGTAAACCTGCACCCGGTCGGCCAGGCTGAAGTACACCAGCAGGCTGACCAGCGCGCCGGTCGTATAGCCGAACATCAGCCCCAGGATCAGCAGCGTGACGACACTCTGCACCCGCCGCGCCACCACCAGCACCAGCGCCAGCACCACCGCCGCGCCCAGGCTGGCCGCCGCTGCCAGCCCAAAATCGCCGAACAGCCCCAGGCCGGCCACCAGCACCGAGCCGGTCGTGCTGGCGCTCATCACCACCAGTGCCACCCCCAGGCTGGCCCCGGAACTGATGCCCAGCACGTAGGGGTCGGCCAGCGGATTGCGGAAAAGCGTCTGCATTTGCAGCCCGCCGACCGCCAGCGCCGCCCCCGCCAGCAGCGCCGTGAGCGCTTTCGGCAGCCGGAAGTTCAGCACAATCGTTTCCCAGGTGGCGCGGGAGGCCTGCCCGCCAGTGAGGATGGTCACGATTTCGCCCAGGGGGATATTCACCGACCCCACCGCCAGGCTGAGCAGAAACGCGCCCAGCAGCCCCGCCGCCAGCGCCAGCAAAAGCAGCCGCCGCGTCCCCAGCCGGAAGTGAACGCCCTGTAAAGAGGCCGCCCGTTCCAGCGCATACGGTTTTATATCAGCTTCTCGCATAACATCGTCCAGCTATTTTGTACGGGGGCGAGCCAGCAGCTCACCCCCGGCTTCTGTGGTCGTTCGTAATGCTTTTCACCCCACCCCCGTCCCCTCTCCGAATTCAAAAAGGGGTGAAAAACGCGCCCGTCGCTCCCCTGAATTCGGGAGAGCGGGGTTGGGGGTGAGGGGGTTTGTACTACGCTATCCCCCCGCCGGGACAAGCTGTTTGTAAAAATACAGCTCATGGTCGGGCAGCAGATCAGGGTGAAAGATACGAATCAGATCGGCCAGGATGATGTCCGGGTTGGCCTGCCCCGCTTCGTAATAGTCGCTGCCGCCGCCGGCGCTCTGGCGCGCATTGTTGGTATACACGTTCCCCTTCTGCACGGCGGCAAACTCGGCAAACCGCTCGTCCGCCGCCAGCAGGTCGTCCAGCGTCGTCTGGAAAGTGTTCACCCAGAAATCGGCGCCGGCGGCACGGTCAAACACCGTTTCAAAATCCAGGAACAGGCTGCCGGTGGACTCGTCATCCGCCCACAGGTAAGCCGCGCCCGCGTCGGCCAGCAGCTGCGCCAGGTAGCTGCGCCCGCCCGGCAAAAACCAGGTATCGCCAAAGGGCGTGGTCGCCAGGACGGTCGGCTTGTCTGCCGCGCCGGCGGTCAGCGCCGCCAGTTCCTGGTAGCGCGACTCGACGCCGGCGAAGGTTTCTTCGGCCAGCGCCTCGGTATTAAAAAACAGGGCGATGAACTTGCCCCACTCGGCCTGGCCGAGCGGCGAGGTATCCAGAAAATCGGCGTTGACGACCACCGGCAGCCCGGCCTGTTCCAGCACCGGCAGGTTGGTATCGTCGGCGCTGAACCGCTGCGTCAGCACCAGATCGGGTTCGAGGTCTACCAGCGCCTCGACGTTGGGGGCTGTGCCGCTGCCGCCGCCGCCGATCTCGGTTATGTCGCCGGCTTCAAAGGCCGCCAGCACTTCGGGGCTGCTGGTATACAGGGGTGTATCTATGGCAACCAGCCGGTCAAGCAGCCCCTGCGATACGATATGCGGCAGGAACGAGGTGGACATGCTGACGAACTGCGCACTTGGCACTTCGATCACCGGCGTCTCGCCGTAACCGTCCGGCACAGGTGTGCCGCACTGGACGAGCAGGTATTGCAGCGGCGCGTCCGCGCCCTGCCAGGGCAGCAGCACCGTCACCAGCTTGTAATGGTTAAAGTACTCGACGCTGAAACCCTGGGCATACTCGACGGTGACTTTATCGGGGAAATAATCCACGCCGGGGTCAAACGACTCGACGCACGCGGCGGTCAGATTGGCTTCCTGCGCGCCGACAACCGGGACGACCAGGAACGCGGCCAGCAGCACGAACAACAAACGGAATTTCATTTTAAGCCTCCTCGGTGCGAGATACGAGCCTTGCCGCCAGCAGCACCCTCGCGCCGAGACGATTTGACCGCGCGCTGCCCACCAACCCGCAGCAGAACGCCGCCGGTGAAATAAAAACCCGCCGTCAGGCGGGGTGCAGGTGGTATAACGCTCCATGCCCGCCCCCCTTTGTCCACGAAGGTGGTACTCAAGCGGTGATGAAGGCGGGCATTCGGGCTTCTCCGGCTCTAACCGGAGTTACCGCTGCGGGACAGCGCCGGACTTTCACCGGCTTCCCCCATTATGCGCCTCGCATCCGGGCGGCAGGCGCACCATCATCAGCTCTATGTTGACGATACAATGAGCCTAACACGCTCATCGCCAAATGTCAATCAAACGAATGGCATTAAAACAGCGGCAGTTGGCCGCTTTCGGGCCGGGTTTTGAGCGGGCGCGGGGGCAGCAGACCGCGCGCTTCCAGCCAGCCAGCGTCCGGGCCATCCCAACCCAGGCGCTGCAAGTTCACGCGCCCATTTTTATCGAAAGTCGCGCCCTCGCGTTCCAGGCGCGCGCGCTGCTCAAGGGCGGCGCGGCTGCCTTCCGGCAGGCTGATGCCGCCCTGCCCATTGACGACCCGCTGCCAGGGGATGTCCGGCGTATCAGCGGCGGAAACGGCGTTCAGCGCCTTGCCCACCCATACCGGCGCGAGACGCGCGTAGTCGTCCGGGTCTACACCCCCGGCGGCGGAATCATCGAAGCGATCTGCCCGTAGGTGCTGACCGCGCCGTTGGGCCAGAGCACGCGCACGGCGTTGACCTGGCCCTGGCCGTCGTAGGCGTACTCCAGCCGGGAGCGGGTGCGGTACTCATAGCTGTCCGCCGGGGCGTAGT
>QUBZ01000062.1 GCA_014338005.1 Chloroflexota bacterium | reverse complement strand
CCAGGTCGGCCTCGTCGCGGCTGAAAACCGCCCGCAGACAAACCCAGTCTGCACCGCGTTCAATGATCGTGCCATCATACCGGGTGATCGGCTCGCCGGCGTGGTTGTGTTTATAAACGGTGATGCTGCTCACAGTTTTCCCCCCATCAAGTCACGCCCGACCGAGTGTATGGACGGCCAGTAAAATACCCTCTCGAATCCAGACGCGCGCTTCAGCCGCCTGCATCACGTTGCTGATGCCGCGCGCCGGGCCAAAAACCAGCGTTTCATCGCGCAGCGCATAATACAGGTTTTCCGTCCGCACGCCGCGCACGTCGCCGTTCAGCGGAATCAGCGATACAGTATCCCCCGCCGCGCCCTGAATGAGCGACTCGCCGGGGGGCAGCAGCCAGATTTCCTGCCGACCGGCCACCAACCGCACATCGCGCCCGGCCAGCGCCGACAAAGCCAGAAGATACACGTTGCTGAACGTCTGGTCAAGGCGATTTCCCACCGCGCCCAGAATACGAATCCAGGCTGCGCCCTGGTTGGCCGCCCAATCCAGCGCCAGTTCCAGGTCGGTTTCGTTTTTTTCTTCCGGGTAGCGGTGAACATCAGCACCGTTTTCGGACAGGACGGCCACTTCCTCGGCAGACAGCGAGTCCATATCGCCGATGAGGGTATGCACCGGCAGGCCGAAAAAACGGGCCAGCCGCGCGCCGCCGTCCGCCGCGATCACCCAGGCATCCGGCGCAGCGGCCAGGGCGCGCCGCACCAGCGGCCCATCGTTGACATCGCCATTAGCCAGGATGAGGGTTTTCAGCGTGTTCGGCGTTTCCACCGTTCTTTTATTTCCAGTTTGCTGACATCCGGCGCTTCCAGAAAATCGTTCACCAGCCGGATAAACCGCTCGTATTCCAGCATGGGGAAGTGGCGCACCCCCGGCAGGGGTATCGGCAGCAGGCTGCCGTTTTCCGCCGTGATGTACTGCCATACATTTTCATTCGGCAGCGGCACGAGGGGGTCGTCCACGCCATGAACCACCACCATCGGGATAGGCAGCAGCCGCAGTGTATCCAACATACGACCGGAGTCGTAAGCGGCGGCGCTGAGTTTTACCGCCGCGTGATCGGTTTTCGGCAGATCAACGGCCAGTTTTTCATATTCCGGCTCGGAGCGTTTAAAACACTTCGCCAGCAGTGCATCCGGGCTGCCATCACCGATCAAATTCTGAAGCGGGTTATGCCGGTGAACTCGCCGGGCGGTTTCGATGGTCAAATCCGGCACGTCTAGGGCGGGTTCGCCGTTGGCGCGCGCCCGCGCCGCCTCCAGCAGCGCCGCCCGCATGGCGGAACTGGCGTTCATGATGGTGGCTTCGTTTTCGACTTCCGGCAGCAGGGGGCGGTTATCGGTCAGCGGCGTTGGCCGCGCCGCCGGGACGCGCTTATCCAGGTTGCCGGGGTCAAACAGCGGCACGCTGGCCAGCAGCACGCGCGGCGCTTTGTCCGGGTACAGGCGCGCGAATTCCGACGCCACCAGCGCCCCCAGGCCATGACCGATCAGGGCGGCCTTCGGGATGCCCAGATGGTTCATAAAATCCAGCACCAACTGCACCTGGTGGTCAATCGGGTAGCGGCGCGCATCTTTGCTGGAATCGCCAAAACCATACAGATCAATGGCATAAACGCGGTATTTGAGCTGAAGCTGCTGCATGGTCGGAATCCAATAACGCCAGCATCCAATCCAACTGTGCAGCAGCAGAACCGGGCGACCACGCCCCAGCACTTCGTAATGGACAAGATTACCGCCGATGGTGATGGCACTCATAAAGGACGCCTGCGCGTTTCCCGGTAAAAAACCCGCATCTACGACAACCCATTCTGGGAAAGGATTTCAGCAATCCGCCGGGTTAAATCCTCCGGCGCGAACGGCTTCAGAATATAAGCGACCGCGCCGGCCTCCAGCCCGGTCTGCACTTCTTCGTCCTGGCCTTTGGCGGACAGAAAAACCACCGGAATCTGCCGGGTTTCGTCGTGCAGTTTCATCTGGCGGCAGGCTTCGTAGCCGGTCATTTTCGGCATCCGCACGTCCATCATCACCAGATCCGGCTTGATTTGCAGCGCCAATTCCAGGGCCTCAGCGCCGTTAGCGGCCTGTGTCACTTGATGCCCGGCGAACATGAGTGTGAAGTTAATCAGTTCTCGAATGTCGCGTTCGTCTTCTGCGACTAAAATGTGTGCCATGACAGGCCTCTTTCCGCTGTCTATCCGGCATCCGGCTGGTCAACCGGCAGCGAAACGAAGAAGGTCGTTCCTTTGCCGAGTTCAGACTCAAACCAGACTTCCCCATTATGCATCTCAACCAGTTCTTTCACAATGGATAACCCCAGGCCCGTTCCGGCGACATCCATCACCAGGGCATGTTCGTCGTACCGCTCGAACCGCTGCCAGATGCGGGAGCGAAACTCCTCCGGGATGCCGATGCCGGTGTCCTTGATGGCGATGAGGATATGTTCGCCGTCCGGCTGCAAGCCGGCGGTAACGTCTATACGACCGCCCACGTCGGTGTAATTAAAGGCGTTGTCCGCCAGGTTGGTGATGATCTGCGTCAGCTTGTGGGCATCGGCCTTGATCGGCGGCAGGGCGGGCGAAATATTCACCACCACCTGATGATCTTTATGTTCGTGGTGGGCGCGGCCTCGCAGGGTCATCAGCACGCTGTTGATGATCTCGCCCACATCCACCAGTTCCAGGTTCAGCCGTTCGCCGGCGTCGATCCGGGAAATGTTCAGCAGGTCGTCTACCAACTGGCTCAGGCGGTCGGCGTTGGTTTTGATCTTCTGTAAAAATGTGCGCTGCTGCTCGCTCATATCCCCCACCACGCCCAACAGCAGCAGGTCGGCAAAACCCTTGATGCTGGTCATCGGCGTGCGGAGTTCGTGCGACACGTTGGAAACAAACTCGCTCTTGATGCGATCCACCTCCACTTCTTTGGTGATGTCACGGAAAACCGACACCGTACCCAGGAAACGCTCGCCAATATGCACCGGCGACAGATGGACGCTGACGACGCGCTTGCCCAGGTCAAGCGTTTCGGCCAGGAACTCGCCCGGACGGTGGCGTTCGGGGTCGAGCGCCCATTCTTCAATCGCGCGCGTCCACAGCGCGGCGGACTCGCCGAACAGCCCCGACAGCTTGAAGATGGCCTGGCCGATCACGTTGTCGCGCGGCAAATCCAGGATGCGCTCGGCGGCGCTGTTAAACAGCACGATCACGCCTTCATCGTCGGCCAGCATCACACCGTCGGCGATGCCCTCCAGGATGGCGTTGCTCTTTTCGGTTTCTTCGCGTTCCTGGCGCACCAACACACCCAGCCGTTCGGCCTGGTCGCGGATGAGATGGTAAAGTTCGGCGTTGTAAATGGCCGAAGCGACCTGGTTGGCAGCGGCGATGATGAGTTTAACGTGCGGTTCGGTATACCCGCCGGGGGTTTCGCTCAACAGCACCATCACACCGTGAATGTCATCGTTATTTTCCAGCAGCACCGCTACCGCGCTGTGCCAGCGTTTTGCGGCGGGTGTCTCAGCGTCCCAATAGGGCTGGCCGTGCAGTTCGTCCACCACCACATGCTGGCCGCCATGCTGGATGAGCCACTGAGCCAGGCCTTCCGCCGGGTGGTTTGCCGGCTTTGGGCTGCCGTTGGACTGCTCGCGCAGCAGCGCCCGGCTGTAGAGCTTGTCGGTCATCGGGTCTACCAGCATAATCACGCCGTCGTCTGCGCCGACCGCCCCGGCCACCAGTTCCAGCGCGCGCCGCAGCACGCGGTCCATATCCAGCGAGGTCGCCAGATCGGAGGTGATGCGGTAGAGCATATCAATCCGGTCGCGCTCTTTTTGCAGTTCCTGCGTGCGTTCCTGCAGCTCGCGGGTGCGCTCCTGAACGCGCTGGTTCAGTTCGTTGGCGAAGTTGCTCACCTGCTCGAACAGGCGCGCGTTCTGCAAGGCCGCGCCCAACTGCGTGCCGACCGTTGTCAGCAGGCGCTCGTCATTGATGCCAAAGGCGCGCGCGCTGGTCGAGTCTCGCAGCGCCAGCACGCCCAACACCTGGTCGCCGGCCACAATCGGCACGCCCAGGTAGCTCTTGGCATCACCCTCGCCGTTAGTAATGCCCAGGTTGCGGCGCATTTCGTCGGACGACCAGTTGCCGCCGCCCAACGGCAGCGAACGCCGGTGCCGGATGATGAACGATACTTCGTCCGTACCCAACGGGCGCGGGGGGATGTCGAAGGCTGTGCCATCGCGGCGCACCGCCATCGGGAAAACGACCGTCTGCGTTTCGGCATCGTACAGCGCCAGGTACATTTCTTCGGCTTCGGTCACGCGCGGCACCTGGTCGCGCACGATGGCGATCATATCCTCAATCGTCAGCGTGGACGAAATAGCCTGGCTGAGATTGTTAATGATGAAACCTTCTTCCACCAACGCCGCCGTCTCGGTGGACAGGCGCGCGTTCTGGATGGCGATGGCCGCCTGCGCGCCCAGTGCCTGCGCCAGCCGTACTTCCCGGTGGCCGAAAGCCCGGTGCGGCGCGGGCGTTTCCACCTGCACCAGCCCCACAGCCTGATCGCGCACCACCAGCGGAATCAGCACCCGCAGCTGGTCGCCGTTTTTCGCCAGCAGTTCCAGTTCGGCGGGGTCGCCGTCCGGGCTGCCGGCGCGGATGGCGATCACCTCGCGTTCCTCAAGCGCGCGCTTCCGCGCCGGGTACTCGCGCAGGTTATAGGTCGTGCCGCGCGGCACAACCCGGTTAGAGTCGCCAAAACGGTTGACTTCTAGCTGGACTTCCAGCACATTTTCGACATTATCCCACATCATCACAGCGCAGTCGTCCATGTCCAGCGCGTGCAGCATCAGCTCGACCACCGCCTGGAACACTTCCTCCAGGTTGAGCGTCAGCGAAGTAGCCTGCGCCGCCTCCAGCAGCGTTTCCAGTTCGCGCGTGCGGACGAGCGTCTGTTCCAGCAGGTTGGTATTCTGCACCGCAATCGCGGCCTGGTTGGCGATGATCTGCGCCAGTTCGATCTGCTCCGGCGAAAATTCGCGCGCGCCGTCGTGGACTTCCATCTCGAACGTGCCGATCACCTGGCCGCCGACGGTCATCGGGATAACGACAAAAGCCGTGATGCCGCGCGGCGACAGTTCCATCAGCACCGGGTCATCGCGGGTGAAACGCTCCAGGTCTTCGTAGATGATCGGTTCGGTCATCCGGCGCAGCGGCTGGTAAACGGCGCTCTGCATCAGGTTGATGAATTCATCCGGCGGCGCATCGCCGCGCGGGTGCTTAACGATCACCCGCCCGACCTGAAGCTCGCGGTCAAAAACCAGCGCCCGCGCCTGCGCCACGCCCATCACCCCGGCGATCTCGCGCAGGGCGATTTCCAGGATGTTCTCGCTGTCCAACGACTGCGCCAGCGAAACCGACACGCGGTTGAGCAGGCTGAGGCGTTCGGTGCGGCGCTGCGACTCGGCGAACAGATCGGCATTTGCCAGCGCCACCGCCATCTGGTTGGCGAAGGCGAAAGCCGCCTGCTGAAGCTGCGGGTTGTAAAAACTTTCCTCCGACTTTGCCAGCGCGATCATGCCGACGACGTAACCCTGGTTGACCAACGGCACGCCCATCCAGCTTGAAACATCTTTTTCGCCCGGCAGGTAGTCCAGGTGTTGAAGGTGATTGATGGTGACGGGGCGCTGGGTATTGATGACGTTCCGCAGCCGTTCGTGCGACGGCACAGCCACCTGGACGCCGTTTTCAATCGCAGCTTCTTCAAAACCCCGGAAGCCTTCCAGCACCAGCAAATCGCCGCTGCGGCTCCACAGCGTCAGCGTGTCGTAATCAATAAAACGCCCGATTTCTTCCAGCGCCAGTTCAATCACTTCATCGCGGTTGAGCGAAGCCGTGATGCGGCTGGAAACTTCCGTCAGCACCGCAAGCTGGTTGGCGCGGGCTTCCACGTCGCGCTCCAGGCGGGCGCGGTCGGTCACGTCCTCGACCAGCATCACCGCGCCGCGCACACCATCGGCGCTCCGCAGCGGGTAGAGGTAGAAATTTCGCACCAGCAGGTGGTTATTTTCGTGAGTTTTGTGCCACATCAGCTCGCGCGGGGTGGCGGACTCCAGCACGGCGCGCAAATCGGCGGAAAGCGCCTCGGCCAGTTCAGGGTCGTAGGCGAACAGGTCTTTACGGCGGGTGCCTTCGATGTCCCAGCCGTACCGCTGGCGCATAAAATCGTTCACCGAAATGATGCGCCCGGATTTATCCATCACGACGATGCCCTGCTGGATGGACTCCAGCACCGATTCGTTAAAGGCTTGCAGGTTAAGCGCGCGGTTGAACAGGCGCGCGTTTTCAATCGCCACCGCCGACAGGTTCGCCATACGCTGGAGCAGCGCGCGGTATTCATGAAGGACGAAAGCGCGTTCCTGGGTGCTGCCCAGGTGCATGGCACCGATGATAACGCCGCCCGCCACCAGCGGCAGAATCAGGCTGGTGCGCTCGCCGCGCCGGTGCCAGGCGCGCAGGTCTTCGTAGCGGCTGGCATCCGGCTCGCCGATGTAATACAGGTAATCCTGACCGTCCCGGTAGGTGCGCGCCAGGGCCGTATTTTCGATGTGAGCGCGGTGTTCCCTGGTTACTACCGGCGCGCTGTCGCTGTTGATCGCCACCTTCAGCACGTCGAAACCCTGCTGGTCGGCATCCACCAGCGCGACCGTCATCTGCATCACCGGCAGCAGACGCGCCGCGCCGCCGGCCACCGCTTCGATGATTTGGCCGGTATCCAGCGTTTTCGACACCGCCTCCATGATGGCGTTCAGGCGGGCTTCCTGTTCGGCATTTTGCAGCGTAGCGCGGTACAGCCGGTAGTTTTCCAGCATCCCCGACGCCTGATGAGCGAAAATTTCCAAGATTTCAATCGTCGCCCGGTCAGGCCGGCGGTCATCGAACGGTTGGTCGAGGATGATGAGACCCAGCAGGTTGCCGCCCGCCCCGTGCAGCGGGATCAGCAGCAGATCGCCATCCTGCCAGGAACGCTCGTCTACCGGCTCGGACACCTGGCGGCGGCCCGCATAGCCGGTTTCAAACGCCCGCTGCACTTCTGGCGGCCAGCTCTGGCGAAAGGCCGCCGGGAACAAGTACGATTCGCTGATGAGATAATCGTCCACCATCAGCGCCTTCAGGTCATCCAGCGCCGCCGCATCGGCGCGGCTCTGCTCGAACACCTCCAGCGGCAGCCCGGCCTGGGCCACCCGGCGCAGCAGGCCGGCGTCTTCATCGGCCAGCGCGGCCACGCCGACCTCAAAACCCACGCTCTGCTGGATGCCGTAGAGTATGGCTTCCAGCATGGACACCGGCTCTACGTTGGTATGGAGCATCTGCCCCAGTTCAAAAATCTGGTTAAGCTGTTCTACGCGCCGCCGCAGGCGCAGGCTGCGTTCAAGTTGTTCCTGATAGCGGTTGTTGTTGCCGAAAGCCAGCGAGGCTTTGGCAGCGATAGTCAGCAGGAAGGCGGCAGTTCGTTCGTCAAAGGCTTTTGGCCGGCTGTGATACAGGTGAATGACGCCGGCCACCCGGTCTTCGTACAGGAAAGCGGCGGCGATGGCCGAACGCGCCGTCTCCGGCGCGGGCTGCAAGGGGTCGGCGGCGTAATCGCGCACCACCACCGTATCTGCGCCGCGCAGCACTGCCTCCACCTCAATATCGGCCAGGTCGCCGCCATCCCCCAGGCGTTTTGCCATTTCGGGTCTGGTCGGGTCGGCCCAATGCTGCGGCGGTTTGAATAAAACAATCGTGCCGCCGTCGGCCAGGCTCGCGCGGGCGGCCTCCCGCCGGATGACGTGCAAAACCGGGTCGAGTTCCAGCGTTTGCGTCAGCTCGTTGCTGATGCGCGAAATAGCGTCCAACTCCTGCGTGCGGCGCTGGAGGTTCTGTTCCGCCGCTTCGTACAGGCGGATGCGTTCGATAGTGGCCGCAACCTGCGCCGCCACCGCTTGCAGCAGTTCCACGTCCGCCGGGCCGTAGGGCGGCGCGGCGCGGTTGGCGATGCCCAGTTCGCCCAGGCTGCGCTCACCGACCACGATAGGGACGACGACCGCACACCGGACATCAAACCGCTGCGCGACCTCCCGGTAGACTTCCAGCACAGCGCGGTCGTTCAGCACGTCATTGCTGATAAACGGCCTTTGCGACCCCGCCACGCTCAACTCAAAATCGCGCCCGTACAGGTCTATCACCAGCGGCTCGCTCAGTTTGCCGCCGTAAACGCGGCGGGGATGCGTCACCAACCCACCGGTACGCTCGTCAATGATGTTGATAAAAACCAGCGGGCTGGGCATCAGGTCGGCAATCGCTACCAGGATGCCGGCGAACGAATCCTCGGTCGTCAAAATCGCCCCGGCCATCTCGGCGATCTCGCGCAGACGGTCGGCCTCCTGGGCGCGCCGCTGGATGTCCCGGTACAGGCGGGCATTTTCGATGATGGCGGCGGCTTGGGCGGCGAAAATCATCAGCAGGCGCGCGTCTTTGTCGGTAAAGTCCTCGCCGCTCAGTTTGTTGGATACCTGAACCACGCCCAGGCGGCGGCTGCCCACCGCCAGCGCCGCGATCATGGTTTTGGTCACGCCGACGGTATTGGCAAATTCCGCCAGGCCGGCAGCATAAACGACGGCGTTGGACTGCACCTGGTTGGTGAACCAGTAATCTTCTTCCTGCCAGATGTCGTAAAGCGGGCTTCCGGCGGGCAGGCTGATGTAATAATTCTTTATCAGATCGTCCGGCACGCCGTAAAACGGAAGCTGCGCCACCAAACGATGGCTGGCCTCGTCCCACAGCAGCACGCCGCACATGGCAATATCCATCAGCCGGGCAATCCGCTCGGTGATGGTCGAATAAAATTCGCCTTCTTCGCTCAGCGCGCCGATGGCGTGGGTCATCTGCTGCAAGCCGACAATTTCGGTTTCGCGCCGCTGCTCGCGCTGGAACAGGCGGATGTTTTCCACCACTACCGCCGCCTGCGCCACCAGAATTCGCAGTTCCTGAATATCCTGCGGCGTAAACCCGCCCTCGGCCTGTTTGTTCGCCACCTGCACCATACCGATCCGGTGGCTGCCGATCTGCATGGGGATAAACGCGGTAGTGCGAAGGCCCGCCGCGCCGTAGAGCGGCTTCAGCCCCAGGGCTTCGATCAGCGGTTCATCAATGGCGTCGTTGCTGACCCAATAATCCTGGTTTTCCCAGATGTCCCGCTGCGGGCTGTCCGGCGGCAGGGAAATGCTGTAATTCTGGGCGGCGTAATCCGGCAGGCCGTAAAACGGCAGTTCCGCCACCAGAGCGCGGCGGTTTTCATCGTACAGCAGCACACCGCACACCCTGGCATTCACCAGCCGGGCGATACGTTCCGTCAGGGCGCGATACACGGCGCGGCTGTCATCGGCGGCTTCCGCCGGGCTGACCACCTGCAAGGAGGCCATATCCCGGATGCGCTGCGCCTGCTGGCTGTAGAGTTCGGCATTGTAGATGGCCGTCGCAATCGGCTTGCTGATAGCCTGTAACAGCGCCAGGTCAGGCTGGCTGAAGCGCCCGGCCTCGGCGTGGGACAGTTCCAGCGTGCCGATAAAACGGTCGCCCAGCAGCAGCGGCACGCCGACAAAACTGTGATAAAAACCGCTCAGTTTGGGCTGAATGGCCGTCCCGTCGCGCACGTCCGCCACCAGCGCCGGGCGGTGGTTTTGGGCAATCCAGCCGGTAATGCCCTCGCCCAGCCGGTAGACGCCGCCGGCCTCCGAAAGCGCCAGCAGGTAGGCCGTTTCGCCCACCCAACCACGCGGATACAGCGCCTTCTGGCCGGCATCCCACAGGCAGATTTCACCCGCCGCCGCCGGGCAGGCTTTCATCACAATCGTCAGCAGGGTTTGCAGAAGCTGCTCCATGCTCATGCTGGCGTTGACCGTCTCGCCGATTTCGTTGACGGTCGCCATCGCCAGCGAGAGGTCGAGCGCATCCGGGTAGGTATTGCCGGCCTTTAACTCGCGCATCACCACCACCGTCCGGCGCTCCGGCCCATACGGCAGCGTATGCGACGACGCCTCGACCCAGCGCGTCCCCAACTGGAAAGACGCCTGCCCCTCGCGCAGGAACAGCTCCAAAAAGCTGTCCGCCGGCTGGGTTAACCCGGCGATATATTCCAGGTTCGGCTCGCCGCCGTTCATGCCAATCCAGCGGCGGGCGCGGTCGTTGATGTACTCCAGTTGGCCGTGTTCCCTGGAAACCAGGATAGCGTCATCATTGGACGCCAGCGGCAGGTCAAAGCCGCCATTCCGAGGGCTTTCAGCGGGGATGAGGCCCAACCGCTGCCGCTGCAGCGACCATACCAGCAGCCCCAGGATGATGACCAGCCCGCCTATCAATAAAATCAGACCAAGCCCCATACCTCACATAACCCGCAAACTCAGGCTGCTCTCACCACGAGGTCAGAATTTTTGGCCCGGCGTCTTCTTCCCCGCTCAAACCTCGGCGGCGATCTTCGGCAGCCAATTCGGTGATTTCACGAATATCGGAAAACTGGTGCGTGCGGGTAGAAACCGACCCGACCGCCAGCGTCATCAGCGGTTCCTGCCGTTCGCCCTGCGCGCCGTCCGGCACCAGGATATAACCCCGCTCCCGATCAATAAACGAATAATGCTGCCGCACCTCGTCGTTAAAACGTTCCACCAACTGCTGTTTCAGTTTTTCGGCGTCCTCGGCATGGGTGATAACCACGAAGTTATCCCGCCCCGGATGCCCCACATAATCATCCGGCGTGCCGAGATCGTCCACCACCTCGCCGATAACCAGCGCCGTAAACCGCATCACCTCGTCGCCGGCCAGAAAGCCGTAAACCTCGATGAACGGGTCAAAGTGGTTGATTTTCATGTCCACATAGGCCCACTGTTTGCTGCCGTGCATCAGGGTACGCAGGTGTTCCTCGATCAGCCGCCCGGTCGGCAGGCCGGACTTGGGGTCAATGTGGCTCTGGCGGTTGGCGGCGGTGATGGCGTTTTGCACACGCAGTTTAAGTTCTTCGATGTCGAACGGTTTGGTGATGTAATCGTCCGCGCCCAACTCCAACCCGGCGATTTTGTCGCTGCGTTCGTCTTTCTGCGTCAGAAAGATGATCGGGATATGGCTGGTGCGGGTGGTGGTTCGCAGTTCCCGGCACACGTCATAGCCGTTCATGTCCGGCAGCATGATGTCGAGGATAATCAAGTTGGGTAACTGCTTCCGGGTCATTTGCAGGGCGTCACCGCCGCGCGGCGCAACCTGCACTTCGTACTGCTGCCCGGTGAAGTAAATGCGAAGCATGTTTGCGATGTCGAAATCGTCTTCGACAACCAGGATTCGGCCTTTACTCATACCTGCCCCCACCATTCTCTATTGGGTGCTTAAACGAACCTGTATTCTGTGTTTATGATACAGGTTAAACCAAGAGAACGCCAGCAAACCGGGTTAGTTCGTTGGAATAGACTAACCTCAGCCTTACATGCGGCTGCGCGTCTACCCATCACAGTATAAGCCGAAAAGGGGTTTTTGTGGGTTGAGATTAATCGCTTAAGGTGCAGCCGGCGACCACGATCGGCGGCGGCGCGCGGCGCGTTCCCGCACGGCGCTGATCGTCTCCGGCTTCACTTCGGCCTCGAAGCTGCGGAAGCCGCTGAGGCGGAAGCCATGCCGGGCGGCGATGGCCTGAATCTCCAGCGCCTGCGCGACGGTGATATTTTTGCCGACCGTGTAATCTTCATAACGGCCTTCCAATGCCAGCGCCATCGTTTCGGCCATGCAGGCGTAGGACATACGCGGCGGAAAGCCGAAGTTAAAGCCAAAATCCACCGGCCCCGGCACTTCGATCATGCCGCCTTCGATCACCAGCACGTCGTCGCGCTGTTCGGCCACCCGGCGAGACACGTCGCGCGGGCGCGCCACGTCGCACACCACCGCGCCGGGTTTGAGGTGGCGCGGTTCGATAATGGCGTGGACGGCGCTGGTCACGGTTAAAATCAGGTCGGCGTCGTAAATGGCGTTGATGTCCGTACCGGCGCTGACGACCGCGCCCCGGCCTTCACACTGCTCGCGCACCGCTTCCACCGCCTCCAGCCGCCGCCCAACCAGCACCAGCCGGGCGCACTCCCCGGCCAGCATTTGGGCGCAGGTTTTGCCGACCGCGCCGGTTGCCCCAACGACCGCCACCGTCGCCGCGCCCATGTCAATATCCATCACACGGGCGGCCTCGCGGATGGCTTCGACCGCCATCGCCACCGTGTAGCTGTCGCCGGTCGTCACCGGCACGTCCAGCCGCTCGGCAATCGTCACGCCGGCGTCCCCCACCACCGAGGTATACGCGCCCAACCCCAGCAGGCGCGCGCCCAGTTCTTCGGCCATATGGCCGCAGGCGACGATTTTGCGGTAGACCGTTTCGACCGGCAGCGCCATCATAGTCGGCGGGGTGAAGGGGCAGGCGATCAGCCAGCCGCGCAGTTCGCGCCCGGTCGCCTGGGAGCGAATCCCGGTGATTTCGGACAGGTACACGGGTGGAAAAAAGCGCGAGAAAAAGTTGATCTGGCGCTCGGTTAAAATTTTGCCCAGCAGCGGGAACTTGCGCGCCACATCTTCTTTTATATGGATGGGGTGGATGATAAAAGCAAACGTATCGTCGGGCATCGGCCAATTGCTCGCTCTCATACGGCGGATCGCCAGCCGGTTATTTTACCCGAACTATATACGAGGTCGGCTGCAAACGTACCTTAAAGCCGCGCCAGGTTGCGGAGTTGTAACAGCGATGTTACCACGAACTCCAGGTATCCTCTTCCATCTCTACTTCATCCTGGCGGGGGTACAAACGCCGGTGAACCGCCCCGGAGATGTCCAGCCCGTGATGGTCGCTTTCCTCGAAGGTGACGTTGCGGGTAATCAGCCGGCGCTGCGGCGAGGCCACCAGCACCACATCGGATTCGATCATACGCCCCGGAAAGATAATCATGCCCGCACCGATGCGGCAGTTATGCCCCACCGCGCCGCCCAGGACGGCCTGCCCGACGCTTTCCAGTTCGCCGCGAATATTGGCCGCTTTGATCGGCCTGGGGACGACCCGCTCGCGCCGGTTGCCCAGCGTGTCGGCATAAGTTTCCAGTTCGCCCAACAGGTTAAAATCGGTGAAGGTGCTGCCCGCGCCCAGAAAGCTGTTGCGCCCCACCACGCACATCTGCACGCAGGTGTTCTGCGCCAGGATGCTGTTTTCCATCATGGCGCTCATAAACATCGAGGCGCGGAAGGGCAGGAAGCAGTTGTTGGCGACGGTGGTCAGCATCAACTGGCAGCCCTGCGAGATGTTTACGTCGTTGCCGATGGCGCAGTTGTCAATCACCACACCCGGCCCGATGAAACAGTTGTCGCCGATGGTGGTCGGGCCGGAGATGATGGCCGAGGGGTCAATGACCGTATCCTTGCCGACGCGCACCACCTCGGAGGTAGTCAAGACCTGCTTTTGTTCGATAACGCCGCGCCACAGCAGCCTGAGGGCGTAAAAATTGTGCGTCTTGACGTATTTCTCGAAGCGGCTGCCGCGCGTGAACACGCCGAAGATGACGCTGGCGTAATAGATATGCACCCAGCTTTCAATCGAAAGGATCGCCCGCGCCGGCAGGTAGTGGGTCAGGTCGCCCTGGTCATGCACCATAAAATGCGGCACGTTGTAAAAACCCTTCTCGGCGTCTTTTTCGTCGGCATCGCTCGGCACGACCACCGGCACGATTTCGGCGTTATAACCGTCCGGGAAGTACCACAGGTCGGCCAGGCAAATCTGCCGGTCATCCTTGCTGGTGATGCGCTCGAAGCCGGTCGTCAGGGGCAGCGTGTAGGTGCGGAAGGCCACATCATCGGCGAAAAAAGCCGCCCGACAGGCCCGGCGGATCGTCCGCGCCCGCCGCAGAAAATATTCCAGGAACTCGCGGTCGAACCACAGGTTGTCCCGGTACACAATCGCCTCGCCGGAGCCGATGTGCCGGATTTGATCGGTGGTGCGGAATGTGCCGCCCAGGTCGCATTTTTTAAACGCCTCGGCGAACAGGTTTTCCTGGTGGATTTTGAGCGTCTCGGTGCCGATGGTCAGGTCCCTGGCGGGTTCATTAAACGGCAGCACATGGCGCATATCTTCGATCACGTAACGGTACATAATAACGCTTGCCCTCTGGCACTCTCTCCAGGCTGTACGGTGTCACACTTTCGCGTGCAGCCGCCCGCCGAATTCTTCAACCAGTTTATTATCCATGTCGTCGGCATAAGCCGCCACCAGGCTGATGATATTATTGGCTTCGTTGGCATCCAGCCCTTGCAGCGGGCGCTCGCTGAACACGTACACAATATCCATATGTACGCCAAAAGCCGCGTTAGTCAGCTGGAGGTTCAGTTCCAGCAGGCGGCGGTACAGCGGCAGCAGCCCCTGGGCGGGCAGATGCATGATCGGCGCCAACACCTGAAAATAACCGACATTGTTCTGAATCGAAATAAAAATTTCAATCAAAGCAGAGCCGCGCTGGAAATTCCAGCCAAAACCTTCCTCGGTGTTCATGCGCGCCGCCACCGGGTCCACGCCGACCGCCGGCAAAATCTGCTCGACAACGGCGGCGTAAGTTTCCAGCGAGGGGGCCGGCGGCAGGGGTTTACGTCCACGACCGAACATCGGTAAATATGCTCCTGTTAAGTTTGTTCCCGGCCACAGCGCAGGCACAACCCCCGGTGAAAGCCGGCGGCGGCGCTGCAATGGCGGCAGACGATGCGATTCTGTTCATGGTAGAGGACGTTGCTGGCATCGCGCCAGCCGCGCACCTTCTTTTCGGCCTGGGCCATCAGGCAGCCGCAGGAGTCGCAGTAGTACCCCCCGGCGGCGGCGGCCTTGCTGACCGCCCCGCAGGCCGGGCAGTACTGGCGTTTTTCGACCATCTCCTGCCTGAACGATTCGACCATCTTACGGATGGCGTTGATATGAACGCCATACAAGTTCGGGGATGTGGCGCTGGCATTGCGGGTCAGCATCCCGACCAGATAGCGGTTGTCATCAAAAACCGGGTTGCCGCCGGCATCTAGGCGCTGCGTGATGGTGGTTGGAAACCAGTGCGGCGACAGCAGGCGCACGGTCGTGCGGACGCTGCCCCTGGCGATCTGGCCGTTATAGGCCACCGCCATCAGGGGTGTTTCCTCCGGGATGCGCGGCAGCGGCGTGATGGGCATCAGCTCGCTGACCGGCTGCTGCACGTACACCAGCGCCAGGTCGAGTTCCGGGTACGACCGCACTACGCGCCCCGGCACTTGCAGGCCGGTTTCCAGTTCGACGGTCACGCTTTCCAGCCCACCGACGACATGGCGAGTGGTCGCCAGCAGCCCTTCCTGGGTGATAAAAAAGGCCGTGCCGGGGCCGTTCGGCCCGCCGATGATGCCGACGATGTGATAATAGCCCACGCCTGCCGCACGCGCGGGCGCAAAACCGGGCGATGGCTGCGCGCCAAAAGCTGCCCCGCCGGTCGAAAACGCGGGCTGCGCCGGGCCGACGGGCATCCCCGGCAGGGCGGCCGGCGTGGATGGCACATCTGCCGCCAGGCCGAAAGCCGTCTGGATGGGCAGGTTGACCGGCGGCTGAGCGGGCGGGGTAATCGTCGGTGAGGGCGGCAGCGGGCCGGTTCCCGGCGGCTGCGCCGGCGGGGTAGGAAGCTGCGACGCCAGCCAGCGTTCGACCCGGTGACGAATGTCGGGGTTGTTCGGGTCGGCGGCCAGCGCCTCGTCGTAATAGGCGCGTTTGCTCTGGGGATCGCTGACCGTCTCTGCCAGCCACAGGCAGGCAACGGCGCGGATGCCCCCCGTCAGGCTGGTATCGCGCAGGGCGATTCGCAGCAGGCGCGCGCCTTCGTCCAGGTTGCCGGCCTGTATGGCGGCGATTCCTTGTTCGACATAACGAAAAGACATGATCGGCTGAATAAGCGCATGATTAACAGATAATTCTATTATAGGCCGGAATTGCGGGCCGCGCTTGCAACTGGAGGGTTCGTTCTCACTCCACGCGCAGCCATTCTTCCAGCGGCTCCTGCTGCTCCGGCAGGCGCACCACCTGGAACCAGGTCTGGCCGGGTTTGAGGTACAGCAGATCGCCGTCGTCCGTCCGCAGGCCGATCATACTTTCGCGGGTGGGGCGCACCCAGCGGCCTTCGTAGCGCCGCCCATCGCGGAACAGCACCGCGTCGCCCTCGAACCACAGTTTGATTTCGATGCTGTAGCTCACGCTGTCCTGGAAGCGGCTCTCCACGATGTCGGTGAACTGGTGATCGGCGTAGATGATGACGACATTGGCCGCCGTCACCTGCTTCAGCGTATTGGCGTCGAAGTGGCCCTGGCCGTCGGCGAAGCGTTTGTACAGGCCGTTTTTCGCGTCATACGTCCACAGGATGCGCGTCGCCCGGTAGCGCAGATCAATACGGGATGCCGGTCTGCCGCCATCCGGCGGCGCGGGGGAAAAGGCCAGGCCGCGCAGTTCCGGCTTCTGGTTGACCTCGCGCCGGGTCGCCAGCGCCCACAGCGCGTTGGGGTTGGCGAACAGGTTGTGCGGCACTTCGATTTCCTCATCGCGCCAGTAATAAGGAAGCCCGTAAGCCACGCCCCGGAACAGCCGGTCGGCGAACTCCGAGTCGTTCAGCCGTTCGTCCACGCCGGCGCTGGCCCCGGAAAAAGCCAGTATCGCGCCGTACATCGGCACCAGTTCGTAATCAATCAGGCGGGCGCTGCGGATTGACCCCACCCGGTCGGGCGACTGGCCGTAAAAGACCGCCGAAAAGCGCGTCAGGCCGCCCTCGGCATAATGCTCGAACACCAGGTCTGCCGCGCCAATGCCGGCCTGGGGGCGCACCAGCGGCGGCGCGTTGGAGATTTTGACCACCATCGGGCGGCGATCAAGTGCCGACGGGTCGTCCACTTCCAGGCCGGTTAAGGGGTTTACGTCGGCGGGAAACACGTCCGGGCCGATGACCCCGGCAGGAACGATATTCTCAATTTTCGCTTCCGGCGTTTCGGTTGTAAGATGAGGGGAAGCAGGCGGCGCGGGCGTTGTAACGGGCATAATGCACCCCCCGCACCCGATTAACAGACCGACAAAAACTCGTTTGAACATCGCACACCATTCCGCAGCCAGCACAAGGCTGCATTATAATATAAGTGGGTTAATTGTCTGGATAACCAACTTGCACTAAAATGCAGGGCAGATGGCTCTGGTTGACGCGATTCAGGGCGTTAGCTATAATCACAAACAGGTCGGTGTTATGCACGAAGTTATGGTTCAAGCGCGGAACGGCTTGGCATTCAATTTTTGTAGGGGGCCCAAATGCCATTAAAGGGCGAACTGAGGGATTTTAGCACCACCCAGCTCCTCAATCTTATCAATCTCGCCGGGAAAACCGGGACGCTCACCATCTTCAAAGCGAATAAAACCGGCGAGTTTGAAGAAGTGAACGGGAAAAAGCGGGAAAAAATCACCGCCGGGCCAGAGCGCGCAAAAGTTTCTTTTCGCACCGGTAAGCTCATTTACGCCATGATGGACGACCAGGATGGCAACCTGGTTTCGGTGCTGAACAAGGCCGGCAAGCTGACCGACGAGCAGGCGCGAATCATCCGGGAGCGCGCGAAAAACACGGCGGACAAAGCCCTGGCGCTGCTGCTGATTAATGCCAACTACGTTTCGCAGAACGATGTGGTAAGCTGTATCCAGCAGCATACGCTGGATGTGGTCTATAACCTGCTGTCCTGGAACCAGGAGCCGTTCCGCTTTGACGACGACGTGCTGCCGGATAACAACCGCATCCAGGTGCCGATTGACCTGGAGAATGTCATCATCGAAGGCGCGCGCCGCATCCGCGAAATCGAAGAACTGAACCAACACCTGCCGAACCTCGATATGGCGCTTAAATTTCCCGAAAACCCGAAAGAGAAGTTTAAGGGGATACACCTCAGCGTCGAAGAATGGCGGGTGGTTTCGTTCGTCAACCCCAAAAATTCGATTCGCCAGATTGCCAAAGCCAACAATATGTCGGAAATCGAAATCCGGCGCATCGTCTACGGCCTGGAACAAGCTGGCCTGGTCGAACTGGTGAAACCGCCGGGTATGGAGCAGTCGGTCGCCGCCAAGACGACGCGCCGGCCCGCCCCCGCCAAGCCGCAGGTTCAGAAAGTAGTGGTCAACCGACTGATTGATAAGATTCGGTCTATCTAGCGTCCTAAAGTCCACGAGGACATTGTACCGGAAGAGCGAGTACACTATGCAAACTGTCAAAATGGTTATCACAGGGCCGTTTAGCGCCGGTAAAACTGAGTTCATCCGTTCGATCAGCGAGATTGAAGTTGTCTCCACCGAGCGGGAAATCACGACACCTGCCGAGAAACGCCAGAAAGACGTGACCACCGTCGCAATGGACTTTGGGCGCATCACGGTAGATGATGACCTAGTGCTGTATCTGTTCGGCACGCCCGGCCAGCGCCGCTTCGACTTCATGTGGGAAATCCTGGCGGAAGGCATGTTAGGTTTTGTTGTGATGGTGGACAGCTCCAAGCCGGAAACCTTCCGCGAAGCCAAAAGCATCCTGGAAACCTTCCGCGCCTACGCGCCCACCCCTTATGTGGTGGCGGCCAACAAACAGGATCATCCTGATGCCTGGAGCGCCGACGACCTGCGTATTGCCCTGCGTATCGAAGAAGGCGTCAAACTGCTGCCGTGCGTCGCTAAAGACAAGGAAAGCGTGAAGAATGTCCTGCTTGAACTGCTCTATTCGATCCTGGAGGAAATGGACACCTAGAGCGGTTATCACCTCATCATTCTTAAAGGCGGAACCCTCGTGGCGACTCTGGTAACTGAACAGGGTATTGTTCACTATGAAACTTACGGTCGTGGACGCCCTGTTCTTTTGTTGCATGGCTGGCTTGGTTCGTGGATGCTGTGGCGGCGCACCATCGAAGAACTGGGGAAGGAATTTCGCACCTATGCCCTGGATTTCTGGGGTTTTGGCGAATCCGGCGACCAGGGGGCGGATTTTTCGGTCAACAACTTTGTCACGTTGGTTAACCAGTTCATGGATCGGTTAGGCATCGTCAAAGCGCCGCTGGTCGGCCACTCGATGGGCGGCACGGTTTCGCTGACGGCTGCCGTTCGTTACCCGGAAAAAGTCGTCAAGGTGATCGTCATCGGCTCGCCCATCGTCGGCACGTCGCTTAACCCGCTGCTGCGGCTGGCCGGACACCGGGGCTGGATGGGGCTGGCGGAAACCGCGCCGTTTTTATTTGATATGTTCATGGGTGGGCTGCGGGCTTCGCTGCGAGTGGCGGCCTATGGATTGGCGAAAGACGGCAAGGCGCTCGGCCAGATGTTCAATTCCGACCTGTCCAAGCTGACGGTCGGCCCGTTTTTTGAGAGCATCGGCACGCTGCGCGAAACCGACCTGCGCCCCCGCATCGGGGAATTAAAGATGCCCATCCTGGGCATTTACGGCAAAAAAGATCGCATCGTCAGCCCCAAACAGTGGGAGCCGCTCAAACAATACGCGCCGCACAGCCAGATCGCCGTCTTTGAGCAGTCCGGCCACTTCCCCATGCTGGACGAATATACGCGCTTCCACGAAACCGTCCGGTATTTCCTCAACAACGGCTGATATAAGCGCGTCTTTTAAATTGACCGCCAGAACCCGGCGGGTTCAGTCCCCGGCGGTGGCGACTTTTTGCTCCAGGGTGTTTCGCCGCCCGCGCAGCCAGCGATAAACCACCAGGCCGGCAGCCGCCAGCGCCGCGACGACCACAACCGGCAGCAGCACGCCCTGGTACTGGTTAAACCCGGCCAGGATTTCTTCCCAGTTTTCGCCCAGCAGGTAGCCGACGCCGACCCAGAAGGCGTTGACGATGGCCGAACTGAGCGCCGTGAAGATGATAAACACCGGCAGCGACAGCCGGCAGACGCCCGAAACCACCGAAACCGTCGGCCTGACCATCGGTATCCAGCGCCCGAAAAAAACCATCGCGCCGCCGTAGCGGTTGAACAGGCTCATGCCCCGGTCAAGTTCGTTTTCGGACAGGCCGGCGTAGCGCCCAAAGCGGCGGATGAGTCCCCGCACGACCGGCTCGCCCGCCCACTTGCCCACGCCGTACAGCAGCAGCGAACCCGTCAGCGCGCCCAGCGTGGCCGCCAGCCAGACGGTGAAAACGGCGAACTTGCCCTGCGCGGCCATGATGCCGGCCATCGGCATGAACGGTTCGGTCGGGATGGGCGTGAAGATGTTCTCGGCGAACATCACCAGGAAGATGCCGGGATAACCAATCGTCACCATCGCGGCTTCCAGAAATCGCGCGATCTCGTTTACCAGTTCGGACACGGGCGGTCAGGCTTTCTACTCTGCGGGTTTGCATACTCCATACTACTTGATTTAACCCGCAAGCGCCTAAAAAGCTGTGCGAATTTACGTTAGGGTTGTGTAAAAACGCGCCGCTTGACAGGTCGCACGATTTGGCATACTATATCCGTAACGGATATATCGAGAACGGATATACGCGGTATGGTTTCGCAGAATGCGCGCCCCGAAGACCTGCTGCCGCTGACCCCGGCGGTCTTTCATATCCTGCTGGCGCTGGCCGGCGGCGAAAAACACGGTTACGGCATCAGCCAGGAAGTGGACGACCTCACCGGCGGGCAGATTAAAATGGGGCCGGGGACGCTCTACGGCACGATCAAACGGATGCTGGCGGCGGGCTTGATCGAAGAAAGCGATAACCGCCCCGACCCGGCGCTGGACGACGAACGCCGCCGTTATTACCGGCTGACCGAATGGGGGCGGCTGGTCGCCGGGGCGGAAGCGCGCCGCCTGGATGGGCTGGTGCGGGCAGCACAGGCGCGCCGCATGTTGGAGGCGGACTGATGCGCCGGGCGGAGCGGTTTTTCCGGGCGCTGCTGTGGCTGTACCCCGCCGATCACCGCCGGGACTATGGCCCTTTAATGGAGCAGCTTTTCCGCGACCAGTACCGGGACGCGCGCCGCTGCCGCCTGGGGCCGGCGCGGCTGTGGCTGCGCCTGCTGCCGGATGTCGTGCTGTCGGCCTGGACGGAACGCCGCGATTTACGGAGGGGGAAGCTCATGAACCCATCTTTATCCGGGCGGGTGGACAAATTCACCACGCTCGTTTTTCTGGTGCCGGCGCTGGTGGCTTTGCTGCTGCTGTTCGACCCGGACGTTTTGCGGGGCGAACTGATACCCTATGGTCTGGCGGCGCTCATCGGCGCGGGCGGCTACCTGCTGGGGCGCGCAGGGAAAATGCCGCGTCTCCGGTTATGGGGCGGTTATGCCGCCGGGTTTCTGATTTTCGCGCTGGGTTTCCTGCTTATCAACATCTGGTCGCCGACGATGAACACCGGCATCCGGGCGCTCCAGCGCGAGCCAGTCGTCGGTATCCGGCACGCGCTGCATCTGGCCGCCTGCCTCATCACGCTGGCCGTTTTTTACCTGACGGCCAGACGTTCCATCGCGCCGTTACGAATCGCGCTGGTGGTTCTGGCGCTCAACCTGGGTTTGTGGATTGTGCTGCACAATACCCCGCTCGACGCGCCGATCATCTGGTCGGCAGCCTCGATGGCGGGCTACAGTGTCACGGCGCTGTTCATCGCTATAATGGGCGTTCGTAGTATGCGGCGGTCGGGGCTGCCGGCGCTGGTGGCCGTCATGGCCGGACTGGGGGCGCTGGTGACGCTTTTTACCATAGACGAGTATCGGGGGGCGGAACTGACCATCATGATCCTGTTAGGGGTGTTCGTGCCGCTGATCGTCGGCCCAGCCTGGCTGTTGTTAACCGAAAACTGGCGCGTCCGCAAAGCCGGCCTGCTGGTCATCTGGGCGCTGATGCTGTTCGGTATGGGACTGGTGCCGTTCCTGATCTACCGTTCGCCGGGCGTTGACCTGCCCAGACTGGATACCGTCCTTTACAACCTGGGTTACGCCCTGCCGATCTGGGTTGCATTGTGGCTGGCGCTGGAAGTTTACGAGCGTGAAGCGCCGCAGCCGGAAGTCACCGCGCCGGTTTAAAGCAGTTCCTTCAGCGACAGCGCCAGCATTTCGCTGATGCCCGGCACAGCGGTCAGTTCCTCGATGCTGGCCGCTTTGATGGCGTCAATCGAATTGCCGAAGGCTTTGAGCAGCGCCTTACGTTTTTTCGGCCCGATGCCGGGGATGGTTTCCAGGCGGCTTGCCATGCCGATTTTGGCGCGCTGGTTGCGGTGCGTCGTGATGGCGAAACGATGCGCTTCGTCGCGGACGCGCTGCACCAGGTAAAGCGCCTGGCCGCGCCGGGGCAGGATGACCGGGACGGGATTGTCCGGCAGGTAAAGTTCCTCGAACTGTTTCGCCAGCGCCACCACCGGCACGCGCCCCAGCAGATCAAACTCCTTCAACACCTCGACGGCCACGTTTAGCTGCCCCTTGCCGCCGTCCACCATCAGCAGATCGGGCAGCAGCCGCCAGGTTTCGTCGTGATCGGTCTGGCCGGGGTCGGTCGGCGTGGGGTCGTTGAGGGTTTTCTGGTAGCGGTTAAAACGCCGGGTGAGCGCCTCGCGCATGGACTGGTAATCGTCCGACCCGCTGTGCGTAACCGACCGGATGTTAAAGCGCCGGTATTCGCTTTTTCGCGGCGCGCCGCGCACGAACATCACGCGGCTGGCGACGATGGCCGTCCCCTGGGTGGTGCTGATGTCGTAACACTCGATGCGGTTGGGCGGCGTCGGGAGGTTCAACGCCTCCTGAAGTTCGGCCAATCCCTGCTCGTGACGGTGCGTGTCGGCTTCCCACTGGGCGCGGATCATGCGCAGGGCTTCGCCGGCGTTTTCCTCGGCCATTTTGATGAGGTTATGTTTGTCGCCGCGTTTGGGGACGGTGATGGTCACTTTATGGCCGCCGCGTTTATCCTTCAACCACTGCTCGATGATGCGGGCTTCCTCTACCTCGTCCGGCAAAATAATCTCGTGCGGGACTTCGGCCACGTCGCCGTAAAACTGGGTGAGGAACTGGCTGAGGATTTCGGCATCCGGCTCGCCGTCCGCGCCGCCCAGCATCCGGGCATCGCTGCCGACCAGCTTGCCATTGCGGATGAACAGGATTTGCACGCAGGCGTCGCTGTTGTCGCGCGCCAGGGCGATCACGTCATGGTCGGTCATGCGGGGGTTGACGACCTTGTGCCGCTGGTTGATGTATTCGATGGCCTTAAGCTGGTCGCGGATGGCCGCAGCCCGCTCGAACTGGAGATTTTCGGCGGCCTGCTGCATGTCGGCTTGCAGCCGCGCCATCACTTTTTCGGACTTGCCGCTTAATACGTCCATCAGTTCGGCGATCATGGCGCGGTATTCGTCTTTGCCGACCGCGCCGATGCAGGGCGCGTTACACAGTTTGATGTCGTAAAACAGGCAGGCGCGCTCGTCCTTGCCGGTGATGGTGCGGTCGCAGGTCAGATAGGGAAAGGCTTTCCGCAGCGTGCGCAGCGTATTCTGCACCGCCCACATGGCCGTGTACGGCCCGAAGTAGCGGCTGCCGTCCTGATCGACGCGGCGGGTGGTTTCGATTTTGGGGAACGAATCCTGCCAGCGCACCCGGATATAGGGGTAGCGTTTGTCGTCCTTGAGCATGATGTTAAAACGCGGCAGGTGGCGTTTGATGAGCGTTTCTTCCAGGATGAGCGCCTGGACTTCCGTTTCCGCGACGATCACCTCGATGTCGGCCACCTGCTCGCGCAGGCGCAGTGTTTTGGGGTAGGCCTCGGCGCTGGAATTAAAATAACTGCGGACGCGATTCCGCAGTTTTTTCGCCTTGCCCACGTAGATGACCTGGCCGCGTTCGTCTTTCATCAGGTAGCAGCCGGGTTTGGTCGGCAGGCTGGCGAGGATTTGCCGGATATGTTCGGAGGGTTGGAAAGCCGCCATAGGTTTACAACAAGCCAGTTTCAGGTTGAATTTTCGTTCTATTGTAGCGCCAAAAGTGGCGCGCGGCGAGGGGTGTGTTACCGGATTGTTTGCATTAATGGAGAGGGGACTTAGAAACCCGCAGCGGCCTGTTTTGCCCCCCGCAGAGGGTGGGGACTGGCAATCACCGTTATGTTTCGCAAAAGGGCTTTTTCAGTTAATATCGTCGTTGGATATAGCGTCTACATCATAAGGGGCAGCCGCCAATGACGCGCGTGTTCATCAGCTACAGCCGCACGGACATAGATTTCGCGCGGCATCTGCGCCATCTGCTGCAAGACCAGGGCTTCGCGGTCTGGATGGACGAAACCGGGTTAGGGGCAAGCGAACGCTGGTGGCCGACCATTGAAAAGAACATCATCGGCTGCGGCGCGTTTATCGTCATCATGTCGCCGGACGCGCAGTCGTCGGATTGGGTGGAGCGCGAAATCCTGGTCGCGGAAAACCCCGACCATAAAAAGCCGATTTTCCCGGTGCTGCTGCGCGGCAAGGTCTGGTCGCGGCTGGCGGACATACACTACGAGGACATGCGGGCCGGCTTAAAAGCGGCACTCACGCCGGGCTTCGTGCGGCGGCTAGAGGCCGCTGTCCCCCGCAGCAGCGCGAGCAGCCCGCCGCCCGCGCCGCCGCCGATTCCTGGCGCGCCGCTGCAAATCGGGCGTCCCCGGCGGCTGCTGAAGTGGATTGGCTGGGGTGCGCTGGCGACGATTATCGCTCTGATACTGGCTTTTCTGGCGTTGTTCCCGGAGCAGACGCGCACCGAATGGTTTCAGGCATTGGGGCTGATCGGGCAATCGGCCACGCCGACTACCGCACCCACCGACGCGCCGCCGCCAACCGATACGCCCGCTGTGCCGACCGACATGCCGCGCCCGACCGATACGTTCCCCGCGCCCACCGGCGCGCCGATTCCGGCAACGCCCGTGCCGTTTGTTCCGACCGGCGCGCCTTTTCCGACCGGGGAAGCCGCGCTGCGGCTCATCACCTCGTCCGACACGCTGACCATCGTCGTGCAGGCATCCGCGTCAGTGGATTTACGCGGCCTGAATCTGCGCTATGAGGACTCGTTTGGCGCAGTCATCACCCGGCACCCCGCCGACGATTTCGACGTGCTGGTGCTCACCGGCGGCCTGGCCGAACCCGGCGCGTGTTTCGTCTACCGGGAAGCCGGCAGCAGTACGCCCCTGGCGGACGCCTGCACGAATACGCAGAAAGTCTTTCGCCGTGATGTGACGCGCGCGGACGTGTTCTGGTACGACTTCACGACCAACCGCCCGCGCGACCTTGTGGCGCTCAACGGCGAGCAGTTGATAATTGTCTGCCCCGGCAGCAGCTCAAGCTGCGACGTGGCGTACACCGGCGCGGCGCTCGTGCAGCCGGCGGTGGCGCAGGGTTATCCGTGCGCGGCGACGATCACCACAGCGCGCGGAAATCCGATCAAGCAGCTTCGACGTGACAGCGCAAACGACCGGACGCGCTATGATATTGAAGCCGGACGACAGATTATCATTCTGGACCCGCCCACCGGGCCATCCAGCGATCAGGTGTATCGCATCGCTGATGCGGCCACCCAGGTGAAGTTGGGATGGATTGGAATCGAATATGTCAGTGTTTCACCAGCCTGTCCGATTTTACCGTGAGCTAATGTTATCGAGTGGAGGTTAGGGTTATGCGTCGTGTTCTGCTGATTCTGTTTTTAAGTGTCGTCATGGTCAATGCTCAATCAGTCTACGGGCAGACATCAAGCCGCGTTGAGTGTGGCAATATCGCCACCGCCGAGTTTGCGGAAAGTAAGTCTGTCCTGACGTTTCAAATTGAACTTTCGCCCGGTTATAAGCTGTGGTTCGAGACAGAGCGTTTTGGCGATTACCTGCTGTTTAATGTGGTTTCCAATGTAAAGAGCAAAGGCAGCGGCCTTTTAGCGCCATCGGGTGCGGTGGTCGTGTCCGCGCGTGACGAACTGTTTAACTTTAGTGACAGTTATCTCCCGAACATTGCCCTCGAAACCGGCGTGCTGGGTGAACGCGGATTGTATACGATACAGCTTGCTAACGAAGATGCTGTAGGCGCGTTCAGGCTGCGGATTGGGTGCATCACAGACACCGGCCAGGTAATCAACCCTGGCGACGTGGTGCCACCAGCGACCCCCACTCCGGCGCTGTCCCCTCTCCCCGCCAACTTCGCCGGCTTCCCCGGCCTTGCGCCGGTTGATTTTACTGGTGTGCAGGCAAAACCAATCACAGAAGGTTTTGGCGCGGTCACGCCGTCGGGCGGCGAAGTTTTCGCCTTCGCGCTGAATGCCAGCGGCGGCACAAACCTCGACCTGACGGTTACCCGCCTTTCCGGCAATCTCAATCTCGGCCTGGTGGTGCTGTCGGCCAATAACGAAGTCGTGTTCCAGGCCAGCCTGGTCACATCGCAAACGCTCAACACGCGCTTCACGCTGCCGGCGGCGGGGCAGTATATTATTGGCGTGTTCCGGGTGGACTTGCTGCCGCCCGCCGCGCCGGAAGCGACCGCCTTCCAAGTGCAGGCGGCGCTGAACCCGTAAGCGGAACAGTCTCAACGCAAAATATGGGCGGGCTTGGAAACCCGCCCCCGCAGAACTCATGCCTATCGCCGGTTAACTTGGCCTCGCTCTTGCAGCAGCCCCGGCGAACATAATCCAGGGCTATCGCATGAAGATACTAAACGCCCAGGTTGCCAAAACTGGCTGACGATTTTGAACACCATTTGCTGTCCAACATCTTTCAAACGTTATTCCTTGATCGCTATGGCTACCACCTTGTTTGTCCGTTTTTGAATTGATTCGTCCATAAGCAAGTAAGCAAGTTCTACAGAATAGTAAGACAAGGAAGCGGCAATGTTTGCAAAAATCCTTTTTCCAACGGATTTCTCGGCATACGCCAACACGGTGTTTTCCTGTCTTCCAGACCTGAAGAAAGTCGGGCTTCACACTGTTGTCTTACTCCATGTTATCCGTGAGAGTGGTGTGCCGATGCCTGAAGAGACCAGGCGAGCAGACGTGAAGCGTGTCGAGTGGAGCGCAAAAGAAGAATTGAACATTGCTCAGATGGCGCTTCAGGGGCAGGGCATTCACGTCGTCACTTGCGTCGAGTATGGCTCACCGGTGGAACAAATTCTGAGGGTGGCTGAGGAAGAATGTGTAAGTTTGATTCTCATGGGAGCGCAGGGAAAAACGCTCAGCGAGGAGTTATTGGTAGGCAGCGTCACCTATGAGGTGGCGCGCCGGGCGTCCATCCCGGTACTGATTCAAAAAGCGCAGACGGTGCGGGAAATGGGACATATCGAATGTCAGGCTGTATGTGAGCAGATATTCACCCGTGTTCTGCACCCCACCGACTTTTCGGACTGTGCCAATGCCGCATTTCAGCTTATCAAGCGATTGAAAAACGCTGGAACTAAAGAGGTGGTGCTGCTGCATGTGCAGGACGAGCGTGTCATGCGGCAGCGATCCGCCGAGCAGCTTGCTGACTTTGACCGGGAAGATACCGAAAGATTGGAGAAGCTGTATCGGGCGCTGCGGCTCTTTGGGTTCGAGGCGCGCTTTATGCTGCGTCACGGTCATCCGGTAGCTGAAACACTGAAGGCAGCCGATGAAGTGAATCCCTCACTGATTGTCCTTGGCTCCAGAGGACGTAGTGCGTTTCGGGAGATGTTGAGCGGAAGCACCTTCGAGAACATTATGCGCCTCAGCCATCATCCAGTGCTGACAACCAAATGTGTACAGTGTCAATGATAGACAGGAACTGTAGTGACCCCCAGAGATTGGACAGGATGCTAAATGCAGTATCATAGTCCAAGAGAGGAAAGGTCACATGAGCAAGCGACGGAAGTTCAGTCCA
>QUBZ01000061.1 GCA_014338005.1 Chloroflexota bacterium | reverse complement strand
GGTTGAAATCCCCGCCGACCTCACCACGCGCCAGTATGTGTTCGTCGCCGGGCTGCCCGCGCTGGTGTTCTGGAGCGCGGCGGCGGCGGGGCTGCTGGGGGTGCTGAACGCGCCGGACGCCGGACGCTTCCTGCTGGCGCTGGCGGCAGCGGCGGCTACTGCGCTGGCCGGAATCGGCACGCTTGGCGACCTGCACCTCATCATCCTGCGCCTGCTGCAAGACCGCAGCCCTCGCATCTGAGCAGTTTGGTTCCCAATTTTATTGAAATAATCTCCGTAATTTAGTTTATGAGAAATCCGTGATAAATTCGTTTAGAATTGGCGAGTTAACTCAACCCAATCTCAAATTTTCCGGTATCTAAAAATTTCAAAAGGGGTGTTTTTATGAAGCGCGTTCTGGCTGCGGCTCTTTTATTGGGTGTGCTGTTGGGTTCGCTGACGGCTGCGACGGCTGCGCCTGCCGAGCAGCAGGTGTTCGTGCCGGATGGCGTGCCGACGCACATCGTCGTTTTTAAGACCGGCGTTTCGACTGATACAGCCGTCCGGGGCATGATGCAGGCACACGGCCTGCGGGTGTCCAATATCTACCGCCATGCGCTCAATGGTTTCGCCGCCGTCATTCCTCCGGCGCGCTTGGCTGCCCTGCGGAACGATCCTCGCGTGGCGTATATCGAACCTAATCAGGTATGGACGATTGCCGCCCAGACCGTGCCGACCGGCGTCCAGCGTATTTTTGCCCCCGGCAATGCCAATTTGGATATTGACGGCGTGGACGACCTGCGCGTGGATGTGGACGTGGCCGTGATTGATACCGGAATTAATTACACGCATCCTGATCTGAATGTCGTCAGGCGCGTGAACTGCGTGAGTATTCTCCCCTGGTCGTCAAGCTGCACCAATAACTCCGGGGATGATGGGCATGGGCATGGCACACACGTTGCCGGGACAATTGCGGCCAAAGACAACAATATCGGCCCGGTCGGTGTGGCGCCGGGCGCGCGGCTGTGGGCCGTGCGGGTGCTGAACAACCAGGGCAGCGGTTACACCAACCAGATCATCGCCGGGATTGATTATGTGCGCGCCAACGCGGCCAGCATCGAAGTTGCCAATATGAGCCTGGGCTGCGAGTGTTCCAGCGCCGCGCAAAATCAAGCCATCACCAATCTGGTTAATGCCGGCGTCGTCGTGGTTGTGGCCGCCGGCAACAGCGCCAAAAACGCCAGCACCTTCAGCCCGGCCAATCATCCAGACGTAATCACCGTCTCGGCGCTGGCCGATTTTAACGGCCTGCCGGGCGGCGGCGCGGCCTCGACCTGCCGCACAGACCAAGATGACACGCTGGCCGACTTTAGCAACTTCGGCAGCTTGGTGGAAATCACTGCGCCAGGTGTGTGCATCTACTCGACCTGGAAAAACGGTGGTTACAACACGATCAGCGGCACAAGCATGGCTTCGCCCCATGTGGCCGGCGCAGCGGCGCTGATTGCCAGCGTCTACAACCCCGCCAATAAGACCGATGTGCTGAATATCCGCGCCACGTTGATTAACAACGGTAACTTCAACTGGACGGATGATTCCGGTGATGGCATCAAAGAGCCGCTGCTGGATGTAAGCAATACAGGCGTGTTTGCGCCGCGTATGGTGGCCGGCTCGCAGTAAACCGGCACGCAGGTTCAGGGATAATATGACCGGGGCGGCCCCGCAGCAGGCCGCCTCGCCGATTCTACCTAGCCCCCCATGATGAGGCGGCAATATCACCACGTTCCGAACGGCCATTGCAGCGGGCTATCCGGCAAATTATACTCATCCCCAATTCACACACTGAGCAAGCCAGCTTCGCTCACTTATCTATTCTTGGGGGTTTCCATTATGCTTACAGAGATCACGACCCGTCCCGGGCCACAAGGACAGGCGATTATTGCGCGCGATTCGGCCATCATGACCGGCGCGCTCACGCCTCGCTATCCGTTCGTCATCGAACGTGGCTCCGGCTCGCGCGTCTGGGACGTGGATGGCAATGAATATGTGGATTTTGCGGCGGGCATCGCCGTAACGTCCACCGGCCACTGTCACCCGAAGGTGGTGCAGGCCATCACCGAACAAGCGCAGAAGTTCATCCACATTGCCGGCACAGACTATTATTATGATGTGCAGGTGCGCCTGGCCGAAAAACTGGCGGAAATCGCGCCGTTTGACGAACCCGCCAAAGTCTTTTTGACCAACTCCGGCACAGAGGCGGTGGAAGGCGCGATCAAGGTCGCGCGCTGGTATACCGAACGCAAGCATATCATCGCCTTTTACGGCGCGTTTCATGGGCGCACCCTGGGGGCGCTCTCGCTGACGGCCAGCAAGGTCATCCAGCGGGATGGCTTCTTCCCGCTGCTGCCCGGCGTGCATCATGTTCCGTACAACAACCCCTACCGCTGTATGCACGGGCGGCGTGAAGAAGACTGCCGCGAACACTGCATCTGTGCCGACTATATCGAGGACGTGCTGTTCAAGCGTGTCGTCCCGGCGGACAGCGTGGCGGCCATCATCTTCGAGCCGATTCAGGGTGAGGGGGGCTATCTCGTCCCGGATAAACGTTTTATCCAGCAGCTTCGCCAGATTTGCGACGCGCATGGCATCCTGCTGATCGCCGACGAAATCCAGACCGGAATTGGGCGCACCGGCACATGGTGGGCCGTCGAACATCACGGCGTCCAGCCGGACATCGTGTGTTCCGCCAAAGGGCTGGCGAGCGGGATGCCGCTGGGGGCGGTCATCGCCAGAAGCCACGTTATGAGCTGGCCGCCCGGCGCGCACGGCTCGACCTTCGGCGGCAACCCGATTTCGTGCGCGGCGGCGCTGGCGACCCTGGAACTGGTCGAAAGCGGCTACATGCAGAATGCCACCGAACAGGGACAGTACATCAAGGATGCGCTGGAGGAGATGAAAACCATCCACCCGGCGCTGAAACATGGCCGCGTGGATGGCCTGGGGCTGATGGTCGGCGCGGAACTGGTGCTGGACGAAAAACGCACCCCGGCCAAAGACCTCCGCAACCGGGTTGAACGCATCGCGCTGGAAAACGGCCTGCTGATCCTGGGCGCCGGTGAAAGCACGCTGCGTTTTTGCCCGGCGCTGATGATCGAGCGGGAAACCGTGCAGCAGGGGTTGGAGCTGTTCGACCGGTCGCTGTTGCAGGCCGAGCGTGAAGCCGGGCTGCTGTAGTCCTCGCTTTTAACAACTGGGGCGCGCCGCCGGGCGCGCCTTTTGATTCTCCACCAAATCTGTTTATTACAATCGGAATTTGTTAGAATACAAGTTTGTGGATAGGTTCTAACCGGTTTATCCATTAGACCGAGATTAAAAACCCTACATAGAGGGAGTGGGAAAACTGGTCAAGTGGCTAGTGTGGGCAGGCCGACAGCCGGGGATAATAGCAACAATTAACCAAAATATTTCGCCTCGGCGTTGGGAACAATCCCATGACTTCCATGATAGGTATTCTTGACAGCAACTTTGCCGGTTACGCTGCGTATAACACGGTAAGCACCAGATCAGCCGAGTTCTGGGCTGGGGCGGTAGACTACGTTGGGAAAGCAATGATGTCCGATCCAACCGTTTTAGAATGGGTGAGCGCGGCGCTCGAAGGCGACCAGGACGCCTTTGCCGAGATCGTGTATGTCTTCCAGGATGCGGTCTACAACCTCTGCTACCGGATGCTTGGCGAGCGCACCGAAGCCGAAGATGCCGCCCAGGAAGCATTCCTGCGGGCTTATATGAACCTCCAGCGGTATGACCCCTCGCGTTCGTTTAAAACATGGCTGCTCAGCATCGCGTCGAACTATTGCATAGACCGGCTGCGCCGGCGGCGTTTGCAGTGGCTTTCGCTGGACGACGAACCGACCGAAACCGGGCTGGCGTTGAGCAGCAATGACCCAGAGCCGGAGGATGCGGCGCTGCTTCGGGAACACAGCCAGGCCGTTCAGGCCTTGCTGCACGAACTCAGCCCGGAATATCGGGCGGTGGTGGTTTTGCGCTACTGGTACGATTATTCGTATGCGGAAATTGCGGATATTATGGACACAACTGAAAGCGCCATCAAAAGCCGCCTGTTCCGCGCTCGGCAAACACTGGCCGAGCGGTTGGATACCCGCAGGCCGACCGCGCGCCCGATCAACCCCTTACTGGAGAGTTTCTGATGGCGAACGAACAGCACCGGCGGCTGATGCAGGAGGCGCTCGACGAGCAGCTTTCAGCAGAAGCGCAGCACGAACTTCTCAAACAGCTCGACAAAGAACCTGAAGCGGCGGCCCAGTACCAGCGCCTGCGTCAGGTTGACCAACTGCTGCGCAGCGCCCCCCTGGAACGCGCCCCGCAGCGGCTGGCCTTGAGCATTATGGCGCGCCTAGCCGAAACGCTCAAAGCGAAAGAACAGCTGGCGCGCACGTCCGGGCTGGCGACGGCGCTGGGTTTATCGCTGGTGGTGCTGCTGGCGCTGCCTCTGTTGGTGGCTTCGGCCTGGCTTTTTCTGAGCGCGGTCGGCAGCGCCGCCGCTTTAAGCAGCCTCATCCAGCAGATCGTCGGGCTGCTGGCGGTGCTGGTTGGTATCCTGGAAATTTTTGTTCAGAACGCGCAGATCATCGTCGCCGAATACCCGCAGGTGCCGGTGCTGCTGGTGGCGCTGGTGCCGGTGGCGCTGTTCTGGTTGATGCGCTATGCGCTTAACCAGCAGTCGGATGAGTCAGATCGAGAACAGGGGTAGCGGTTTGCCGGATGCTGGCCGCTGCAAAGGATGCGGAGATGCGTAACGGTCGTAACCTGGTGATTTTTTTTGCAGCCGCCTTCGGCCTTTTGCTGCTGGCGGCGGTGTTTCGCCAATGGGCGCTGCCCCAAAACCCGCAGCCGCCCGATAATATCCACTTTATGACCGATTATGAACTTTCCGGCGTGGTAGATGACGCCCTGGTGGTGGTGGCCGAAACCGCCCGGCTCGCGCCGGACAGCCGCGTTAAGGGGGATGCGGCGCTGGTGGGACGGGGCGGCGTGCAGGTGGACGGGCAGATTGACGGCAGCCTGACCGTGATGGGCGACCATCTGGTGATCGGGCCGGATGCGCGGGTGGCCGGTGATGTGGCCTTCATGGGGGGGACGATCACAATTGAAGGCACGGTTGAAGGCAGCCTGACGGCCATCGGCTCGGCGCTGAAAGTTGACCCGGAGGCCGCCGTTACGGGCGAAATTATCGCCTGTGTCGGCACGCTTAATGGCAATTTTGCCGGGGCCAATCAAATGCGGCGGTGCGGCGAACACGATGCGCTGGAGATTTTTGCCGTGCTGCGGACGTTGGCCGAAGGGTCGGCTGCCTCCGGCCTGCCGGTGAGCAGCCTGGCCGGGTCGTTTCCGGCTGCTTTAGGTCTGGCGGCGTTATCCGCGCTGGCGCTGGCGGTTTTTCCGCGCCGTTTTGCCCATATCGAGCAGGCCGTCCGGTCGGCTCCGCGACATTTGGTGCGGGCGGGCTGCCTGGCGCTGCTGGCGGTCTTTGGTTTTAGCGCCGGCGTGGTGCTGCTGCTGGCGCTGGCGCCGCCGCTGGGGCTGGTACTGCTGCCGGTCGGTTTGCTGCTGCTGCTGGCGCTGCTGCTGCTGGCCGTCACCGGCTGGATTACGCTGGCGCTGCTCATCGGTAGGTGGCTGACGCAGCGGCTTGCGGGGTCGGCGCTGCCGCCGCTGGTTGTGGTGCTTTTCGGCGGCGCGGCGCTGTTAGTGGTCGGTTACGTGCTGGCTTTGCTGCCCTTCGGCCTGCTGGTTGACCTGATGTGCGGCGGGGTTCTGGCGATGTTGGGCCTGGGGGCGGTGCTGGTCACGCGCGGCGGCACGCGCCCGGCGCGGCGGCGCGCCCTCGCGCCGGGGTGAGTTCCGGCAGGAAGGTCGGCTGTCCATCCTGGACATGCACCGTCTGGTCGCCACGCCGGACGGCGTTGAACACTTCAGCGAGCAGCATCGAATGGGGCTGTTCACGCATGAAGACTATCTGGAAGCGGTGGCGGCAGCCGGTTTAGAATCGGTTTATAATGAGCAGGGCTTAACCGGACGCGGATTGTATTTGGGCATCAAACCCGCCGCTTGAATAAACGAAATGGAGGCCTTCATGCGCTGCCGGATTTTTACCGCCGTTGTGCTGCTTGCGCTGTTATTCGCCGGTATGGGGCTGCTGTCCGCGCAGGATGTAGCCACGCCCACGCCGGAGGCCATCGAAGTCACCCCGGAAGCCACCGTCGAGGCCGCCGCCGAAGCCGTGCCGGCAGCCATCCTCGAAGATATAACCTACACGGTGGTCAGGGGCGACCGGCTTATCAAAATCGCGGAACAATTCGGCGTAATGGTTCTTTGTCTGGCCCGCGCCAACCGCATTGTTAATCCGAACCTGATTTACATCGGCCAGGAACTGCTCATCCCCGCAAGCTGCCAGGGCGGCGGGGGCGGTGGCGAGGAAACGCCGGCGGATGAAAATGCCGCCGTTCGTGTTTGCGCTTTCGACCGGAACGCCGGGCGCGTGATCCGTGATGGTATCTATACCGTACAGGTGGGCGACACGCTGGATTTTATCGCTTGCGATCTGGGTATTTCGCTGGCCTGCCTGCTGGAGTCGAATCCGCAGATCACCAATCGCGGGTTGATTCGTGCCGGCGACCGGCTGGTTATCAGCCCGGCCTGCCCGCCCTGGGATGGGCCGCCGTAAACCGGCTGAAGCCCGTATTCTATAAAAACGCATTCTTCCCGACACGTACCAGTGTACCAACCGTCTTGACAAATTCCCCGGTTTTGTCATATGCTGTCAGAGACAGCGATTAAGAATTACAACAGCTTACGAACGGTTTTGTTGCAAAACCGTTAACCGGGAAAGACAGCAATGATCGAAATACCCAAACACGTCTGGATTGAAACCCAAGATGAGGAATTCGATGCCTGCGACGTGATTGTTGAGATGGAAAGCGGCAAAATTTACACGGCGGCTTTCGTCACCATTCCGTACTTGCAGCGGCAGATGCAGCTCGGTTATCTGATGGGCAAGCAGATGACGGACGTGCCGCCGGTGCGGTATGCCATGATGGAAACGCCGCATATCGTCGTGGAAGACCTTAGCCGCGATGTCATCGAAGATACGATTGATAACCTGCTGGCGCTCGATACGTTTGAGAGCCTGTTTACGCTGGTTACGGAGGACGAGAGCGCGGCGCGAACTACTACTGGTGGCAAACGTGCGACGACCGAGGTCGCCGCCGTTGTGCTGTCTGATGTCCTGGTGGTGGAGGGCTGACTCGCGCCTGACCAATCACGCGGTATTCGTCTATAATACGCCGGGACATCCACCCGGCGTATTTTATTTATGGCCTTATATCCCTCCCCCTGTCCCTCTGCCGTACACGGAGAGGGGGCAAGAAACGGCTTTTCATCCTTTCGCTGTGTGCGGAGGATGGGCGGGAGATGGGCGTTAACCAACACACGGAGAGAATCATGTCAAATGCCGACGACTATAAAAACAGCCAGTTGTATCGAGTCCGCCACTCGACGGCGCATGTGATGGCGCAGGCCATGCTGGAACGTTTTCCGCAGGCGCTCATCGCCATCGGCCCGCCGATTGAGGATGGCTTCTACTACGATTTCGATCTGCCGCGCCCGGTCACGGACGAGGATTTACAGTGGGTCGAAAACCGGATGCGCGAGATCATCCGGGAAGGCCACGACTTCAGCGAAAAGGAAGTGACACCGGACGAAGCGCGCGCCTTTTTCGCCGGGCAGAAGTACAAAATCGAACTCATCAACGATCTGGTAGCCGGGCGCGTGGACGACATGGGCAGCGAAATCGCCCAGCCGGCCAGCAAAATCACGTTCTGGACGCAGGATACGTTCACGGACTTGTGCCGGGGGCCGCACATCAAAAATACGCGGGAGATCAACCCGGACGCCATCAGCATCACGTTTAAACCCCCGGCAGGCGCGTACTGGCGCGGCGACGAAAACCGCGAGCAGCTCACGCGCATTTACGGTACGGCTTGGGAGACGGCGGAGCAGCTTGAGGAATATCTGCACCTGCTGGAAGAAGCCAAACGCCGCGATCATCGCGTCATCGGCGAAAAGCTGAACCTGTTCACGATCAGCCCGCTGGTCGGCAAAGGGCTGCCGCTGTGGAAACCCTACGGCGCGATGATGCGCGATACACTGGAACGCTGGCTGCGGCAGACGCAGTTGGACAACGGCTACCTGCCGGTGGTGACGCCGCACATCGGCAAGCTTGACCTGTACAAAACGTCCGGGCATTACCCATATTATAAGGACAGCCAGTATGCGCCTATCCAGGTGGATGAGGAAGAATTCCTGCTGAAGCCGATGAACTGCCCGCATCACGTCATGATCTATAAAAGCGAGATGCGCTCCTACCGCGATCTGCCGCTGCGTCTGGCGGAGTTCGGCACGGTCTACCGCTACGAGCAGTCCGGCGAACTGACGGGCCTCACGCGCGTGCGCGGTTTTACGGTGGACGACGCGCACCTTTTCGTCACGCCGGGGCAGCTTCTCGACGAGTTTAAGGACGTGGTGCGGCTAATCCAGATGATCTTTAACTCGCTGGGATTGACGGATTTCCGCGCCCGCGTCGGCACGCGCGACCCGGAAAGCGAAAAATATGTCGGCGACCCCGCACAGTGGGAGCAGGCCACGCAGGCCATCATCCAGGCGTGCGAAGACCTGGGGCTGCGTTACACGGTTGAGGCGGGCGAGGCAGCTTTTTACGGGCCGAAGCTGGACTTCATGGTGCGTGATGTGCTGAAGCGCGAATGGCAGCTTGGCACGGTGCAGGTAGACTATAACCTGCCGGAGCGGTTTGAACTGGAATACGTGGCCGAGGACAACAGCCGACCGCGCCCGATTATGATTCATCGCGCGCCGTTCGGCAGCCTAGAGCGGTTCATGGGCATCCTCATCGAACACTTCGCCGGGGCGTTCCCGGTGTGGCTGTCACCGGTGCAGGCAGTTATCATCCCGATTGCCGACCGGCATGTCGAACCTGCCGAGGCGGTCGCCGCGCAGCTTCGGGCGCGCGGCCTGCGGGTGGAAGTGGATAAAGGCAAGAGCCGGATGCAGGCGAAAATCCGCGAACACCGCGAACGCCACGTGCCGTACCTGCTCATCCTGGGCGACCGGGACGTGGAAAACGGCACGGTCAGCGTGCGGCTGCGGACGGACGAAGATCTGGGCGCGCTGCCGCT
This sequence comes from Chloroflexota bacterium, assembly GCA_014338005.1. Taxonomy (GTDB): domain Bacteria; phylum Chloroflexota; class Anaerolineae; order Aggregatilineales; family Phototrophicaceae; genus CFX2. The sequence continues at coordinate 18,984 of QUBZ01000061.1, read as the reverse complement.
GGCCGACTTCATCGAAATGGCGGCGGGTCTGGTCGAGAGCCATTCGCTGGAACTGCGTTAGGCCGGGATGAACAATATCCTGTTCGCGTCCTGGTATACCGACCTGGGCGGCGGCGAAACGGCGCTGCTGACGCTGGCCGGGGCGCTTGACCCGGCCAGCTATCGCCCGCATCTGTTCATCCCGTATGAAGGCCGCCTAGCCGAACGCTGGCGGTCTAACGGCTGGCCGGTTCATACCCTGGTCTACCGGGGCGCGAGTCTGTATTTCGTCCCGGCGCTGTGGGCGTGGCTGCCGGTGGTAGGGCGGATAGAACGCCTGCTGCATGACCAGGGCATCCACGCCGCGCACAGCGACTACCACACCCTGCCGCTGCTGCTGCCGGCGGCGGAGCGGGCGGGCGTGCCGGTTTTGTGGACGTGTATGGGCTGGTGGTTTCATCCCAAACGCTGGCAGCGTGCTTTTTTCCGGCGGCCCGGCGCGACGTTCGCCCATTCACAGGCCATCAAAAGGGGCTTTTTGGGCCAGCCGCCTTTTATGCCACCGGAACGGATTGAAGTCCTGTACCCCGGCGTGGATGCCGAGCGTTTTCACCCCGGCGTGGATGGCGCGGGCGTTCGCCGCGAGGCCGGAATCGCGCCCGATGCGCCGGTGGTCGCGCTGGTCGCCCGCTTCCAGGATGTGAAAGGCCACGAGGTTTTTCAGGATATGGCGCGTCGGGTGCTGCGGGAGGTTCCGGCAGCACGTTTTCTGGTGGCCGGGGAAAATCTCCAGACCGATGCGGACAGCGCCTACAAACGGCGCATTTTGCAGACGGCTGAAGATGATCCCGATCTGCGCGGCAGGCTGGTTTACCTGGGCTTCCGCGCCGATGTGGAGCGCGTGCTGGCCGCCGCCGACGTGGTGGTGTGCAGTTCGTTTTTCGAGAGCTACGGCCTGGTCAATGTTGAGGCGATGGCCTGCGGCAGGCCGGTCGTCAGCACCAATCGCGGCGGCCCTGCCGAAACGGTTGTACATGGCGAAACCGGCTTTCTGACGCCGCCGGGGGATGCCGGGGCGCTGGCGTTTCATGTCGTCGGCCTGCTGCGCGACCCGGCCCTGCGGGCGCGCCTGGGCGCGGCGGGGCGCGCCCGCGTGGAACGGCTGTTTTCGGCGCGCGCCAACGGCCAGCAGTTCACGCGCCGATTAGAACAGCTTCTTGGACGGTGAGGCCGATTCGTGCGGAAACTTTAACGCCGAAAAAACGTAATATGGGTTAAACCTTGATTGCTGGTTCTGTATTGAACCTTCCCCACCCCTCAATCCCCTGTCCTCAGGGGACAAACGCCCCCATTCGGGTCGCCATGAGATGGAGAGGGGACTTAAAAGCCTGCTGTGGCCTGTTTTGCCCCCTCTCCAAGACTTGGCTGAGGGGGCAGGGGATGGGGACTGGCAATCACCGTTGGGTTAAATACCGGTTTGGAAAGCGCCCATCGTGAAACGTTTGCTGTTGATTTCGCGCTGCCCACCATACCCGCTGCACCTGGGCGACCGCCTGATCGTTTATCATCTGGCGGAGGAACTGGAGGCGCGCCGCTGGCAGATTGACCTGCTGGCCTTCACCAGCCGACCGGAAGACCCGGACGAACGGCGTTTTTACGAGCATCGTTTCGAGCAGGTGACGCTGATCCCCGAACCGCGCCGGGGCTATGGGAGTTACCTGGAACGGGCGCTGTTCCCCGGCGCGCGCTGGCCGCGCCAAGCGCGGCAGTCCTGGTCGCCGGCCATGTGGCAGGCGATTGAGGCGCGGCTGCAAACCGGCGCTTACGATGCCGCGCACCTGTTCGGCGGCGTGCAGGTGTACGAATTTTTCCATGCCTTGCGCGGCCTGCCGGCCATCATCACCCCCTACGAAAGTTACAGCCTGTACCTGCGGCGGCAGGTCGAACAGAGCCGGTCTTTTTCGCCGGCGTGGGCGGCCAATACCGCACGCTGGCGGCTGGCGCGCGCTTTCGAGTCCTGGATGTTTAGCCCCTACCGCCGTGTAGTGGTTGTTTCGGAGCGCGACCGGGACGAACTGCTGGCGCTCAACCCTGCGCTGCCGGTAACGGTCATCCCCAACGGCGTAGACCTGTATCATTTTCGCCGGGCGCGTGCCGGGCGTAAAGCGCGGGCGCTGCTGTTCGTCGGCAACTACGAATACGCGCCCAACCTGGATGCCGCCCGGTTTCTGGTCACGGATATTCTGCCGCAGGTGCAAAGGCGAATCCCGGATGTTAAACTGTGGCTGGTGGGCAACGCGCCGCCGCCGGAACTGCGGGCGCTGTCGAGCGATACTATCAAAGTGACCGGGCGCGTGCCGGACGTGCGCCCGTACCTGGCACGGGCGGCGGCTTTCGTCTGTCCCCTGCGCCTGGGGGCAGGCATAAAAAACAAGGTGCTGGAGGCGCTGGCGGTCGGCTGCCCGGTAGTTGCCACACCCTTGAGCCTGGACGGCATCGCCGCGCGCGATGGCGATCATGTTCTGACTGCTGAAGGCGCGTCCTTTGCGGATGCGATTGTACGTTTAATGCTGGACTTGGATTTGCAGCGGCGGCTGGCCGACGGCGGGCGCGCGCTGGTCGAGCGGCATTACAGCTGGTCCCATGTGGCTGAATTATATGAGGAGCTTTATGGAACCGTCCGTGATCTATGAGGTGATTACTTTCGCCGAACGCCCCGCGCCGGAAGAAGATGTGACCCGTATTATTGACCAGGGCTGGCCGCGTTTTATGCTGTTCGACCCGGTGGCCGACCGCTACTGGACGCGGCTGCATACCTATTTCCCCCAGTACCAGCTCGCCCTGTACGACGACGATATGAACGTGATCGCTATCGGCAACAGTGTGCCGTTCCGGTGGGATGGGCGCGACGAAAGCCTTTCGCCGCGCGGCTGGGACTGGGTGATGGAAACCGCCGTTCAGGGGTACGAGGCCGGCGATACACCCAATGCGCTTTCGGCCATTTCGATCACCGTCGCCCGGTCGCACATCGGGCGGGGTGTCAGCGGCCAGGTTTTGCGCGCCATGCGCCGGGTCGCCCGCGACGGCGGCCTGAAAGCGATGGTCGCGCCGGTGCGCCCGAATCTCAAAAGCCTCTACCCGCTGACGCCGATGGAGCGGTATATTTTGTGGAAAACGGCGGAAGGCACGCCGTTCGACCCCTGGCTGCGGGGGCATTTTAAAGCCGGCGCGCGCATCGTCAAGGTCTGCCCACAGTCCATGAACATCCCCGGCAGCGTTGACCAGTGGGAAGAATGGGCCAGCATGATCTTCCCGGAGAGCGGCCAGTATGTCGTGCCGGGCGCGCTGAACCCGGTCGAAATCAACGTTGAGGACGACCTGGGGCTGTACATCGAGCCGAATGTCTGGGTCGTTCATGATCTGTCGTAGGGCAGCAGCACGGTTAAACCGCTGTGGTTTTTCATCGTTCATCATGGAGAAAATTTTATGAAACTCATCCGCATTCACGAATACGGCGGGGTAGAAGCCCTGCGTTACGAAGACATCCCCATGCCTGACCCTGCGCCCGGTATGGTGCGCGTGAAGGTTGAGGCCGTCGGCGTCAACTTCATAGACACCTATCACCGGCAGGGCTGGTACAAGGTGGCGCTGCCGTTCGTGCCGGGCATGGAAGCCGCCGGCGTGGTGGACGCCGTTGGCGAGGGCGTGACCGGCTTTCGGGCCGGCGACCGGGTGGCCTACTGTATGGTGAGCGGCGCATATGCCGAGTATGCCATTGTCCCGGCAGAAAAACTGGTATCCGTCCCGGACGGGGTGGACGCCCGCCTGGCAGCGGCGGCCATCCTTCAGGGCATGACCGCGCACTATCTGGCGCACGATACCTTCCCGCTGCGGGCCGGCCATACTGCGCTGATTCACGCGGCGGCGGGCGGCACCGGGCAGCTTCTCGTCCAGATGGCGAAAGCGCGCGGAGCGCAGGTGATCGGCACGGCAGGCACGCCGGAAAAAGCCACGCTGGCGCAGTCGTTGGGCGCGGATGAGGTGATCGTGTACACGCAGCAAGATTTTGAGGCCGAGGTCAAACGCCTGACGGATGGTAAAGGCGTGGATGTCGTTTACGACTCGGTGGGCAAAGACACGTTCGATAAAAGCCTGAACTGCCTGCGCCCGCGCGGCATGATGGTGCTGTTCGGCCAGTCCAGCGGCCAGGTGCCGCCCTTCGACCCGCAGACGCTCAACGCCAAAGGCTCGCTGTTCCTCACGCGCCCCTCACTCGGCGCCTATATCTCGACCCGTGACGAACTGCTGCGGCGGGTGGGGGATGTATTCGAGGGCATCAAACAGGGGACGCTGAAGGTGCAGATCAGCGGCACATTCCCGCTGGCGGAGGCCGGTGCGGCGCACAACGCGCTGGAAGGACGCGGCACGACCGGCAAGCTGCTGCTTATTCCGTAGTTCCGGCCAGCGCGCGGTACACGGCGGCGGTTTCCTCCGCTACCTGATCGTGCGTGAAGCGCGCCAGGACGCGCGCGCGCCCCTTGCGAGCCAGGTCGTCCCGCAGCGCGGGGTCATTTTGCAGGCGGCGCAGGTTTTCGGCCAGCGCCGCCCGGCTGCCTTCGGGGAAAATCAGCCCGGCGTCACCGATCACATCCGGTATCGCGCCGCTGTCCGAGCCGACCACCGGCACGCCGGAAGCCATTGCTTCGACCAGCACGCGCCCGAACTGTTCTTTCCAGTTGGGGCGCGTTAGCGAGGGCAGCACCAGCGCATCCAGCTGGTGATACTGGCCCGGCATGTCGGCAGAAGGCAGCCATTCCTGCCAGCAGACCCGCCCGCCGATATTCAGCCGTTTGGCCTGCGCGTGTAAAGCGGCTTTCTCCGGCCCGCTGCCGACCAGCCGCACCTGCCAGCTGCCGGCAAGCTGCGCGGCGGCGTCCAGCAGCAGGTGGACGCCTTTTTCCTCCACCAGCCGCCCGATGTAGCCGATGGTGAAGGGGGATGTTTGGCGCTCCGAAGGCGGAGTTTCCGGCGGCCTGAACAATTCCGGGTCGGTGCCAAACTGCGGGATAACCGCCAGCGGCCCGGCATATCCTTTGGCGCGCCAGACAGCGGCGGCGCTTTCCGTTCCTGCGATGGCGTAATCAACGCGGCGCAGCGCCCAGCGTTCGCCCCAGTTGAACGGCGGCGGGTAGCGGCGCTGGAGATTCTGCCAGCTAAAAAAGAGCGCCTTCGCCCCGGCGCGGCGCGCCAAAGCTAATGCCTGCCAAGTCGCCAGGTTGTACGGTTCTTCATCAATATGGACGATATGCGGGCGGAAGTCCCGAATCCGGCGTTCCAGCCCCACGTAATGATGCAGGTGAAAATTTCCGTTGAAGCGAATCGGCAGTGTTTCCAGCCGGTAGCCGTCGGTATAGATACGTTCGAGGGATGTTTCGCCGCGTTCGTCTTTCCATGATGGCGGCACCAGGGCGAGCAGTTCCACGCCTCGCCGCGCGATGGCCTCCAGCTTGCGCTGGTAAATGCCGACGATGCAGGCTTTGGAGAGCATCAGGACGCGCATGGCTGGCCGCCCTGGAATACTTTTTGCAGGCGGATCTGCGCCGGGCGGCGCACGTAGCCGAGCTTTTGGTTAATCGCCAGCATGGGGCCGTTGGATGGGTCGTTCATGGCGACAATTCGGGCATAACCGTTCGCCCTGGCGAACCGGACGCCGCGCATTTTCAACAGGGTGGCGATGCCCCGCCCCCGGTATTCGGGCAGCGTGCCGGTGAGGTCTATATGCAGTTCGTGCGGGCCGCTGCGGTAGAACGAACTGAGGCCGATGTACCGCTCGTCGTCCAGGGCGACGAACGTGCCGTCTGCCAGATAATCGGGATGCTCCAGCATGGACTTGCGGAAGGTTTCAAACGCCATGCGCGTGACCGGCTCGCCTATTGGTATATCCTGGTCGAGGGCCCATTGAAGATCGTAAAGCTTCATATCGCGCTGCGGGTCATCGGCCAGCTCTGCCACCGACCGCACCCGGATTCCTTCATGCTCCAGGCGTGTTTCCAGCGCATCGAATCCCGCCAGGTCGGCGGCGACCACCTCCAGCCAGGACTCGTAGCGCCGGTGGTATTCGGCAAAACCGCGCCGGTGGGCGAAGGTCAGCGCCGCCGTTTGATCTTCCCGAATGGATACCCGCAGCGCCAGCGGGTCAAACCGGCAAACGCCGGCCAGCAGCGTTTCGTACAGTGCCGTGCCGATGCCCTGCCGCTGAAATTCGGGGATCACGCGCACCATCACCCAGAAGATACGCGGGTCGTACAGGTCGGCGTACTGCGTGTAATAACTTAAACCCACCACGCGCCCGTCTATTTCGGCCATCCAGCGGGCGAACTTCATGGCCGGGTCGCGCCTTTCGTCGCCGTAGCGGAACTGGTCGGCAGATGCGTATTCATTGTCCGGCAGGGTGGCCTGCGTGACCGCCGCGATGGCCGGGTAATCGTCCTCGCGGAAAGGGCGAATCAGTGGTTTCATCGAGCTATCCCTTCCTCGACCGGCGCCGGGCGCAGCAGGTCTACCAGAATCGCCAGAATCACCTTCAGCATATAATAACCGGAGCGCAAAAACGTGATGGACGAACGCCCGCCCTGGCGCGGCTGCATCGTCACCGGGATTTCCTTCAGGCACAGCCCGGCGCGGTGCAGCAGGACGATGGATTCCGGTTCGGGGTAATCGTGCGGGTAAATCTGGGCGCACAGTCTGATGGCCCGGCGGTTGCAGGCGATAAACCCGGAAGTGGGGTCGGTGAAACGCCGCCCGGTGATGCGCGAAATCAGCCCGGCCAGGATGAGGCTGCCGGCTCGCCGCGCCGCCGAGGGCGTATAACCGCGATTTTCCAGATAGCGTGAGCCGATCACCATATCGGCGTCCCCATCCAGCAGCGCCCGCAGGATGATCGGGATGTCACGCGGGTCGTGCTGGCCGTCGCCGTCGTTGCGGATCACCACATCGTAATCGTTGAGGCTGGCGAACATGAAGCCGGTCTGCACGCCGGCGCCGATGCCGACGTTGTGCGGCATGTTCAGCACGAATGCCCCGGCGCGCGCGGCCATGTCGCCGGTTTTGTCGGTCGAGCCGTCGTTGATAACCAGCACATCCGCCCAGGGCGCGCTGTCCCGGATGCGCGTGATGACCGGCGCGATGCTGGCTTCTTCGTTCAGCGCCGGAACGATCACCAGAGTTTTGGGAAAAGCGGTATCCACTATCCACCATCCGCTGCGTTTATTAGATGATCTGACCGCAGCAGGGCTATTATAACAGCCTTCATTCGTTATTTCGTCAGGCCGGTTATTCCGCAGCCCGAACAAAAACACGAGCCGTTCAGGGTTAGAACGGCTCATGCGCTAAAGGGCTGCGGACGTTTTGAGAGCAAGGGGCTTAGGCCCTTTGTTCAGTAAGCAGCCAGGGTGTTACGCTTCCTGTTCAGCCTTGCTGGCGGCGATGATGCTCTGCGTCAGGTGGGCGGGAACCGTCTCGTAATGGTCGAATTTCAGGGTGTAGATGCCGCGCGCGCCGGTCATCGAACGCAGGTCGTTGCCGTAGCGCATCATTTCGGCCAGCGGCACATGCGCCGTGACCACGCTTTTGTGGCCTTCGGTATCCATACCCAAAACGCGCCCGCGCCGGGTGTTCAGGTCGCTGATGATATCGCCCATCATGCTTTCCGGCACGGTGATTTTAACTTCCATGATCGGTTCCAGCAGCACCGGATTGGCGTCGGCGAACACCTTCTTGAAGGCTTCGCGCCCGGCGATCTGGAAAGCGATGTCCTTCGAGTCAACCGGGTGTTCCTTGCCGTCAAAAACGACGGCTTTCACGTCCACAATCGGGTAGCCGGCGATCACGCCTTCGCCCAACACCGAGTTAATACCTTTCTCGATAGAAGGTAGGAAGTTCTGGGAAATCGCGCCGCCGAAAATCTGGGTTGTGTATTCAAAGCCGTTTCCGGGGTTGGGTTCCAGCCGCAGATGCACTTCGGCGAACTGTCCCGCGCCGCCGGTCTGTTTTTTGTGGCGGTAAAAATCGGAGTGCTGGCGGGTGATGGTTTCTTTGTACGGCACTTTGGGCATCACCATATCCATGCCGACGCCCAGTTTTTCCGCCCGGCTGATCGCCAGGTTCACATGCGCTTCGCCCATGCCCTCGACGATAGTCTGTTTTACGTCGCCATCTTGCCGCCAGCGCAGAGTCGGGTCGGCCTGGCACAAGCTGGTGAGAACCGTCCCCATTTTGGCGCTGTCGGCCTGCGTGCGCGGCACGACTGCCACTGCGTACAGCGGGTCGGGAAATTCCGGCTTGGTGATCTGCACCGGGTTGGTTTTGTCGCTGAAGGTATCGCCGGTTTTGGTCTCGGTCAGTTTGGCAACCACGCCAATATCGCCGACGTGCAGCACCGGCACGGGCATCTGCTCTTTACCGCGCAGCACCATCAGGGAGTTAAAACGTTCTTCAACGCCGCGCGTGGTATTGGTGTAGCGGCCATCGGAGCGCACCGAGCCGGAGAAAATGCGGAAATAGTTGAGCGTGCCGACAAAACGGTCGGTGGTGGTTTTGAACACGTAGGCGGCCAGCGGGCCGTCATCGGTCTGCGGCGGCATTAAAAATTCGCGCTCGCCGTTGGGTTTTTCCACTTGCACGCGGCGGCTGGAGGGCGGCGACACATAGGCTACCAGCGCCTCCATCAGCGGGATCGTCCCGACATTTTTTGCGCCGGAGGTGACAAATACCGGCACGGTTTTGAGGTTGGAGTCGCGGGCAGCTTTACGCATCCCCTCGCGGATTTCGTCATCGCTGAGCGTGCCTTCCTCAAAATATTTTTCGATCAGGGCGTCGTCGGCTTCGGCAGCCGCTTCAACCAGCACGGTGCGGGCGGTTTCCACCATGTCGGCCAGGTCGGCGGGCAGATCGGCGCGGTCTTTGCCGGCGTCATAATACGCCTTCATTGTCAGCAGATTGACCACCCCTTTAAAGTCGGCCTGAGCGCCAATCGGCAGCATCACCGGGACGAATTTGTAATCGGGGAAACTCTGCCGCAGGCTGTCGAGCGCGCGCTCGAAGTTGGCGTTTTCACGATCCATTTTGTTGATGGTCACGATAATCGGCTGCTGGTACGACTGTGCATATTCCCACGCCAGTTCCGTGCCGACTTCAACGCCGGCCACCGCGTCTACCACTACAAAAACCGAGTCGGCAACGCGGATGGCGTTTTTGATCTCGCCCTGGAAATCCGTCATACCAGGGGTATCCAGGATGTTGATTTTCGTATCGCCGAACTCGACCGGGATGAGCGAAGTTGAAAGCGACAGGCCGCGCTCTTTTTCGTCCTCATCCCAGTCGGAGACGGTGTTTTTCTCCTCCACCCTGCCAAGACGATTGATGGCGCCGGTATTGTAGAGCAGGGCTTCTACCAGTGTGGTCTTACCGGCGCCCTGATGCCCCACCAGGGCGACATTCCTTATTTTGTCGGCGGTATATTCTTTCATCAAATGGCCTCCTAATATTGAACGATCAGCAGAAACCAGGCGCGCCTCGTCTCTGCGAGAAATCCCGTTCAGAACCTATCCGCAAATGGTTGTTCGAATCGTCAAGACGATTGGCCGGTCGCTGCCGCCAGGCGTGGAAAGGTTGCTGGAAAGTCCATTTTAAGGCGGCGTTAACCGATTGTCAAAATCCTTCGTCCAGGGATTTGCATGATGTTTGTCAGGAATCAAAACGGGGGCCTGCGCCCCCGCTTGCGGCTGGCCGAAGACGGTTTTTATTCCCAGGCCAGCGGCCCGGCCAGGCCGAAGGCGCTGCCCAGGATTGCCAGATCGCGGATGTCAATCCAGCCGTCCCGGTTGAGATCGGCCTCCGGCACGGGCGGCGGCGCGTTGAAGTTGGCCGCCAGCATTACCGCGTCGGTCAGGTCAACGATATTATCGCCGTTGGTATCGCCGGCCAGCAGCGCCGCCGGCGGCAGGATCAGGTCCTGCCCGGCTTCCAGCGTGAAGGTCGTCCAGGCGGACAGAAAACCGCCCGCGCGCGCTTCCAGCGTATAATCGCCCGGTTCCATGCCGGCGAAGTTAAAAAGCCCTTCCGCGCCGGCGGGGATGTTCAGTGTTGTGCCGTCGGGCCGCGTCAGCACCAGGTTGATGCCGCCGGAATCGGGCAGTTCGGCGCGCCGGACGCTGCCTGAAATCCGTCCTACCGGCGCGGGAGTTGGCGGCTGCGCGGTCGTTTCCGGCACAGGCTGGGCCGGCTGGCCGGGCGACTCCGGCGAGGGCTGTACGGGCAGGGGCGCGGCAGGCTGCGGCGTCTGGGCTGCCGGCGGCTCGATGACCGGCGGCGCTGCCGTCGGCTGCGCGGGGGATTGGGAAACCGGCGTAGGCGGAACAGGTGTGGGCGGTGGGCCGCCGATTCCGGCCACCAGAGTTTCAAACACAGCCTGGGGCGGCATCTGTTGCAGCATGGCCTGGGCGGTCGCCATCGTCGCCGGCGGCACGATATAACCCATCTGCGCTAACTGCGTGGCGACGGCCTGCGGCGGCATCTGCGTCAGCATCGCCATCACGGTTGGAACCAGCGGATGCTGGGGAGATTGGGCATCGGCGGTGAAAATCGTCAGCACGCTGAAGGTCATCAGCAGCACACCGCACAGGGCGATTATCAGGTAGCCGGGTATTCGTCGCATGATGTCGCTCCTACGCGGTTATTCCCCCGCCACATGGATGCTTCGCATCCGGGTATACAGTCCCACGCTGATGACCAGCAGCGCCATGCCGACCATAAACAGCGCCCCGGCCAGGATAAAAGCCAGATCGTTGGCCGACCGCGCGGCGGCCATCGCCGACTCAACCGGCACATTTACGGCTGCTTCTGCCGGCGCTTTGGCCGTGTCCGCCAGGGAAACCGCCGCCACGCCGGATTGGGCGGGCGGATTTTGGGCGATGGCTGTGGTATCCAGTCCGGCCACTTCAGGGACGATGGTATTGATGCTCTGGGCGACCTTTCGCCCATCCACTTCAACGAACTGCGGCGAAACCAGGCTGACCTCCACCGGCGTCACCTGCACGACCGTATCTTTCAGGGCGCGCAGCGTGATCGTACCCAGGACGCCATCCCCGCTGACCGGCTCGGCGGGCTGAACCAGCGTCATCGCGTATTCGATGACTCCGGCGCCGGCGCTGTTCATCAGCGGGAAGTTCGGCGCGCTGCCGAAAAAATCGCCCGGCTGCACGGCTTCGCCGCCCTCGGCCAGCACCACTTCCAGCACTTCGGGGTCGTAGGCCAGTTCAAAACTGCCACCATAAATCTGTGCTGCGCCCGCGATATGAACGGTTATAACTACCGACTGGCCGGCAGCCGCCTGCTCGGCGGCGGCGGACAGCCAGACGCGCGGCGCGGCGTCCAGCGCGCCGGCAGATGAAAACGCCATCATCAGAACCGATAAAACCAGAATAATCGTCAAAACCCGTTGAAGTTTCATAAGCCGCTCCGTTTTCCCCTTGATAACGCCGTCCCAAAAGGGGGCATACGTCCGGCATCCGAACGTATGCCCGATGATGAACCGTCTGCGAACTACTGGCCGGGCTGCGGCGCGCGCTGCTCGAAGTTCGCGCCTACCAGCGCCAGATCACGAATGTCTACCAGCGCGTCGGCGTTCAGGTCTGCCGCGTTGGGCGCGGGCGGCACGTTCGCGCCAAAGTTCGCGCCGATCAGACCGGCGTCGGCCAGATCAATCACGCCGTCGCCGTTGGTATCGCCCGCCAGCAGCATGGACTGTCCCAGATCAAGCAGTTGGCCGCCGGCTTCGACCGTTACGCCCTGCTGCCAGAGCAGATGTCCCGGAGCGATTATCTGGATGGTATAAACCCCTGCCGGTACGTCTGTGAAGCTGTACGCGCCGCCCTCGCCGGTTATCACTTCGGCCAGGGCGCTGCCGGCGGCGTCCAGCAGCCGCACGGTAATGCCGGCGTTGGCGGGGCGATTCTGGTAGGATGCCGCGCCGGAAACCACTGCCAGCGCCGAAGGCGGCGGCGTCTGCACTGGCGGCTCGACCACTACCGGCGGTTCGGTCGGGATGACCGGTGGGATGGGCGTCGGTTCGACCGGGATGGGGGCGGGCGCGGCCTGGGCGCTGTTAAAACTGGTGTTGATGACCTTCAAAGGCATCTCTTTGCCGCTGCTGTTGACGGCAATGACGGCGCAGCTGACCGCGCTGCTGCCCGCGCTCTGAACGGTGTAATTAAGGCGGAAGGCCACGCCGCTGCCGGAGAAGGCCGGGTGAGGTTTGCGGCGGCTGCCTGCGACCAGCCAACTGCCGGAGGCGGCGTCAAAACCTTTGTCTATGCCGATGCTGTTTTCGCGGGTGAAGATGTCGCCGCCGGCAGGAGTCGTGCCGAGCAGCACTTTCGGGTCGGTCGTACACTGGGCCTGAATGCCGTACAGGTCGGTGACGTTAAGGACGCTTAGCGACAGTTGAACCGCCGCGCCGACCCCGGCGCTGACCGGACTCACATCCACGCGGGCCGCCGGTTCGTTCGGGTCGGTCGGCTGACCGGGGGTCGGTGTAGGCGGCGGATCGTTCGGCGGTGTGGTCGGTGAAGGCTGCGGCTGCTGGCCGTTCCACCAGGGCAGATGCGGGCCATCCACCGGGAAGGTATCTGGGAAGCGAACGCCGGTTACGTCGAAGGTATTGCTGTAGGCCAGGTTAAAAATGATCTGATCGGTGCGCGTTTTGCCGAACAGCGGTGAGATGTACTGGCGCAGGCATTTGTTGTTCGGGTCTTTACAGAAGGCACTGTTGGGGTCAACGGTGTTGCCGAACTGGTCAGTCCAGAACTCGCCGCGCCGTGTTTCTCGCCAGCCGTAAAAGTTGAAGTTCTCCAGCTTGCGAATACGCCCCGCGCCGCCGGTCCAGTTCCAGGTACTCGGATTATCCGGGACAGAGCCATCGTGGAACAGCGTCGGCACTTCGCCCATCAGCCAGCCCATGTCCAGACCCAACCCGGAACGTCCGTACCAGGCTTCCCAGATGTTCAGGCCGTACTGCTGAAATTCCTGGGGGTCGGGCACAAACTTCATCGGGCGGATGCCGGGGTCGCCGTTGCGGGTGGATTTGCTGACCACCGTCCCGAAGTCCACCCACCCCTGAATATACGACACGTCAAGCTGGCCGTTGGCGCAGTGAGCGATGGCGGCCTCGAAACTGTGGTACTGCCCGACACGCTCTCTGGGCGTGACATCCATATGAATACGCACGCGCACATCATCGCACGGATCCGCCGTAGGCTCAGGGCTGTTGGGATTGCTGCGGTGGATGTAAAAAATTTTGTAGCCGTTGTGTTTGTAGTAGTTCTCGTTGGGCGTGGCCTCGTCGCCGCCAAAAACAAGCGGCTGGAACGGGCTGCCGGGCGGGTTGGGGTTAGCGCCGTGTTCGTGGCCGTACCAGCAGCCTGTCACGGGGTCAACCGCCGGATGCCAGCGGGTCGAGTCGTGCTGGGAGTCGTCGCAGTAGGGGCCGGGGGGCGCGTTTTGCGCCGCAGCGGTGCTGACGCGCATCCCCAGCAAAAAGATAAGTGCGGCCAGCATCGGCAGCGCGCCGATGAGCCAGAAGCGTTTTGACAGAGAGCTGCCCTTTCTCGTCATACAATTTCTCCTCACTTTAAATCATTCGTCAGCCCATTTTTCAGCTTTTAATACGATACATTTACGATTTTTAGAAAACAATATGCGCCGCTAGGCACAAAGTCCTAGAGAAAGGCTTAATTAGGAGTGAAGTACCACCATCATCTTCATGCAAAGATAAGAGGCCTTTATCTTTCAAACATTTTCCCAACCGGGGGCGCTTTACGAAATTCATTTTTCCAGCCGACCGGCTCTGTCCTCGAATTGTTAGAGTATTGTTCAGCCGGGCATAGTTAAGATGGGGGAGTTGACTCGAAAAAAGAACTCATGCTAGGATGGGATTATCGTATTTGGAAAGGAGAGTTACCCACTATGATGTATCTTCCTCGTGAAAAGGGCCAGGGCCTGGTAGAGTACGCGCTGATCCTGGTGCTGGTCGCCGTCGTCGTGATCGTCATCCTGGCGCTGCTTGGCCCCGCCGTCGGCAACATCTTCTCGAACATCGTCAACTCCCTCTAATTCACTTTATCGCTTTTCGCTCTTTTGGGGACGGCCTCGCATTATCGGCGAGGCCGTTCGCTTTCCTATGCTTTGCGAATAGCGGCAGTCCGCGCCCCGTGATAAAATCCAGTCGGTCTAAAATCCATCGTTTTAATGTATGGGCAGCTTTTAGCTTCGCCCGAATAAAGGTCATGCATCCATGCCAAACAGTGATTTTTTGTTTCGCGGCAGCCTGGCGGAACTTGACGCCGACGTAGCCGAACTGATTCGGCACGAAACCGCCCGCCAGGCCCGTTATCTGATCCTCATCCCATCCGAAAGCACCGTCCCGGCGGCGGTGCGCGAGGCGCTGGCATCCCCTTTTCATAACCTGTATGCGGAAGGATATCCTCTGGACGAAACCCGGACGATGAGCCAGGCGGAAATCCTGGACTATAATGCCCGCCTGCCCGAATACCGGCGCATCGCCGACAAACGTTATTACAAAGGCACGGAATACGCCGACATTGTGGAGGCGCTGGCGCGGCGGCGCGCGGCGGAACTGTTCGCCCCGCCGGGTTTGAAGCCGGAGCAGTTGTTCGTCAACGTTCAGCCGCTTTCCGGCGCGCCGGCCAACAACGCGGTTTACAGCGCGCTGCTGAACATCGGTGACACGGTGATGGGGCTGGATTTGCTGCACGGCGGCCATCTGACGCACGGCAGCCCGGTGAACCGAAGCGGCAAAAATTACAACATCGTCAGCTACGGCGTCAGCCCGGAAACCGAACTGTTGGACTACGACGCGATTCGGGCGCTGGCGCTGGAACACCGGCCTAAGATGATTATCGCCGGTTATACCAGCTATCCCTACGCGCCGGATTGGTCGCGGTTTCGCGCCATTGCCGATGAAGTCGGCGCGTACCTGCTGGCCGATGTGTCGCATGTTTCCGGCCTGATCGTTGGCGGTGTATACCCCAATCCGGTCGGCATCGCCGATGTGGTGATGTTTACCACGCACAAAACGCTGGCGGGGCCGCGCGGCGCGGTCATCATCACCCATAAATCGGCGCTGGCGGGCAAAATTGACCGCGCGGTGTTCCCCGGCGAACAAGGTGGCCCGCACATCAACGCGATGGCGGCGCTGGCGGTGGCGCTGCGCCTGGCGCACACCGAGCAGTTCCGCGAACTGCAAAAACAGACCGTCGCTAACGCGGCGCGGCTGGCCCAAAAGCTGGCCGAACACGGCCTGCGAATCCCGCACGGCGGCACGGATACACACCTTCTGCTGGTGGACTGCAAAACCATCGTCGGGCCGGACGGCACGCCGCTGAGCGGCGATATGGGCGCGCGCATCCTGGACCTGGCCGGCATCGTCCTCAACCGCAACACCATCCCCGGCGACCGCAGCGCCTTGAGCGCCTCCGGCCTGCGTATCGGCACGCCCTGGGTAACGCAGCGCGGCTTTGGCTTCACAGAAATTGACCGGCTGGCCGAGATCATTGCCGGCCTGCTGAAAGCCTGCGTGCCTTACAGCTACAGCGGCAAAAAACGCCCCGAACTACGCGCTAAAGTGGATTTCGATGCGCTGTATGCCGCCAAAAACGCTGTGCGTGACCTGGCGGCCAGCGTTGGTATTGATACCGAGGTTCAGGCAGACGGGTATCCGCACTTTTATTACCTGGAGCGGGAAGCGGATACCGTCAACTGGCAGACGCTTATCATCCGGGGCGAGACCGCCGCGCCCTTCCTGCAAGCGGCGCTCACCAGTGACGTATATGCGCTGAAACTTGGCGAGACGCAGCCGACGCGCCTGCTCCATGCCGAAGGCGGCGAAATCACGCGCGGCCTGCTGGAGCGCGCCGATGGCGAATACCGGCTGCATGTCGAGCGCCGGCCTTCGTATGCGGCGGCCTGGCTGCGGGCGCTTTCGGACGGGTTTACACTGTTCGACGCGACCGACCCTTACGCTAAAGTCCCCGGCCCGGTGGATGTGCAGCTCATCGGCAGGTCGGAGCGGCGCTGGAACGAAAAAGCAAATGATGCCGGTTACGACCGTAAGGCCTACTTCGTGGGTATCAACGGCGCGCATTATGCCGGGCCGAAGGGCGAGCCGCTGCCGGTTTTTGCCTGGGAAGAACCCGCCGAGCCGGTCTTGAAGCAGACTACGCTCAACGCACTGCACCGCGAGATGGGCGCGAAGATGGTCGAATTTGCCGGTTACGATATGCCGGTTTGGTATTCGTCGGTAATGGATGAACATCTGGCCGTCCGCAGCCGGGCGGGTGTTTTCGATGTGACGCACATGGGTGTGTTCGACGCCGTTGGCCCCGGCGCGCTGGATTTTCTGGACGCTGTGACTACCAATGATGTGAGCAAGCTGGCGGTGGGCGAGTCCCACTATACCTATCTGCTGGATGTGAACGGTATTCCGATTGATGACCTGATGATTTACCGCGTTGAACCGGAACGTTACCTGATGGTGGTCAACGCCTCCAACAACGATAAAAACTGGGCTTGGCTGAACGCGGTCAAAGCCGGCCAGGTGCAGATTGACCCGCATGACCCGCAGCGCCGCCTGCGGGACGCCGGCGATTTTATGCTGCGTGATCTGCGCGACCCTGCGCTGGGCGCGGAAATGCGGGTGGATGTGGCCTTGCAGGGGCCGGCGGCGCGGGATGTGCTGCTGGCGCTGGACGGCAGCGAGGCCGACAAAAACAAAGTCAGCAAATTACCCTGGGCGGGCGTGACGCACGTCAACCTGGGCGGTTATGATATGATCGTATCGCGCACCGGATATACCGGCGAGCGCGTGGCCTTTGAACTGTTCGTGCATCCCGACCGCGCGCCGGAACTGTTCCGCGATCTGGTGCAGCGCGGGGCAGTACCCTGCGGCCTGGCCGCCCGCGACAGCCTGCGTACCGAAGCCGGTCTGCCGCTTTATGGTCATGAACTGGCCGGGCCGCTGAACTTGAACCCCGCCGACGCCGGATTTAGCAGCTACGTCAAGCTGTGGAAGCCGTTTTTCATCGGCAAGGCGGCTTATATCACCCACGAGCGCGAACGCGAAGCGGAGGTAACGCGCTTCCGGCTGGATAATAAGGGCGCGCGCCCGGCGCACCAGGGCGACCCGGTGCTGGACAAAAAAGGCCGGGTGGTCGGCTTTGTCACCAGCTGCAGCCTGGACAGCGAAGGCTGGCAGCTTGGGCAGGTTTACCTGCACGAGGCAGCCAACGAAGAAGGCACGCCGGTGTTGGTGTATGCGGGGTCGAGCCGGGTCAAACCCGGCAAAACACCGGGCGAGTTGAAGCTGGGCGATAAAACCCCGCTGCCAGAACAGGCGACGATTTTGAGCCGTTTCCCCAAGAAGAAATGAACGATCATGGGGCGGGCGTCGTCCCGCCCTGAAACGGCAGAACGCAGCGATAGATAGGCTCAAAGACGGGAAGGCTGCAAAAACATGAATATAACGATTCTGGGGGCAGGTAACATCGGGGGGACATTGGGGGGAAAGTGGTCGCAGGCCGGGCATCAGGTAAGGTTCGGCGTGCGCGATCCCCAGAGCGAGAAGGCGCGGGCGCTGCGGGTCAAACTGCCCGGCGCGGTGGTCGAACCCACCGGGCAGGCGATTCCGCCGGGCGATGTCATTTTGTTCGCCGTGCCTTCGGCGGCGGTCGAAGGCATCGTCCGGGAAAACAACCGGGCGCTGGCCGGGAAAATCGTCATTGACGCCACCAATAATTTCGGCGCGCCGATTGTCAACAGCCTGCTGACGATTCTCAAACAGGTCCCCACTGCGCGGGCTTATCGAGCGTTTAATGCCCTGGGGTGGGAAATTTTCGCCCAGCCGCAGTTTAAAGGGACGCTGGCGGATTTATTCTACTGCGGGCCTGAGGACATACAGACGCGGGGCGAGATCGAACGGCTGATTTATGATGTTGGGCTGCGTCCGATCTGGGTTGGCGGCCTGGACCGCGCGCTGGTTGTGGACGCACTGGGGACATTGTGGGTAACGCTGTCTTTCCAGCGCGGTATGGGGCGGCGGCTGGCGCTCAAGCTGCTTCAAGAATGAGGCAACACCCGGCGAATAGAAAACCGGGATAAAACCGCCGCCCTTATTCCTGGTCGCCTTTTTCGCCCAACAGCCGCCGCCGCCGTTCCTCCAGCGCGGACTGCACATCCATCGCCTGGGCTTTTTTAGCGGCTTCTTCTTCAATCAGGCGCGATTCGGCCTGAATCTGCTCGGCGGTTTTGACCACAAAATCCGGTTTGGCGGTCAGGTCTTCTGCCGGGGTTTCGCTTTCGACCAGCCGCGCCGGCGCTTCGGCAGCACGCTGTTCGGCGCGGGCGGCGGCTGCTTCGGCGGCAGTCCGGGCCTCCTGCGCCAATCGCTGGTTGGCATCCTGAGCCGCTTCTCCATAACCGGCGGCCTCCTTGCGGGTTTCGGCGCGCGCAGCGGCTTTTTCCACCGACGTTTCGGCGGCCTCGCGCGCGCGGTTAACGGCGTTTCGTCCCAGCTGCAGATAATTTACCCGGTGAGACGTGCGCCCCAGGATGAAGGCGATCAGCGCGACAATCGCCAGGGGGACGATGTTCGATAGAATCATGCCAATGAAACCCAACACTACCAGCCCGATGATGACGGCGGCGACGATGACCACGATATTCCGCGCGTTGATGTCATTCATAAGATTTAGCGCAGGAAACCACCTGCTTCAGCGGGTGGAGGAATGCGCCTTCGCTCCTTTCAATCTCTGACACTACCAAATTCAAGGCCTGGAAATATACGATGGTTTGAGTTATACTTAGGGCATGAAACTGACTGCTCAGGTCAAACTTCAGCCGACGCCCGAACAACGGCAGTACCTTCTGCAAACG
>QUBZ01000060.1 GCA_014338005.1 Chloroflexota bacterium | reverse complement strand
GCGGGTGGGGTCAACAAATGCCGCCGCCGGACGTGCCATAGGGATGGCCGCGTCTGGCCGTCCGCGCGCCACTAGTCCCCACCCCCTACCCCCTCCTCAAGACTTGGAGAGGGGTCAAAACAGATCGCTACGGTTTTTTAAGTCCCCTCTCCATCTAATGGCGACCCGAATGGGGACGTATGTCCCCTGAGGGGAGGGGATTTAGGGGTGGGGAAGATTCAGAGTCCCAGAGGCCAGATTCATCAGAGTCCAAAAGAAATTAAGAATGGGCGCCACCCAAAACCACCCGAAAACCGAGGTTGAGGTAACGACTGTACGGGCTGAGCCTGTAACGGTAGGCGGCACGGGCAAGGTACTGATCGTAGGGCCACGAACCCCCGCGCAACACCCGGCGGGCATCGCCCGCGATCTGCGTGCGTTCCGGGTGATCGTACTCGTTCAGGCACCACTCCCACACATTGCCGCTCATGTCCAGCACCCCATACGGCAACGCGCCGTCCGGGAACAGCCCCACCGCGCTGGTCTGCCCGATGCCCGTCTCGCTCGTGTTGCCCTTGGCCGGGTCGAACTCATTCCCGTAGGGGTAGATCAGCCCTTCCGTCCCGCGCGCCGCTTTCTCCCATTCCGCCTCGGTCGGCAGGCGAATCAGCAGGCGTCGGTTGTCGTGCAGGGGCGCAAGGCCTTGCGCCCCTACGGTGTTCCACAGACCATGTTCATCATATTTCGCCGTCAGCCAGCGGCAGTAGGCCACCGCCTGATACCAGCTTACATAGTCACGGGGATGATTGTCGTATTTGAAATACTGCTCCGCCATCGCCTGCTTGCGGTACTGCTCTGTCAGCCCTTCCCACCAGCGATCATCTTCAAAGCCGTCCGGCGCGTCCAGGAAGGCCTGGAACTGTGCATAGGTGATCGGGTAGCGGGCGATATAGTAGGTCGGCAGCTTCACCCGTTCGTTATCCTGGTAGATGAACTCACCGGCGGGGATTTCGCACCAGGCAATGTCCGGCAGCCTCACCCCCGGCACCTCTCCGCTTGGAGAGGAGAGCAAAACCACACCCACGCCGGGGCGCGGGTCGCCCAGCAGCACCAGATGGGGAAACAGCGAGGCCGCCTCCATCGCCGTGAGCGAAGTCTGCTTAAGTTTATCATCTGTTTCGCCGCCCCGTTTCAATTCTGCGATCTCGTGGCCGGGCAGCAGCCGTCCGGTTCTGTCCCGCGTCACCGTCTGGCGCGTGTCCAGCGGCGTATACACCTGGTCAACCGTCACCGTCTGCTCGCCGGAGGCTGCATCACGCGGGCGCAGCACGCGCAGCAGGCCGCTGCTCCGGCTCTGTTCATGCAGCCAGCGCAGGTAGGGCAGCGCCGCCCGCCCGCCGATTTGCGGGGCATAGGGGGCCAGCGCCGCGATCACCTGGGCTTTCAGATCGTCCGGCGTGCTAAAAAAGCCTACCTGGTTTTCCCGCACCCGCGCCTTAAAACGGCTGAGGTCATCCAGCGCGTCCAGTTCCATGCGATCTTTCGGCCAGGGGTGGCTGTCCGCCATGATGAAACACAGGCGCGGGATGGGTGTGCCGTCGCGCTGCGTTTCGCCCGCCCAGTCGTATTCCAGTTCGGTGATGCTCCTGCCATCGAAGCCGTCAGGCCGCCAGCCGTAGCGGTGAGCGTAAATACCCAGGTAAATTTCGGCGTCCGCGACCATGCTCCGGCACAGGTCAACCGGATTTTCGCCCCTCACCGGCCAGTGTTCCATGCCGCTGGGGTGCATCCCCAGGGTGATGATGGCGTCGCGCACGGCGGCGCGGTGTTCCGGCAGGTCAATACTGGTGCTGCTGATGAAAACGTCTATGCGCTGTTTGTCCATCGTCCCCCCGGCACGTGACTTGTATGACATTAATATAGCGTGTTTAGACCGGACGCGCAGATCATGCTGATCGCTGCGCCCCACCATCAGCGCGTGTTCATCAGCGTCAATGAGCGCCCCAGGTGGGTCAGCCGCTGCGGGATGCACCCGCCGGGGCGGATGTCGCAGTCCACCTGCAGACGGTGCAGCTCCGGCGTACCAATGCTGCGCTCCCAGAACAGCACCGCCGCGCCGTCCGCCGACCACCACAGATCGCCGATATTGACCCCCCACCGGGTAAGCCGGCGGGGATTTTCCGCCTCGCAGCCGGCTGCCGATTCCAGGCAGGCCGTCGGCAGCCGGTAGAGGTTTAAACTGCCGTCCCGGTCGGAGGCGAAGGCCAGCCACGCCCCATCCGGCGACCAGGCCGGATGGATGTCGTAGCCGGGGTGGTACGTCAGGCGGCGGGGGCGGCTGCCGTTGGCGTCCATCACGTAGATGTCGGCGGGGTTGCCCTGCCGGTCGGAAACAAACGCAATCCGCAGGCCATCCGGCGACCAGCGCGGCGTGTAATCCCCGCCGGGGTAGTCGGTCAGCCGCCGCTGGCCGCTGCCGTCGGCGTTCATCACAAAAACATCCTGCCGGCTGCCCGGCGGCGAAGCCGAAAAAACCAGCCGCAGCCCGTCCGGCGACCAGTGCGGCTCGCCGCTGCCCGCCGTGCCATCGGTCAGACGATGCGCCTGGCCCGTATCCAGATCATAACGGTACAGAGAAGCGCCCCCGCCGTCCAGCGAGGCGTAGGCTACCTGCCGGCCATCCGGCGAAACCGCCGGGTCGCCGTCCCAGAGCGCATTTTTGCTGAGGTTGGCAAACACCCCGCGCGCCAGGTCAAGCAGGTAAATATCCATGTTCAGGCCGCGTCCCAACGGCATAACCGCCGGCGCCGCAGCGGGCAGCGCCCGCCCCACTGCCCCGGCAGCCAGGGCCGCAGCAGCCAGCGCAGCCAGCAGCGCAGCCGTTCGCCGTACCAGCCGCGCGGTAATCACCGGCGATGTTCCTCCTCGGTAGGCCGCTTTAGGCCGGGGCAAGGCGCGCGGCCATAATTCAGATTCAAACCATTTCCGAACGATTTTATTATCTTCCGCTCATGCTCTAACCGGGTAATAACATAAAATCAATGTTATACAATCGGCTGTTACAAATTGTTATCATTGAATTTAAGAGATGTATAAACGACGCCTCCCCATCTACCAACGCCGTTCGCGGCAGCCTGCCCGTCCGATCTTCAGCCTGCTGGCCTTAGTCACCCTGATGACCATTATAGGCGGGATGTTCGCGCTCTACGACCGGATGCGCGTCCCCGGCGCAGGGGCCCCACGCGCCACCCTGCCGGCCTCGCTGATGGGCGGCCCGCCCACCGCGCTGCCGCTGGCCCTGCCCACAGCCCTGCCGCCGGACACACACACCACCATTTTTATCCCCACCGCCGGGGTGCGAACCGGCGTGGTAGAAGTCTACCTGGACGGCATAAGCTGGGATGTCAGCCGGTTGGGTTATAACGCCGGGCATCTCCAGGGTACGGCCTCGCTCACCGGGCGCGGCAACCTGGTGCTGGCCGGGCATGTCGAAATGGCCGATGGCCGCCCCGGCGTGTTCGCCGGCATCGGCAGCCTGGAACTGGGCGACCCACTGATTATCAGCCGGGGCGCGCTGGAAAAACGCTACACCGTCAGCGCCGTTAAAACGG
Source organism: Chloroflexota bacterium (assembly GCA_014338005.1). Lineage (GTDB taxonomy): Bacteria > Chloroflexota > Anaerolineae > Aggregatilineales > Phototrophicaceae > CFX2. The sequence goes on along the minus strand of QUBZ01000060.1, from coordinate 24,954 downwards.
TCGCACCGGACGACCTGAGCGTCTTATATCCTACCACCACCGACCGCATCACGCTCATCACCTGCGGGGACTACGATTTCTTCCAGAACGTTTACCAGGAACGTATCGTCGTTGTCGCCGACCGGGCGGCCTGATGGACGCCGGGCAGCGCCTCCTGGAAGCCGTGTGGCTCGTCCGCCCACCGGCGGCGCTGACCGTCCGGGCAGCCCCGGTGGAGTGCGTCAAGGCGCTGGCAGTAGCCGCCCGGCCCAGCCAGCAGCGGCTGCACCTCCGCAATCTGTTCGCGGAAGGCCGCCGGTATTATCTCCAGCCGGTCGAAAATGGCTTCCGCCTGACGTGTAACAGCAAAATCCCCTGGCGGCGCGGGCGCACCACCATCGCCGCCATCCTGCTGGGCAGTTTTTCCGACGCCGGCGACGGCGCGACCCGCATTAACCTGCGCGCCCGGATGCGCCTGGTTTTTTTCCTGGATATTTTTTTCGTCCCCTCTTTTGTTACCTCGCTGCTGGTCTTCGCGCCCTGGCCGGGCTGGTTGATTCTGCTGCTGGCGCTGGCGCTCTACGGCCTGTCGTGGGCCTGGCACAGGCTGACGGCGGCGCTCCAGGCCGAGGAGATGCTCTTTTTCGTGCAAAAGGCGCTGGAGGATTTGTCCCCCTATCACACGCCGGCGCTCAATGCCGCCACGCCGGAGCGCGTGACGCCGGAGTTCCGGGAAGAATGGGACAAGTTCTATCGCAAACGTAAAAATAACGATACAGTATAGGGGTCATTCACCAAACGTCAGGCAGCCGCCGCCTGCCCATCAGGGTCAAAGGGCCGTTTCTGTGTTTAATAAAGATAGAAATTAATGCGCCCCGTCAAACTAAAGTCGGTGGCAGGTTTTGAAAAAAACCAGTATCCTATGTTTTGTGCTAACATAGAAAGTAATAGGCTTTTCAACCGATAACGGTAGGCTGCGGCACCAGGGAGTGAGCCATGAGAAAAGTTCTGATGTTCGTTCTGATCGTCTCTGTTTTGCTGCCGGGGTGGCCGGCGCTGGCCGCACCGCCGGAACAGGCTAACCGTCCTGCGATCACCGCCTTCACGTCTACCGCGACGGTCGTTGATCGAACGCAGCTGGCGCAGCGCACGGCGCGTATCCCCGTGTCGTGGGCGACGGCAAACCGCCCCAACACCGCTAATCTGGTTTTCGAGCAGGTGCTGGCCGATGGGCGCGTGGTGAACGTCGAACTGCCGCGCGATAACCCCTGGGTGGCTTCGTCCGGCAGCGGCGTGGTCGCGCCCTTCCCGCCCGGCGACAGCGCCACTAGCGTACAGTTCCGCGTGCGGCTGGTTGATCTGCTGACGCAGAACACCCTCGACCAGCGCGAATTATCGCTGCCGGTCGGTGAAGCGCCCGGCGACAAACCGGCTGTTCGCACCTTCACGGCGGCCTCGTCCACCGTCAGCCGCGCCACGCTGGAGGCGCGCACGGCGCGTATCCCCGTATCGTGGGCAGTGGACAACCGCCCGAACAATTCCAATCTGGTTTTTGAGGAAGTGCTGGCCGACGGCAGCGCCGTCAACGTCGAACTGCCGCGCCAAAATCCGTTTGTGGCGTCGGCGGGCAACGGCGTGGTCGCGCCCGTGCCGCCCGGCGGCAGCGCCACCTCATTTAAGATTCGCGTGCGGCTGATTGATCTGGCGACGCTGAACACGCTCGACCAGAAGGAACTGACCATCACCATTGACGATACGCCGGCCCCCAGCCCCACCATCCGGGTCTTTAACATCGGGGCTTCCAGCGTCAGCAGCCAGGCGCTGCAAAACCGGACGGCGCGCGTCCCGGTATCCTGGGCGGTTGAAAATCGCCCGGAAAACGCCAACCTGGTTTTCGAGCAGGTGCTGACCGATGGCCGCGCCGTCAACGTCGAACTGCCGCGACCCAATCCCATCATCCCGTCATCCGGCAACGGCGTGGTCGCGCCCATCCCGCCCGGCGGCAGCGCGACGGAAGTGAGCCTGCGCGTGCGGCTGATTGATACCCGCTCCGGCAACGTGTACGCCACCGCCGAAGGCAAACTGTCCATCGTCGAGGGCAACACGCCCGCCATCGTCCAGTTCTCCACCACCGCACAGTCGGCAGACCGGCAGGCGTTGATCTCGCGGACGGCGCGTATCCCGGTGGCCTGGGAAGTCATCAACCGCCCCAACACCGGCAACCTGGTTTTCGAGCAGGTGCTGGAGGACGGCACGGCGGTGAATGTGGAGCTGCCGCGCGATAACCCATATGTGGCTTCGTCCGGCACAGGCGTGGTCGCCCCGGTCGCGCCGCAAAAGCCGGAAACCACCACCATCACCCTGCGGCTGCGCCTGTTCGACGTGGCGAACAGCACGGTTTATGCCGAGCGGCAGATCAGCCTGCCGATTACCACCACACCGACCGGCAGTTTCATCACCAGCTTCAGCACCACTGCCGCCAGCGTGGAGCAGGCCGCCCTGCAAAACCGGACGGCGCGCATCCCGGTGGCCTGGAATGTCACCAACCGCCCGCAGAATACCAACCTGGTTTTCGAGCAAATTCTGGCCGATGGCCGGGTGGTGAATGTCGAACTGCCGCGCAACGTGCCGATTGTGCCATCGTCTGGCCTGGGCGTGACCGCGCCTATCCCCCCCGGCGGCAGCGCCACCAGCATCCGCTTGCAGCTGCGGCTGATTAACCTTTCGACCTTCGCCACGCTGGACTCGAAGGAAATCACCATCCCGATTGCCGGCGCCCAGACCGGCGAACCGCCCAAGATTGCTGCCTTCAGCGCCGCCCCGAACCCCGCGCCGCGCGGCAGCACCATCACCCTCACCTGGGAGACGCAAAACGCCACGCGCGTATCGGTGAGTTTGGTTTCGTCCCTGCTGGCCGCCCCGGCAGAGGAAAAAACGGGCCTGAGCCTGACCGGCTCGACCATCTTCACCCTGCCGATGGAGATGAGCGGCCAGGTGACGTTCGCTTTGAGCGCCTTCAACGCCGCCGGCCAGGAGACGCGCCAGGAAATCATTGTTTCGCTGGTAGAGCCGCCCGCGCCGCCTGAGGAACCGCCCGCCGAAACCACGCCGGAAGCGACCGCCGAAGGTACGGGATAGATTTGGGGCGTAAAAACAGGACTGTTTAGATGATGAACAGGGGGCTTAAGGCCCCCTGTTTACAACGTTTGTGACGAGGAAAATCGCAGGCAGATCAGGCGATCACCGCTTCCGGCTCGGTCAGCGGCATATTGAAGGTCGCCGCGACGCTTGGATAGGTGATTTTGCCCCTGTAAACGTTCAGCCCTTTTGCCAGGCCGGGGTCGCTGCGGAGGGCATCGTAAAGCCCCTGATCGGCGATTTTCATAATGTAACGCAGGGTGGCGTTCGCCAGCCCAAAACTCGACGTGCGCGGCACAGCCCCCGGCATGTTGGCGACGCCGTAGTGCAGCACACCCTCCACAAAATAAGTCGGGTCGCTGTGCGTGGTGGGGCGGGTTGTCTCCACGCAGCCGCCCTGGTCTACCGCCACATCCACGATCACGCTGCCTTTGAGCATCAACGACAGCATATCGCGCGTAATCAGACGCGGCGCGCGTGAGCCGGTAATCAGCACCGCGCCGATCACCGCGTCGGCGGTGGTGATGGCGTCCGCGATGTTGGTTTCGTTCGAGGCCAGGGTGGTCAGCCGCCCCCGGTCGCCCAGCACTTCGTCCAAATAGCGCAGGCGCTCCATGTTTATGTCCAGCAGCGTCACCCGCGCGCCCATCCCCAGCGCCACCATCGCCGCGTGCGTGCCGACCGTGCCGCCCCCCAGGATGACCACATGCGCCGGTTTCACGCCGGGGATGCCGCCCATCAGGATGCCGCGCCCGCCTTCCGGCTTTTCCATGTAGTGCGCGCAAATTTGGGTCGCCATACGCCCAGCGACCTCGCTCATAGGCTGGAGCAGCGGCAGATGGCCGTGAACGTCCTCCACCGTTTCGTAGGCCAGTGCCGTGATTCCGCTGTCCAGCAGGGTATGGGTCAGCGTTTCGTCGGCGGCCAGATGCAGGTAGGCGAACAGAATCAGGTCTTCGCGCAGATACTGCTGTTCCTCGGCCATGGGGTCTTTGACCTTGACGACCATCTCCGCCCGATTCCAGACTTCTTCGGCAGTATGGGCGATGGTCGCGCCGGCGCGCACGTATTCGTCGTCGCTGAAGGCGCTGCCCGCGCCCGCCCCGGCCTGCACCACCACATGATGCCGGTGGCGCACCAGTTCGCGCACGCCGTTAGGCGGCAGCCCCACCCGATATTCGTTATCTCTAATTTCTTTGGGTATCCCGATAATCATTTTTTGACCCTCGGCTTTTCACGCTTTGGCCTGATTGTACACCACGCAGGACAAAATCACAGCACCATCCTACACGCTGTCCAGGGTAATCGTTTCAAAAGCGTTCGGGTCAACCAACACAGCCGTGATGGCAATCAGACCCCCTCTAAATCTCCCCGAATTCGGGGGAGACTTGGCTGCCGGCGTGATTACGCCCTCTCCCTGAATTCGGCGACCCGAATGGGGACGTTTATCCTCTGTAGGGAGGACGTTTTGGGGTGGGGTCAAAGGGCAAAAGTCAGTCTGCTTACTGAGACGAAGTATCTTCAAGCAATAGCCCTGCCGCCGCAAAGCGAAAGGGTTTTTGAGATCAGCCGGTTATTCTGGCGGGAAAACGATCGCGTCCAGGGGGATGGGCGAGGTCAGGCGTTCCAGTTCCATCAGGTAGGCGTAGGCTTCGTCGGCGTTCTGGCCGCACATTTCCGCGCTGGGGCGCAGCCGCGCGCAAACGGCGGGGCGGTCGGGGTGATCGTAGATTTTGCAGCGGTTGTCCGGCGTAAGCTGGACGCAGCGCACACCCGCCGGTTTGCCGTCCGGCATTCCGGGGATGGGGGACGAAATCGAAAGGGCGATGCAGCACGCCCCGCAGCCGACCCGGCATTGCATGGGTGAGTCGCCAGTCTCCAGTCTGTAGTCTCCCGGCAATAGTCTTTAGTACATCTAACGAGATGAGAATGTCTGCCTCCGACAGTGGGCTTAAGCCCACTGCCCAGGATGCAGATTATCATTAGTCCGCAAACGCCTTCCCCCCCCGCTTCCCTGAATTCGGGGGAGCGGGGTTTGGGGTGAGGGATTCACAGACGGATTTTTAATCGAAGACGGTTATTTGGCGTAATCCACCGCCCGCGTCTCGCGGATGACCTGCACTTTGATCTGGCCGGGATACTGCATCGTCTCCTCGATCTGGCGGGCGATGTCCCGCGCCAGCCGCAGCGACGACAGATCATCCACCACATCCGGGCGCACCAGAATACGCACCTCGCGCCCGGCTTGCAGGGCGTAACTCTGCTCTACGCCGTCGAACGAATTGGCGATGTCTTCCAGCATCTTCACGCGCTTGATGTAAGTTTCCAGGCTTTCGCGCCGCGCGCCGGGCCGCGCGCCGGAGATGGCGTCCGCCGCCTCCACAATGTAGGCTTCGACGCACTCCTGCTCGACCTCGTGGTGGTGGCTGGCGATGCAGTTGACGACTTTGGCCGGCACACCGTAACGTTTGGCGTATTCCGCGCCGATCAAAGCGTGCGTGCCTTCCACCTCGTGGTCAATGGCTTTGCCCAGATCGTGCAGCAGGCCGCCCATCTTCGCCACCATCACGTCCGCGCCCAGTTCGGCGGCGATCATGCTGGCGATGTGGGCCGTCTCGATGGCGTGGGCGTGCTGGTTCTGCCCGTAGCTGGTGCGGAACTTCAACCGCCCAACCAGCTTCAGCACTTCCGGGTGCAGCCCCGGAATGCCGGTTTCGTAGGCCGCGCGTTCGCCTTCCTCGCGGATGGCCGCCTCGACTTCGGCTTTAGCGTCCGACACCAGTTTTTCGATGCGCGCCGGGTGAATGCGCCCGTCCAGCACCAGCTTCGCCAGGGCGCGTTTGGCGACCTCGCGCCGCACTGGGTCGAAGCTGCTGATGGTGACGGCCTCCGGCGTGTCGTCCACCACCACATCCACGCCGGTCGCCAGTTCAAAGGCGCGGATGTTGCGCCCGGCGCGCCCGATGATGCGGCCTTTCATCTCGTCGCTGGGCAGCGGAACCACGCTCACGGCGATTTCGCTGACATGCTCCGACGCCAACCGCTGCACCGCCAGGGAGATCACATCGCGGGCGCGGGAGTCGGCTTCTTCGCGGGCTTCCGCCTCCACCTGCCGGATGATGCGCGCCATGTCGCTGCGGGCTTCGTTTTCGACCACCGCCAGCAGCTCGGCTTTGGCCTCGTCCACCGTCATCTGGGCGATGCGCTGAAGCTCCTCCAAACGCTGCGATTCCAGCTTTTGCAGGTCGTTCTGCTGTTTATCCATGCGGCTCTGGCGTTTGTTGAGGTTCTGCTCGCGCTGTTCCAGCCGTTCCAGCCGCCGGTCGAGGTCTTCGCGCCGGCGCTGCAAACGTTCATCCTCGCGGTCGAACTCGCGCCGTCGGCGCTGGGTGGTCTGCTCGGCTTCTTCCAGGATGCTCCTGGCTTTCTCCTCCGCTTCTCTTAAAATGTTCTGCGACTGCTCGGCAGCCCGGTCCGTGATTGCTCTGGCTTCGTTTTCAGCCTGCAATCGGCGGTTCTTGCCGCGCGTGTTTTGAAAATACGTCAGCGCGGCAATCCCGATGGCTACCCCGATTACCAGGACCAACAGCAGTAAAAGGGCAGCACCAGTATCCATTAGCTCATTCCTCATTCGTCTCCGTAGTCAAGGTAAAGTATTCCGGGTCGGACGTTTCCAGTTCTTCCATCAAACGTTCGACCGTCTCGCGGGTGGTGCTGTAGCTAAAACCCCGCCGCTGGAGCAAATCTCCGATCTTTTTGCGGAAATCCTGACGGGAGGGACGGCGCAGCTTGCGCGCGCGCGCCATGCCGGCCCGGTAGGCCAGTTCGGCATCGTCCAGTTCGGCCAGCACCTCGGCGATGATGGCGTCCGGCACGCCTTTCTGCCGCAGTTCAACCCGCAGCGCGCGGGGACTGAGCGGTTTAAACTCGCCCCGGTTCTGCGCCCAAAAGCGGGCAAAAGCCGCGTCATCCAGATACCCCATCGCGGTCAGCCGCCGGACGGCAGCTTCCACGACCGGAGAGGGAAGGTTTTTTTCGACCAGGTAGCGGCGCACCTCGGCCAGACTGCGCGGGCGGTAGCGCAAAAAGCGCGCTGCGCCGTCCACCGCTTTGAGAATAGCATCCTCATCACGCAGGGCCGCAATTTCGGCTTCGCTCAGGTTCTGGCCTTTATGCAGGCGGGCGGCCTCAATCAAACTCAAGCTGAAGGCATACACGCCGTCTATGTAGACGTTCACCCGCTCTTTGCTGCTTTTCTGAACTTCCAGCGCGGTGACGATACCCATAACCTTCAACCAGAAAACAAACAGCCGTGATTCGATGAATGAAACCACGGCTGGGCATCAAGCGCAGTTGAGAACGGGTTATCCGATTGCGCCGCACTGTGCGCGTCCGATTTTTACATCCTACAGCATCCAGACGAAAAAGCCGCTGGACAGACACCGGGACTGTTTCCAGCTAACAGCTCTCCTAATGACGGAAAACAGCCCGCGTTTCACTTTCGGCACAGGTTTCACATCCGCCTCTTATAGCAGCGGGTTACAACTCAATCAGTCGTTCCACAACACCCAATCGTGGTTTTGTAGTTTGCGACAAACACCACCGTTTTATATTATGCACAATTTAAGAAAATACACAACCGGCGAATTTTTAGCGCGCCGCCAGCACCCGCTCGTACACTTCCAGCGTTTGCCGGGCGGTTTTGCGCCAGCTAAAGTGCGTGGCGCGCGCCAGCCCCAGGTTCACCAGCGAGTCGCGCAGGGGTTTTTGCAGCAGCAGCGCGATGATTGCCCCGGCCATCTCGCGCGCATCATCCGGCTTGACCAAGTAGGCGGCGTCGCCGGTAATTTCGGCCATCACCGGGATGTTGTTGGCGACCACCGGCGTGCCGCAGGCCATCGCTTCCAGCGCCATCAGGCCGAAGCCCTCGTACAGCGTGGGGAAAGCGAACACGCTCGCCAGCCGGTAGAGCGCCGGTTTGTCGGCCTCGTCCACGTAACCCAGCCAGCGCACATAATCGCTGATGTCCAGGTCGGCGGCGTAGCGGCGCTGGTCGGGGAACAGCGGCGCGCCCCACTGCGGCTCGCGCCCGGCGATCACCAGCGGAATATTGTCGCCTTCGGCCTGCCCCACGTAGGTATAAGCCAGCAAAAGCTGGTTGACATTTTTCCGGCGGTCGAAGCCGCCCAGGTACAGCACGAACTGTTCCGGCAGGTCGTACTTGCGGCGCACGGCCTGGTCGTTTTCCGCGCCCAAGCGGGGATGGTAAACCTCGTCGGCGGCCAGGTAAATGGGTGTGATCGAGTCTTCCGGCAGGCCGAGAAACCGCACAATATCGGCTTTGGCCGCCTGGCTGAGCGTGATGGTGTGCGCCGAGCCGCGCGCCGCCGCCGCCGCCAGCGATGTATACAGCCGCGCCCCCAGGCCGCGCGAATATTCTGGCAGCGCCAGCGGAATCACGTCCAGCACCGACGTGACCAGCGGAACAGGCGAAGCCAGCGGCGGCCCCCAATACGGCACATGCGCGATGTCCGCCCGAACGCGCCCCGCCATCTGCGGGAAGGTGCGCTGTTCAAACCACACTTTACCCACGTGGCCGCCGCTGCCGCGCGTCGTCACCAGGCTGACGTTTTCCGGCAGGTCGTCCGGGGCGCTGTTGTGCGGCGGCAGCACGAGCGTCATCTGTACATCCGGCGCGGCGCGTCCCAGCGCGTGCAGCAGGCAGCGGATGTACTGGCCGCTGCCGGTGTGGGGCTGGTCCCAGAACCAGCCGTTAAAAACGATGTGCATGGCTCAGTTCCGAGTTCCGAGCGATAAGGGATGAGTCAAAAAGCGCATTTCGCCTTTCACTGCCGGCAGCGGTCGCACAGGCCGTAAAATTCGACCAGATGGCCGGTGAGTTTGACACCCAGCCGGGCCTCCAGTTCTGCCGTCATCTCCGACAGGCAGCAGTCCTCGAACTCGATGACGCGGTTGCAGTTGGTACAGATGATGTGGTGATGGTGGCCCTCCGGCATCAGCACGTAGGTGGGCGTCACGCTGCTGTCAATGTAGGTCGGGCGCACGATCAGCAGCGACGTGAACAGATCGAGCGTGCGAAATACGCTGGCGCGGCCAATGCTGGCGTCCAGCGCGCTCACGCGCTCCAGCACTTCGGCGGAGGTGACATGCCCGCCGCTTTCTTCCAGTACGCGCAGCACCGACAGCCGGGCATGGGTGAGTTTGTGTCCTGCTGCGCGCAGCCGTTCCGCGCGCAGGCTGAGTTGTTCAGACATACGATCTTGACAGCCTTTTCTAATTGAGATAGAGTATCAATTAAGTTATTGATACATTGTATCAATCACGGTATCAATCACGCTCGTTGCATTGTTGACTGCTTAAATTGTAACCGAAAATGGAGCAAAATATGAAGCCTTCCATCCTGTGCATACTTCTGCTGGCCGTTCTGCCCTTCACCGCCGCCGCCCAGGAAACCGCGCTAACAGTGGTCGCCACGTCGAATATCCTGGCGGACGTGGCGAGTCACGTCGGCGGCGATCTCGTCAGCGTCACGGCGCTCATCCCGCCCGGAGCCGACGGCCATGCCTGGCAGCCCACCCCGGCGGATGTGCTGAAGGTGGCGCAGGCCGATCTGGTGCTGGCGGTCGGCATCGGTTACGAAACATTCCTGGGTGGGCTGGCCGAAAACGCGGCGGACGTGCCGCAGGTGATCGTCTCCAACGGCATCGGCATTCTGCCGTTCGGCGGGCATGACCACGAAGACGAAGAACATGCCGAAGAACACGTCGGCATTTACGGCGAGCCGGGCGTCTGCGAAGACCGCGCGGAAGAAGACCACGCCGACGAAGAAGAACATGAACACGGTGCTTGCGACCCGCACGTGTGGACGGACCCGAACAACGTCATCATCTGGGCAAATAATATCGCGGAAGCCTTCGCCGCCGCCGACCCGGCTAACGCCGAAATCTACCGCGCCCGCGCCGCCGCTTATGCCGACGAGTTGAAAACACTGGACGCCGAGATCGAACATATCCTGGCGGTTGTGCCGGAGGAGCGCCGGGTGCTGGTCACTAACCATGAGTTTTTAAGCTACTTCGCCCACCGCTACGGCTTCCGCGTGGTTGGCGGCATCCTGGGCGGCAGCACGCTGGATGAACCCGACCCGCAAACCCTGGCCGAGCTGGTCAAAACGGTGCGTGCGCTGAACATTCCGGCCATCTTCGCCGAAGTTTCGGCCAGCAGCCGGTTTGCCGACGTGATTGCGTCGGAGGCGGGCATCATGGTAGTGAGCGACCTGTACAGCGAATCGTTGAGCGGCGCGGACGGCCCGGCCTCCACTTATGCCGATTATCTCCGTTATAATGCACAGAAGATTGCCGAGGCGCTCGGTTAAGCAGGGATGCGCTTCTGCGCGCCCTGAAAAAATCAAACCATGCGTAGGGACGCGCTTCTGCGCGTCCTGAACTAAAGGATCGCCGCCTATGGTCAGCATAAAACATATCCCATCCATCACACGCACTCCCCTGTTACACCCCCCCCCCACGCCGCCGCCCATCCTGGAAACGCGCGGCCTGACCGTGAGCTACAACCACGAGCCGGCGGTCGAGGATATCAGTTTTGCCGTCCGCGCCGGGGAACGGGTGGCGATCATTGGGCCGAACGGCGCCGGCAAGTCCACGCTCATCAAAACCGTCATGGGGCTGCTGCGCCCGCGCGCCGGGACGGTGACGCTGGCCGACGGCGCGCGCCCCGGTTATGTGCCGCAGCACGAAAACGTGGACTGGAGCTTCCCGGTCACGGTGCGGGACGTGGTGATGATGGGGCTGGTGCGGCAGATGGGGCTGTTTCGCGGGCCGGGGCGCGCCCACTGGCAGGCGGTGGAGCGGGCGCTGGAACGAGTGGAGATGGCCGACCTGGCCGAACGTCCCATCGGCGACCTGAGCGGCGGGCAGCGGCGGCGGGCCTTCATCGCGCGCGCGCTGGCGCAGGACGCGCAAATCCTGCTGCTGGATGAACCCTTCAGCGGCGTGGATGCCAGCGTCCAGGCCAGCCTGATGAATACGCTCGACGCGCTCCACCGCGACGGCCTGACCATCCTGCTCAGCACGCACGACCTCAATCTGGCCTTCAGCCGCTTCGACCGGGTGATGGCGCTCAACCGCCGGCTGATCGCTTACGGCGTGCCGGCGGAAATCTACCACCCGCAAACGCTGGCCGCGCTGTACGGCGGGCGCTTCGCCACCTGGGACGCCGGGACGCAGACGATGGTTTTTGTGGACGACCACGTGTGCGATGGGTGTTAGGATAGTCTGTAGTCGTTAGTCTATCGTCATTAGTCAGAACTCGATGGTCTGAAATGTCATCGAGGACTGTGCCAAACATTGAGCGCGCCTGAGTCTACAGACTGGCGACTACGGACTATTGACTGATACGCTTTTGTATCCGGGCGTCTCCATGTTATGCTTTGCGCTTCGCAAAAACGAAGTGTGGAGATGACTACGATGGAACTGCCTGCCACCAACCTGACTCTTTTCCTGACCGCCACGCTGGTGCTGCTGCTGACGCCGGGGCCGGCGGTATTGTATATCGTCGCCCGCAGCGTAGACCAGGGACGCCGCGCCGGGCTGGTATCGGTGCTGGGCATCGAGGCGGGCAACCTGTTCCACGCGGTTGCGGCAGGGCTGGGCGTATCGGCCATCCTGCTCACCTCGGCGCTGGCCTTCGACATCGTGAAGTACCTGGGCGCGGCCTATCTGATCTACCTGGGCATCCGCACGCTGACCACGCCCCTTCCGGCGCAGCAGCCGGACGCCCTGGAAAAAAAGAGCCTGCGGCGCATCTTCTCCCAGGCGGTGGTAGTCGCCATCCTCAACCCCAAAACGGCGCTGTTTTTTTTCGCCTTTCTGCCGCAGTTTGTAGACCCCTCGCAGGGCGGCGCGCCGCTGCAGCTGCTGGCGCTGGGCCTCATCTTCGTGACGCTGGCGACGGTGACAGACGGCCTGTACGCGCTGGCCGCCGGGACGGCGGGGCGCTGGCTGCGCGGCAGCCGGCAGTTTTTGCGCTTCCAGCGGTATTTCGCCGGGACGGTTTACATCGGCCTGGGGCTGGCGGCGGCCTTCACCGGCAGCGACAAACAATAAACACGGCAGGTTAATCTCGCCGTTTGCGTGAGTCAATCTACAACGGCCACCGGAACACCCGGCGCCTACTTGAAACGAATCAAAGAGAAGCCAACCTTTCAGGGCGGGACGCGCCCTTGTCGCTCAACACAGCCCCGCTGCCTCAACCGGACGGGCAAGGTAAGGTAAGGGCAAACGTGCGGCAGAGCGTAACAATTGATGATATACTAACAGGTTAGATGGCGCAGCCACGAACATCCTTTTTCCCGTTCCTTTTTTTGTGGCACGCCGCTGTAACAAACTGTAACATTTGCAAGACAATTGGCTGAAAGTTCGCCCACCTATAATGATCGCGGCCTGAATTGCCATCCTTTCGCCTGTGGAGGAGAGCCGCAAAGTTGATGAAAAAATTTTTATTTCCCCCACCCCTGCGCCTGGTCATCATCTACGCGGCGGTTTCAACGATCTGGATTCTGTTCAGCGACCAGGCGCTGGCGCTGCTGGCGCAGGATGCCGGCCAGCTTACCCAGATGCAGAGCGTTAAGGGGTTGTTTTTCGTCGTAGCGACCAGCCTGCTGTTTTACCTGCTCTTTAACCACGACTGGCACACCCTCAAACGCCAGAACGAAGAACTGGAAGCCCTGAAAACCGACCTGGAAAGGCGCGTTATGCAGCGCACCGCCGAACTGGAGGCCGCCAATATCCAACTGCGCGAACTGGATGTCATAAAATCGGCGCTGATCGAAAACCTGTCCCACGAGCTGCGTAATCCTATCTCCAGCCTCAGCCTGCGGCTGGAATTGATGGAGCGTGTCGAACCCGACCGCCAGGAGGAATACCGCGCCGGCCTTAAGGAGCAGGTGTTTTTGCTGCGGGAACTGGTCGAAGATGTGATGGATATGTCGCGCCTGCAAGACAGCCGGGGGCGGCTGGAGTTCAGCCCGGTGGATTTAAACGCCGTAGCGCAGGAAGTGGTGAATATCTACCGCCCGATTGCCCAGGCGTCGGGGCTGGAGCTGGAATTTGAAAGCCGGGCGGACGTTCCGCCGGTTTTGGGGCGGCGCAACCACCTGGCGCGGATGCTTTCCAACCTGCTCGCCAACGCCGTCAAATATACTCACAGCGGCCAGGTGCGGGTGCAGGTAGCCTTCGATGCGGCGCGCCAGCGAACGCTGGTGCAGGTGGAGGACAGCGGCATCGGCATCGAAGCCGAAGAAGTGGCGCGCCTGTTCGACCGTTTTTATCGCGGCCAGAAGGCGCGGGAGATGAATATTCCCGGCACGGGACTGGGACTCGCCATCGTCAAGGAGATCGTAGACCTGCATCAGGGCGAGATCGAAGTAGACAGCTATCCGGGGCGCGGCAGCCTGTTTAAAGTCTGGCTGCCGCCGGCGGGCAGCCCCGCCGCCTGAAGCACGCCGGATGACGAATTTGCGGTATCATAAAAAAATCGAATCGGGATTTAATTCGAGAGGGTAAACCATGCGCGAGGTGGTGATTATCGAAGCGGTTCGGACGCCTCTGGGACGGCGCGGCGGCTGGCTGCGGGACACGCATCCGGTACGGTTGGGGTCGTCGGTGCTGTGCGAGGTGCTGGCGCGGGCCAATGTTGACGCGGCGCGGCTCGATCATGTCATCATGGGCTGCGTCAGCCAGGTGGGCGAACAGACCTTCAACCTGGCGCGCAGCGTGGTGCTGGACGCCGGGCTGCCCATCGAAATTCCGGCCACAACGGTAGACTTCCAGTGCGGCTCCAGCCAGCAGGCCGTCCATCTGGCGGCGGGGATGCTGCTTTCCGGGCAGGCCGATTTTGTGGTGGCAGGCGGCGTGGAACATATGACGCGCGTGCCGATGGGGTCAAGCATCGGGAACGGCGGCCAGCCCTTCACCGACCGGATTATGGAAACCTATAACATCGTGCCGCAGGGCCTTGCCGCCGACGAAATCGCCCACAAGTGGGGCATCAGCCGCGAGGAGGTTGACCGCATCGGCTACGAAAGCCACCTGAAGGCCGCCCGCGCCACCGAAAACGGCTGGCTTAAAGGCGAAATTCTGCCGCTGCCCGGCCTGGACGAAGAAGGTCAGCCGCTGCTGGCCGACCGCGACCAGGGCTTTCGCGCCAACGTATCGCTGGAAAAAATGGCGACCCTGCCGGTCGTGTTCAGCGCCGACGGCGTGACGACCGCCGGCAACAGCAGCCAGATCACCGACGGCGCGGCGGCGCTGCTGCTGACCACCCGCGAAAAAGCGGCGGAACTGGGACTCAAACCGCGCGCCCGCCTGGTCGCCGGCGTGACGGTCGGCAGCGACCCGCACCTGATGCTGACCGGCCCGATCAGCGCGACGCAAAAAGTGCTGTCCAAAGCCGGGATGACACTCGACCAGATAGACCTGTTCGAGGTGAACGAAGCTTTTGCGGTGGTGATCGCCATGTGGCAGCGGGAAATCGGCGCGGACATGAGCCGGGTGAATATTCACGGCGGCGCGATTGCGCTCGGTCACCCCTTGGGCGCGTCCGGCGCACGGCTGATGACCACGCTGTTACACGCGCTGGAAACACACGACAAACGCTTCGGCCTGCAAACCATGTGCTGCGGCGGCGGCATGGGGACGGGGACGATCATCGAGCGGCTGGATTAAGCGCCGGGCGAAAGCCTGGCCCTGGGGTTTTTGACCCAGGGCCGTTTTTTTTACCGCCCGCTGCCAACCCGCACCATTTCCTGCGTGCTGGTGACAACCGGCGCCGGCTGCGCGGTCTGATGTTTGAAGGCCTGTTGAAACACCGCCTTCAAAATGGACGGGGCGAACAGTGCCGATGCCGGGCGCAGACCGTGCAGGGTTTCCAGATACACCTGGTACAGCGCCGGGTTATTGGGGATCAGCGCAGCCACCCGGTCGGTGTACCCCTGCATGATCGCCGTCAGCAGGCCCACCCGCCCGCCTTCGGTGGTCGGCCAGCGCAGGTCTGCATGGGTCGAAAGCATCCACGCCGCGCCGACCGCGCGCGCCAGCCGCCGGTGAAAATGCACCCACAGGCGGTTCAGGCTGCGGCGTCCGCGCAAGATGGCGGCCAGCGTTTCGGCAGCCAGCGCCGCCGCCGTCATGCCCTGGCCGTAGCTGGGGTTCAGCGCCACGAAAGCATCGCCCATCACCAGCAGACGCTCCGGCAGGCGCGCCATACGTTCGTAGTGCCGCCAGCGGTTGGCGGTGCGCCGGTAGCCGTAAACCGGCGTCAGCGGCTCGGCATTTTTGATGGCGTGGTAAATCCGCCGGCTAAGCAGGCTGCGGGCAAAACCCAGGAAGGCCGTTTCGTCCGTAGGCGGGTAATCCCTGGCCGTGCCGAACAGCGTCACCACCCAGCGACTGCCTTCAGCCGGCATCAACACACCCCCGCGCGGGAAAAACGGCGCTTTGGGCTGAATCCATATCGCTTTCCAGTCCGACCGAAAATCTTCCGGGATGGCATACCAGCGCGAAGCATAGCCCAGCCGCGCCTGGATCACAGTTTCCTGCGGGCGGGCGTAACCAAGCTGTTCCAGCCAGTCGGGCGTTTTCGACGAGCGCCCGCTGGCGTCCACCACCAGGTCGGCGCGCAGGTATTCGACCTGCTGCCCGCCGCGCTGGCGCATCTGCACGCCCGTCACTGTCCGGCGGGACTCGTCGGCCAGCAGTTCAACCACTTCGTAACCGTCCCGGATTTCGATCTGCGGGTTCTGGTTTATCCGGCGGCGAATGCGCGACTCCAGCAGGGCGCGGCTGGCGGCATAAATCGTCAGCCCGGTATCCATGACCGGCGCCCAGCCGGTTTTGTACAAAACGCGGGTTTCCTGCCCCTGTTCCACCGTCGGCGCGCCGGCCTCCAGCAGTTCGGCTTCCAGGCCGGGGAACAGGCGCTCCATAATCAACTGTCCGCGCAGCATCAGGGTATGGATGTGATGCCCCTGCGGCGCGCAAGGCCGATTTTCATCGCCTTCCGGCAGGTGGTCACGTTCGATGACCGTCACGCGCTCGAAATGATCGGCCAGCACGCGGGCGGCCATCAGGCCGGCGATGCTGCCGCCCAGAACAATCGCATGGTGTTTGGGGGATGGCTGCTGGAACATAACCCGGTTCCTTTTCTGGTTTCCGCTTCATTTCAACTCAACATTTTTTATTGAAGCGCGAAACCGCCCGGAAAACCCCCGGCGCGCGGATGATTTTTCGACCGGACTTTCGGCGCGGCCAATCTCCGTCTTTTGGCGGAAGGGCAGCCATCAGCCGGGGGTGGGCGTGAGGGTCGGCCAGGGCGTCGCCGAAGGCGTCAGCGAATTGTGTACCGGCACATAGGCAAGCTGCCACTCCAGGGCTTCCCCAAAACGGCCTTCGTCCTCCGCCGCGACCTGATAATGCCACACCTCGCCGTCGTACCAGCCCAGGCTCAACCGCACGCGCGTCATGGCCGGGATGTTCGGGGCGATGTCCGCCATCGTCAGGTAGTCGTAACCGCTTCTGCCGATGCCTTCGCCAAACATGGCCGTCGGTGTGGGCTGCAACACGGGCAGCGGCGTATAAGTGACCGCCGGCGTCAGCGTTACCGGCACGATCACCGGCACGGTAACGGGCATCGGCACGCGCACCTGGCGCTCTGGAATCACCAGCAGCGCCGCGCCCGCGCCGATCACCGCCGTGACGGCGGCCAGCACGATCACCCACCGGTACACCCGCGCCACCATCCCCAGATGCAGCCACCAGGGCCAAAAAAACGGCCTGGGTTTGCGTTTGCGCTTTGGTTTTTCCGGCGCGTCCGCCTCCACCACGCGCAGCAGCGCGCGTTTGCCCGCCGGCGCTTCGATCAGGTCGCCCAGCGGTTTTTCCGGCGCATCCGCCTCCACCACGCGCAGCGGCGCGCGTTTGCCCGCCGGCGCTTCGATCAGGTCGCCCAACGGAACGGCCTCGTCCTGAATGGGCTGCTCAGGTGGGCGGGATTCATCGGCCATGCGGCACCTCCGGCTCATGTTTCATGCGATGCTGTTATTTTAGGCCCTTTTGAAAACCCGCATTCACGCCGTCAGGGAAAAACCGGGCTGCGGTCGGCCAGCCGGCGGCTGTCCCTGGCCGCCGTTAAATAGATTTAACGCGATTGCTTGACAATTTTTAGGCTTATCTACTACACTCTATTCCTGTAGCTCGACGACACAACAGAAAAGCGCTGTTTACCGAGGAATGGCAGCTTTAGATGTGACGCGGCTTGTCCGATATTTCAAGAGTTAGGAGTTCTGCAAGCATGTCTCAGCGAATCAGGGGTGTAGTGAAGTGGTTTAGCCCGGAGAAGGGTTACGGGTTTATCACCCCAGAGAGCGGTCCGCCGGATATTTTTGTCCATTACAGCGCGATCCAGGGTGCGGGCTACAAGTCCCTGGATGAAGGATCAAAGGTAGAATTTGAAGTTGTGGAAGGGCCGAAAGGAAAACAGGCAAGCAGCGTTATAAAAATCTAGTCATCGAGCATAACTCCGGCATATAATAGGTCTATCGTTGTGGATAGGCCTATTTTTATGGTGAGGACACGGTGCGCCGTGTCCTCACGCTGCAAGGAGCAACTGTCGTGGACTGGCAAGCCGTTCGTACCACCGCCGCCGACATCGCCCGCGAGGCCGGCGCGGTGCTGATGCATTATTATGACCGTCCCCACCAGGAAACCGTCAAAGGCAACCTGGCCGATATCGTGACCGAGGCCGACCCGGCTGCCGAGGCGGTGATCGTCTCCCGGCTGCGAGCGGCCTTCCCCGACCATCACATCATCGGGGAAGAAGGCGGCGGCATGGGCGCGCCGGCGGCGGAGGCCAGCTACTTCTGGCACGTAGACCCCCTGGATGGTACGTCCAACTTCGCCAGCAATATCCCCTATTTTTCCGTCAGTCTGGCGCTGGCGGAACGGAGCGGGCGGCCTCTGGTTAGCGCGGTTTATCACCCTGTCAGCGGCGAGCTGTTCAGCGCCGCGCGGGGGTACGGCGCGTGGCTCAACGACCGTCCAATCCACGTTTCCGCCACCGCCGATTTGCAGAAATCCATGCTGTGTACTGGCTTCCCGACCGATGTTGCCACCCACCCGGATAACAACCTGCGCGAGTGGATTCATTTCCTCAAGCTCACCCGCGCGGTGCGGCGGTTTGGCTCGGCGGCGCTTGATCTGTGTTACGTGGCGGCAGGGCGTTTTGACGGCTTCTGGGAGTCGCGCATTCATTCGTGGGACTGTCTGGCGGGAATCCTGTGCGTATTGGAAGCCGGCGGCCAGGCCAGCGATTACCAGGGCGTCGAGTCCGGCGCGCTTTATTCCGGCCAGGAGATTGTCGCCAGCAACGGCCTCATCCACGCAGCCATGCTGGAGGCGCTGCGGCAGGCACTGGGGATGCCGCAGGTTTTCCCGGTTTGAGGTGAAGCCCCTTTAACCCGCCCGGAACAGCAAAATCGTTGATCCCAGCGTCATGATATCGCCGTCCCGCAGGGGGCGGCCTTTTTCCGTCACCGGCGTATTGTTGACCAGCGTGCCGTTGGCGCTGCCCAGGTCATGAATCACCCAGGTGTTATCCACCAGCTGCAGCCGGGCGTGAGGGCGCGACACCGATGGGTCTTGCAGGCCGATTTCCCAACTGGCTTTGCTGGTGGCGCGGCCCATCGTGATGGTGTTCAGCAGCAGGGGAATGGTTGTGCCTTCCTGCGGGCCGGTGGTGATGATGAGCTTGCCCTTGCCGGTGCTGATGGTGGCGGTGATGAGCGTCCCCATTTCCTCGGCGTTGCGCTGGTCTTCTTCGGTCACGGTGGCCGAAAAATACAGCATCGGCACGTACAGCCGGATGATGTCGCCGGAGGCCAGCGGGAACGACTCGGTTATCAACTGGTCGTTGACAAACGTGCCGTTGGCGCTGCCCAGGTCGTCAATCATAAAAATGCCTTCCCGGTAGGTGATGACAGCGTGCTGGCGTGAAACATGCTGTTCCGGGATGCAGATGTCGTTGCCGGCCTGCCGGCCAATGGTGGCGGTCGCGCCCTAGGCCAGGACAAATTCCTGCACGACGCCGGTCTGGGGGTGACGCCAGGTGACTTTTGCGAGACTGAGCGGAGCGGTAGACATAGTGATTATGCGCTACTTTCAATCATCTGGTTCGATTCTACACCCTTCAGGCGATTCCACAAGCAAAAGATTGCAGCGGGCGATCCCGCCGCACCGTCCAGAAGTCACCCGCGCTGTTCTGGGATGCGATTCAGCACCGTTTCGATGAACCGTTCGCGGTTGGCGCGGCGGGCGACCTTACCGCTGCTGGTTTTGATGAGCCACTTCGGCTCGACCAGATGCACGTAGCGGGCGGTTACGTCGGTGCTTTGCGCCACGCGGGCGCGGATTTCCCGCATGATGTCGGCGCGGGCTTCCGGGTCGTCGGTATCGGCTTCAGCCACGATGGCGATGTCTTCCGTCCCCAGGGACTCGTTAAACACGCCAAAGGCCACCGCCCGCCCAGGATGCAGCCCCGGAATGTCGTTGAGCAGGTTTTCGATGTCCTGCGGGTAAACGTTTTTGCCGCCGACGATAATCAGGTCTTTTTTGCGACCGGTGATGTATAACTCGCCGCCGGCCAGGTAGCCCATATCGCCGGTGAAGTACCAGCCCCCGGCCATCACCTCGGCGGTGGCGTCCGGGCGGCGGTAGTAACCGCTCAACATCGAGTCGCTGCGGAGGGCGATTTCGCCGACGAACCGCTCCGGCAGCGGGCGGCGCTGTTCGTCCACGATTTTGATCTCGCAGTTGGGGATCGGCACGCCGCAGGAAACCAGCGTAACCGTCGGGATAATGAGCTTAAGCCCATTGTCTACGGGAACTGCCCGCCGGTCTTCCATCAGGGCGCGGCGGTCTACCACATCCAGCGGCGGCGGCGTTTCCAGCGCGCTCTGGGTGACGGCAAAAGTATTTTCCGCCATCGCGTAACAGGTCGCCAGGGCGGACTCGCGCAGGCCGTAATAGGCATACTGCTCCAGAAAAATGCGGTGGCTTTCGGCATACACCGGCTCGGAGCAGTTGATGACCGCCCGCAGCGAAGATAAATCCAGGCCGTGAATGACCGCCGGGCGAACGCGCGTCGCCAGGAAGTTGTAAGCGAAGTTCGGCAGCCAGCACAACGTCCCCCGGTGGTGATGAATCGCCCACAGCAGAATTTTGGGGTCGCGCACCCAATGGAACGGGGACATCAGCACCAGCGGGATGCCCTGCAAGATGGGCATGATGAAGCCGGCGATCAGCCCCATATCGTGATACAGGGGCAGCCAGCTTACCACCACGTCATCAGGGGTCAGGTTGATCGCCGCGCTGTAACCGGCGACGTGGTTCAACACCGCCCGGTGCGACAGCATGACGCCTTTTTGCAGGCCGGTGCTGCCGGACGAATGCTGCAAAAAGGCGGTCGCGTCCGCCTCGGCGGGGTGTCGGTTCAGGTATTCCTCTAAGGGCGCAGCGCCCTGCACCTGCACAACAGCTTCGACGTTTAAAACCGCCGCCAGCGAGGGGATGCCCGCCAGCCGGTCGCGCAGCGGCGCGTGCAGTTCCGGGCCGGCGATCACCACCCGCACGCCGGAATGGGCGACCAGCTGCCGCACGCTGTCAAAATACCGCTCGCGGTCAAGTTTATCGCTCAAAAATGGGAAGATCGAAGGCACAGCGCCCAACAGCAGCGCCCCCCAAAAACCCGACAGCACCGCCTCGCCATGCTGAAGCACCAGCCCCACCAGGTCGCCCGGCTGCACGCCACAGGCTTCCAGCGCCCCGGCAAAACGCGCCGCGCCCTCGAAAAACGCGCCGTAACTCAGGCGGCGGTCGCCCTCATGTTCCACCAGCACAACGGCGGTCGCGTCGGCGCGTTCCCGGCACAGCCAGCGCGCCTGTTCGATCAGCGTGGCGGGGCGGCGGTTCAGCGTGATGGGGAGCGTTGGCATTTAACCCCTCCCCATCCTACAGCTTGGCCTCGATGTTGCCCAGAATCTGTTTGACCGTGTTCATATTTTCGGCGGTCAGCTCCGGGTCGTCGAAGCGCGCGCCAAAAGTATCCTCGATAAAAACCGCCAGTTCGACCAGCGAGAACGAGTCCACCAGGCCGCCGGTGATAAGCGGCTCGTCGTCCTTAAGCGGGTAGGTGGGGTCTTTAATCATGTGGGTTTTGATATAATCGCGCAGTTGATCTCGCATGGGTTATTCCTGATTAGCCGTATTCTATCTGTGGCCCGCCGGGGCGAAGGATACCCCGCCCGGCGAACCGTGAACCGCCGTTTTTCGCCCCAACAGCTTACCAGAAGGGGACGATTTCGCGCAAGACGCTGCCGGGCCGTCGTTGTTGCGCGCCCCCCACCTGTGTGCTAAAATCCTATCAGCCTGATTGAGAACGTTCGCAGATAACCGCCGGGAACACGGCGCATCTGCCAGCGAACCGGCGGCATTTTTTACCGGCGCGATGTAAGGAGGTGTTCAGCACTTAACCAAATAAAGCCCATTGTCGAACTTCGGTAAACGTCTAGATTACTTAGTGGAGAAAATATTATGAACCGAAAGTTCCTCGTCTTTGTTTCACTTCTATCGGTACTCCTTATTCTCATCAGCGGCACCGTCGTCCTCGCCCAGGATGAGACTTTCATGGGCAAAACTGCCGAAGAACTCTTCCCCGGCGCAGCCGACGAAACCGAACGCGCCAACGCCATGGCGGCGCTGCTGGAAGCCAACCTGCCGGATGCGACCGGGCAGTTCGCCGGGCAAACGCTGACCGTAGCCGTCCAGCAGGCCGGCGCGCGCGGCGGCATCTCCGGCCCGTATTATTTCTGGCGTGAAGCCTTCCAGGCCGCCACCGGCGCGACGCTGGAGATCGTGGAAATTCCGCAGGCGCAGTACTTCACCACCACTTCGACCGACTTCCTGACCGGCCAGAACAGCTACGATGTGATGAACATCGGCGCCTGGTATCTGTCCGACTACGTGGTGAACGGCTGGATTCAGCCGATTGACCCGTTCTTCGAGCAGGAAGGTTTCCCGGTGTGGGACCGCGAGGCCGTGTTCCCGTCGCTGGCGAACCTGATGAAGTGGGAAGGCCGGTGGTACGGCGCGCTGAACGACGGCGATGCCCAGATGCTTTATTACCGTAAAGACATCCTGACCGACCCCGAATGGCAGGCGGCCTTTAAAGAAGAAACCGGCATGGATATGCCTGTCCCGCCCAAGACCTGGCAGCAGCTTCTGGCTGTGACCAAGTTCTTCAACGGCAAGGACTGGAACGGCGACGGCGACCCGGACGATGGCATCAGCCTGCACCTCCGCACCGGCGGCCAGGGTATGTTCCACTTCATGTCGCTGTCGGCCCCCTTCGCCATCACCCCGGCTCCGGGCGATGACATCGGCAAAGTCACCAAATATCACAACGTTTACTGGTTCGACCCCGATGACCTGACCCCGCTGATTAACAAGCCCGGCCATGTGGCGGCGCTGGAATTCCTGAAGGAACTGGCGGCCACCGGCTCGACGGCGCAGTTTGGTTGGGAACTGGCCGAAGCATGGAGCAACTTCCTCAACGGCAATGCCATCGCCACCTTCTCGTGGGGCGACGTGGGTTCGCTGGCGCAAGACCCCAGCCGCTCGACCATCCAGGGCAAACTGGGCGGCGCGCGTATCCCCTGCTCCGAACGCTGGTACGATCTTGAGAAGGGCGAGTTTGTGGAAGATTCGGCCAATCCGAACTGTGTCGGCAATACCACCGGCGGTTCGTGGTATCCGGTGATGTCGGCCTTCACCGACGTGCCGGAACTGGCCTACTACTTTATGGCGATGCAGGCCGCCAAGCCGATCAACTTCTTCAACGTGTACTACGGCTGGACGGGTGTGGACCCGGGCGCGACCTACGACCTGTTCCCGCCGCTCGGTACGGCCAGCGTGGATGACTACGTAGCCGCCGGCTACGACGCGGGAGACGCGCTGGAGTATATCACCGGCTACGGCGAGAACTTCTTCAGCCACCCCATCTACCAGACCTATCTGCGTATTCCCGGCACGGTTACGTTCTGGGAAATCCTGGACACCCGCCTGGGGCAGGCCATGATTGATGAACTGACGCCGCAGGCTGCGCTCGATCTGGTGGCGCAGGAATGGGACCAGGTTAACAACGATCTGGGCCGCGAAGAACAGCTTCGGGTTTATCAGGCCGGTATCGGCTATAAGCCGTAGGCTGTCGGGTTCTGGCGCGGCCACGCGCTGACGGTTAGACAATGGGGAGAGGCATTCGTTCCTCTCCCCAGTTATATTTTGATAGAAGCACTTATTGGGTAGATGCAATGTACAAAAAAAGCCGCGCCCGTTATTTCTTTTTAATGCCGGGAGTTGTCTGGATTCTGGCCTTCACCTTTTTCCCGCTCATTTTTTCGCTTTACCTGAGCTTTACCAACGCCAATATGCGGAACTTTACGCAGGCGACGTGGAATTTGGTCGGGTTTCAGAACTATGCCTCCATCGGCAGCGATCTGCGAGTCGGCGAGACGGTCGTCACGTCCCTGTATCTGACGGTCGGCAGCACGCTGCTGACCCTCATTCTCGGCACGTTTTTGGCCTGGCTGTTTAACCACGACCTCCCCGGCCTGCGGATTTTCCGGTCAATCCTGACCATGCCGCTGTTTGCCGCGCCCATCGCGCTGGGTTTTATGGGGCTGATCCTGTTCAACGAAACCAGCGGTTCGATCAACAGCATCATCAGCGCGGTGCAGAACCTGTTCCAGAACGTCGTTTATCCGCAATCCGCGATCACACGTGCTCGCGGTCTGGTTGGACAGATCATGGGCATATACAACCAGATCCGCGCGATTGCCCAGACAGCGGTGAATAGCGCGACGCTCGCCAATCCGCGAGCGCTTGAGCAGACGTTGCTTTCGAGGAATCCGCTGCAGATTCCGAACGTCAGCGCCAACTTTCAGAGCGTCTATCAGCCTTTACCGCCACCGACGGACGCTTCGCCCGCGATGCGGAATGTCATTGACATGAGCGACGCTGCGGCGCAGGCGGCGATGAAGAGAGCCATCGCTATCGACGCCATCGCAGATCAGGAACTGCGCGCCGCCGAGCAGATGCTTAATGAACTGCAATCTGCTGCACCGGGCACGGCGCCGATGATCGGAGCGCAGGGCGCGGCGTGGCTTGTTCGCGCTCATGCGTACACGCAAGCGGCGCTGGCCGATTCGATGCGGCTTCGAGCGATTGATCTGGCCAATTCGGGTGCAGAGATGAAATTTAACGCGAGTTCGAGTGTGAACACTCGGCAGGATACCGGAATGATGATGCAGCGGCGATGAGCCAAAGGGGGGAAGATGTACTTCTATTTCGAACAGGTGTTTCGCAATGCGTTGAACGGCATCAATGCTACCGCTGTTCCGACGACGATGGTTCAGATCGCGGGAGCCATTTTGATCGCAGCGTTATTGTTCAACGTGTACGAGGCGTTCGTGCGGGGCGGGGACGTACGAACGCTAGGCGTCGGCGCGGTTAAGTATCTGATCTTTGGATTGATCCTGTTGAACTACAGCCCGATCTTCCTCGGGGTCAACACCATGTTCAACCAGGTGGCGGAATACATCTCGACAGTTGGGCCGGGCGGAATGGATGTGTTCAATGCCTGGAGGCGGGATGTGGTCGCGTACACCCAGCCCAGTCCTAGTTTCTATCAGAAACT
>QUBZ01000059.1 GCA_014338005.1 Chloroflexota bacterium | reverse complement strand
CCTCCGGCACGAGCGCGGCGGCGGCCAGCGTGATGCCGCCGCCCTGGCTGCCGCCGGTGAGGGCGATACGCGCCGGGTCTATCGCGGGATGGCTGCG
Organism: Chloroflexota bacterium; assembly: GCA_014338005.1. Classification (GTDB taxonomy): domain Bacteria; phylum Chloroflexota; class Anaerolineae; order Aggregatilineales; family Phototrophicaceae; genus CFX2. Next base: position 28,653 of record QUBZ01000059.1, on the reverse strand, counting down.
GGCAGCCTCGACGGCGCGCACCGCGTCGCTGAAAACGCGGCGATAATAATAGGTGTCCGGGTTTGAGATGCCGCGCGTCATAAAACCGGGGTGGTGTGGGTTCGCGCCGTCCGGTTCGGGATCGGGTGTATCGCCAGGACGCCAGACGCTGCCCTGGCCGCGCGTGTCCATGACCAGATGCGCGAAACCGGCGCTGCTCCACAGCAGCCAGTCGGTGGGGAAACCGCGCCCGCCGCCGTAGCCGATGTATTCGACCACACAGGGCAGGGGGGCTGGCCGCTGGCGAGGCAGCAGCAGCCAGCCTTTGATGGGCTGGCCGCCGTAACCGTTGAAGGTCACGTCGAACGTTTCGACCGTTCGCAGGCCGAAATCCACCGCCTCGAACACGGCGTTCAGGGGATGGCGGCGGGTTTCGTCCAGGGTGCGCGCCCAGAAGGCATCGAAGTCCGCCGGTTCTTCTCGCGCAGGGCGGTAGACTTGCAGTTGTTCCAGCGGCATATCAAAAAAAGGCATGACGATTACTCCTTTAATCAACGGCGGGTATCAGCCGCAAAGTGATGATCTGGTAGGGGTGTATCGAAAACAAAACGCGGTTCTGGCCGACCGCCAGCGCCTCCTGGTTGCGTTCCAGCAGGTCGGTGATGTAGGCGGCTTGCAGGTTAAAGCCGGTTTTCAGCGCAGCCGTCCCGCGCCGCTGCTGGTATTCGTACAGCCGCACGATCAAGCCGCCGCCATCTTCGGCCTGTTTGACCGTTTCGATGATGATATTGTTGGCTTCCGGCATCACCGGGCTTTCAACGGCGCGTCCCGGCGCGGTCGAACCGGGGGCGGCAATTAATGGGTCGTTAAGCGCGTAGGCCTCCGGGGCAGTCATCAAACGCCAGTTCGCCGGGTGGGGCAGCAGGCTGTAAGTAAAACAATGTTCGCCCTGGTCGGCCTGCTCGTCCGGCATGGTGGGCGAACGCAGCAGGCTGAGGCGAATCACGTTATCGCGGATGTCGTGGCCGTATTTGCCGTTATTCAGCAGGCTGATGCCGTAATCGCCTTCGCTCAGGTCAACCCACTTTTGGGCGCAGGTTTCAAAACGCGCCCAGTCCCAACCGGTGTTGCGGTGCGTCGGGCGCTGCACGCTGCCCCACTGGATTTCGTAAGTGGCGACCGGCGACAGGATGTCCACCGGAAAAGCCACTTTTAACAGAATGTGCCGCTCGCGCCAGTTCATGCCGGTTTCGATGTCCAGGCGGCGGCTGTTGTAGGCCAGCGAAATAACCTGCGTATAGGTGCTGTTGAGGATGCGGCGTTTGATCTCCAGCGCCGCCCGCAGCGGGCCGGATTCGACCACACGAATCGAGGCGGCGGGTTCGGCCAGCCACATTTTGTCGTCGTAGAAGATGTCTATGTCCCAGGCGTCCCAGTTCATCGGGCGGTCTTCAAATGCCTGGAACTGGTTGGCGACCGCGCCAGGGGGCAGCACCTCGCGCCCGGCGCGTTTGTCGTAGATGCGGGTGATGTCTCCATCGGCATTGAACTCCACCCGCAGAAAACGGTTTTCGAGCCGGTCGGGGGCGGCCTGGACGCCGGTTTCGGTTTCGAGCGGGTCGGCGCTTTGACCCGGCGCGATCATCAGGGGGGTGATGCTGTAGGGCGGCAGCCCGGTATCCGAAGGCGTTCCCGGCGCGATCCAGGTGCCGGTTTCGGTCTGCTGCGTCCAGACCGGCAGGCCGTTCAACTGCTCGAATCGCTGGCCGTCCGGCAGGTGGCCGCGCCAGAAAACGGGGTCGCCCCGGAAAAAGCCGGACGGGTTAACGATCATCAGGTCGCTGCCGACCCTGCCGGCGATGGTTTGCAGGGCCGCATCCCGCGCTTCGGTCGCCATCTGCTCAATCTGCCCGTACTGCCGCTGCGACTCCTCATAGACGGCGCCGATGCTGCTGCCGGGGATGATGTCGTGAAACTGGTTGAGGCAGACCAGTTCCCACGCTTTGTGAAATGTCTCGGTTGGATAGGCGTAATTGGGCTCGAGCAGGGCGGCCAGCGCGGCCAGAAATTCGGCGTCGTGCAGCAAAAATTCGCTGCGGCGGTTGGCGCGTTTGTTGCGCCCCTGGGTGGTGTATGTGCCGCGATGCAGCTCCAAATATAACTCGCCGTTCCAGATCGGCAGCCGGTCGCCGGCCTCGGCTTCCAGGGCGCGGAAAAAATCGTCCACCCGCCCGAACCGCACGCGGGGCAGGGCAGGGAAGGCCGCCATTTCGCGGATGTTTTCCAGCATTTCGCGGGTGGGGCCGCCGCCGCCATCGCCGTAACCGTAACTCATCAGCAGGCGGCTTTGGGCTTCTTTGTGCTGGAGCCGCCGCCATGCCCCCAGCGCCGTTTCGGGGGTCGGCTCGGCATTATAGGTGGCGCTCCATTCGCGCTCCGGGCGACCGGGTTCCGGCGTGGTGCTGAAGTGAGTCAGCACCTTCGTGCCGTCCACGCCCTGCCACCAGAAGCTGTCGTAGGGCATTTTGTTGTACTGGTTCCAGCCGATTTTGATGGTGAAAAAGTAGTCCAGCCCGGCCAGTTTGATAAGCTGCGGCAGGTTGGCGGCGTAACCGAACACATCCGGTAGCCACAACACGGGCGACTCGGCGTTTTCGCCGAAGTGCCGGCGGAAAAATGAGCGCCCCAATAAAAACTGCCGCGCCAGCGACTCCGGCCCGCTGATGTTGCAGTCGGCTTCCACCCACATACCGCCGATGATTTCCCAGCGCCCTTCGGCGGCGCGCTGCCGGATGGTTTCGAACAGTGCCGGGTAATCCTGCCGCACGAAATCGTAAAGCTGCGGCTGACTCTGGGTGAAGCGATAATCCTGGAACTGCTCCATCAGGCGCAGGGCAGTGTAGAACGTGCGCCCGGCTTTGCGGCGCGTCTGGCCGAGCGTCCATAACCAGGCCACGTCAATATGAGCGTGGCCGACGGCGGTGATGCTCACGTCCAGGGGCGCGCCGGCCTGTTCGATGCCCTGGCGCAGCGTTTGAAGCGCGTCCGGCACGCCGTCGTAAAAACGCTCATCGAACGGTTCGCGCGTATCGAGCGTTTTAAAAGCGTTATCTAGCGCGTTGAGCAGGCGTTCCCTGGCCGGAACATCGGCGTTCAGGTGGCGCGCCGTGTCCAGTGTTACCCGCGCCAGGGCGACAAATTCGCGCGTGGGCAGGTCTACCTGCACGATTTCGCAGTTCCGCATCAGCAGGCGGGCGTGTTCGCCATCTTTGTGGCTGTTGCCCGTCCAGCCGTGAAGCGCCAGCAGGTGCGGTTGGCCGTCGCGCCACCGGTCTGGCAGCAGAATCTCCTGGTGGTGGCGGTCGCAGGTGGCAAAAGGCTCGCCGTCCACATAGGCCAGCGCCTCCGGGTGGCTAAAACTGCCCGGTTCACCCAGCGGCAGGTAAAGGCCGGTAGGGGAGTCGCCCGGCCAGTCCTCCGGCAGTAAAAACTGGCAGCGCAGCACAAAGCTTGTATCGCGTTTTTCCCAGTAGGCGTTGGGTGGGATTTGCGGCCAGCTGCTGTCATCATCGCCGGTTGTGACCGGGGGCGTTTCCAGCGGGCTGTCGAGGATTTTCAGGCGGAAGGATGGGAGCGGCTGGCGGCGGCGGTACGCCAGCGGCTCGATGAGGGCCAGCCGCCGTTCGATTTTCGGCAGAGTCCAGCGGACGGTGTGGAACACGACGTTCTCCTTAACAGAGCGGCTCAAAGCGCGGCCTGTCTACACTAACGTGATTCTGACCGGTCGGCAAGATGTAAAAATTTACGGGACTTGCTTGACAATTGGGAGCGGTTTCATTATACTGAGGGTAATGGTTGGGAGCGCTCCCAAATCAATTGAAACTATTAAACAAGTTTTGATTTATGAACCTCAATTTGGAAGATATTGCGCGTTTAGCCGGGGTTTCCCGGTCAACCGTATCCAGGGTTATCAATCACCACCCCAACGTCAGCCCGCCCACCCGCGAGCGCGTGTGGCAGGTGATTCGGGAGCAGAATTACCACCCCAACCAGATCGCCCGCATGTTAGCCACCCAGCGGGCGCAGATACTCGGCATCGTCATCTCTCAGTCGGCGACCGTGTTTTTTGATGACCCCTCCGCTTATTTTCCCACCTTAATCCAGGGAATAGCCGAAGTCGCAAACCAGCAGAACTACAGCACGTTATTGTGGCTGGGGGCGAGCAGTGATAATGACGGCCAGGAGCCGTTTCACCGCCGAATCGCGCATAATCGCCTGGCCGACGGTCTGGTGCTGCTGTCCTCATCGGCCAGCCAGTCGCTGATTTCGCGCCTGGTGGAGACGCCGGTTTTATTCGTGACCATCGAGCGCCCGCATCATTTTGCCGACCGGGTGAGCTATGTCACGATTGATAACGCGCAGGCCGCGCGAACTGCCGTTGAACACCTGATTCAACTGGGACGCCGCAAAATCGCCATCATCACCGGCCCGCCTGAAAACACGGACAGCCAGGATCGCGTGGTGGGCTACCGACAGGCGATGGAGGCGGCAGGGCTGGCCGTTAACCCTGAATGGATTATATTCGATTCTTTCACCAGCGAGGCCGGTCTGCGGGGCATGAACGCGCTTTTGCCACATGATCTGGATGCTGTTTTTGCTGCCAGCGACCAGATCGCCGTTGGCGTGCTGCAAACCCTGCGTGAGGCCGGCGTTTGCGTACCGGATGATATCGCGGTCGTCGGCTTTGATGACTTGCCGGCGGCGACTGCGACCACCCCGCAGCTTACGACGATTCACCATCCTATTCGAGAGAAGGGCGCTAACGCAACACGCCTGCTGCTGGATTTGATCGAAGGCAGCATCCTTGAACCGCAGCAAATTATCCTGCCGACGCGGCTGATTATTCGCCAGTCGTGCGGCGCGTTGAACGTTCGTAATTCGGCTAATATGCACTAAAAAGGAGGCGCTATTCGGCATAATTCATAGTTGTTTTTCTGCGGAACGTGGTATGCTATCGTCAAAAGCTCAATCGTTTATTAACGAAAAAGGAGATTTGAAAAGATGTCCAAGAAAGTTCTGTTCGGATTACTGGTGCTGACCCTGGCGCTGCTGAGCTTCAGCTTCGTCATGGCGCAGGAAGAAATTCCGCGCGGCGGCACGTTCCTGGTGAGCGAAGGCCAGCAGGCGGCTTTCCCGAATAACTTCAACCCCTTTGCGCCGGACCCGACCCGCTGGACGCGCGCCTCGATTTACGAACCGCTGGTGATCTTCAACCCGGTTGAAGGCGGCGCGCCGACCCCCTGGCTGGCGCTGGGTTACGAATATTCGGATGATCTGCTGTCGCTGACCTTTACACTCCGCGAGGGCGTTAAATGGAGTGATGGCGAAGACTTCAACGCGGACGATGTAGTTTTCACTTTCCAGATGATTCAGGCGTTCCCGGCGCTGGATCGCGGCGGCATCCTGGGTTTCCTGGACAGCGTGGAAAAGGTTGACGACTTCACCGTGAAGTTCAATCTGAGCAGCGTCTTCACCCTGGCGCACGAACTCATCGGTGGTCGCACCTGGATTGTGCCGGAGCATATCTGGTCGGCTGTTGAAGACCCGGTTACGTTCACCAATCCCGACCCAGTTGGCACCGGCCCGCTGACCGAAGTGGTGACGGTCAACGAGCAGGTTCTGGAAATCTGCCGCAACCCGAATTACTGGCAGATGGGCGCGGACGGCAAACCGCTGCCTTATGTTGACTGCATGAGAATGCCGGTTTATCCTGGCAACGACCCGGCCAACTTTGCCGCTGCGGCGGGCGAACTGGACTGGATTGGTAACTTCATCCCTGACATCGAAAGCACTTTTGTGGCGGCTGACCCCGAACACCACTTCTATTACTTCTGGCCGGGCGGCGGCACGGTTCATCTGTACACCAACACCACCAAAGCGCCGTTCAGCGATGTGGCTTTCCGCCGCGCTTTGAGCGCCGCTGTGGACTATGAGAGCGTCGTCAACATCGGCATGTACGGCTACACCATTCCGGCCAACCCGACCGGCCTCGGCCCGCGTTATGAGAGCTGGATTAACCAGGAAGCTCTGGACAAGGCCGCCGAATATGGCCTGGGCCAGTACGACCCCGAACGCGCGAAAGCGATGCTGGATGAAGCCGGGTATGTGGACGGCGACGGCGACGGCTGGCGCGACAACCTGGACGGCTCGGCGCTGGCTTTCAAAGTGCAGGTCGTCAACGGCTGGACGGACTGGGTGACCAGCGTTCAGATCATGAGCCAGAACTTCCAGGACATCGGCCTGAACTCCACCATTGACGTACTCGATTTTGGCGTCTGGCTGAATAACCTCCAGACCGGCAACTTCGATACCTCCATCGGCTGGGGTTCGGCTGGCCCGACGCCCTGGGACCACTTCCGCAACATCCTCGACAGCTCGCTGATCGGCGCGGACGGCCTGGCGAACGCCCAACTGTGGGGCCGCTGGACGAGCGAAGAAACCGATGCGTTGGTAAACGGCTTCGTGGCGACCGCCGACCCGGCGGAACAGGCCGACATCATCAACAAGCTTCAGATGGCCTACGTTGAGAACGTGGTCACCATCCCGCTGTTCCCTGGACCGACCTGGTACGAGTACACGACGCACCGTTTCACCGGCTTCCCAACCGTAGATGACTACTACACGCAGGGCAGCCCCTGGGAAGACACCTGGAGTTCACGCCTGATCGTCCTCACCCGCCTGCACTGCATTGACAACACATCGTGCGGCCAGGGCCAATAAGATGATAAGGTTGTAGGGATACGTTTTTCTCTACGGCCTGCAAGAAGGTTACGGGGGCGGGTCTTAGTACCCGCCCCTGCTAACATCAGGACATAACGACAGAGAGGTTGGATGAGGATTGCGCTATGCGATTTCTCCTACGCAGATTTTCGTTCTATCTGGTTGCTGCGTTTGTCGCCGTCACGCTGAATTTTTTTATTCCGCGTTTGATGGTAGGTGACCCAGTACAGGTGATGTTCGCGCAGTTTCAGGGGCGGATGGATCCACGCGCGCTCGAATCGCTCAAAGAGACTTTTGGGTTTGTTCAGGGGCCTATTTTAGAACAGTATGTAACTTACCTGAGTAATCTGGCTCGCGGTAATCTGGGTTTATCGGTGTCGTTTTTCCCGGTTCCGGTGAACGAGGTGATCGCGCCCAGCCTGGTATGGACGCTGCGACTGATCGGCCTGGCGACGATTACTTCTTTCGGCATCGGGATTGTGTTAGGCATTTATGCGGCCTGGCGGCGCGGCGGCGTGATTGACAGCCTGCTGCTGCCGATTGCCAGCGCGGTCGGCGCATTTCCGTTTTTCTGGATTGCGATGCTGGTGCTGTATATCTTTGGCCTGGTTCTCAAATGGTTTCCAATCGGCCACGCCTATGATGTTGCGCTCAAAGTGGATTGGGGCAATCCTGAATTTGTAAACAGTGTCATTCGACACGCCTTTTTACCAATGGTTACGGTGGTGTTTACGGCTATCGGCGGCTGGCTGCTGGGGATGCGTAATAACATGATCGGCGTGCTGTCGCAGGATTACGTGACGATGGCGCAGGCCAAAGGGCTGTCGGACTGGCGCGTGATGATTACCTACGCGGCGCGGAACGCCATTCTGCCCAGTGTGACGGCGTTTTCGATGTCGCTGGGTTTTGTAGTCGGCGGCGCGCTGGTGGTAGAGCTGGTTTTTGCCTATCCCGGAATGGGATTTACGCTGTTAAAAGCCGTACAAGGCCGCGATTACCCGCTGATGCAGGGGGTCTTCCTGCTGATTACGCTGGCCGTCTTGGCGGCGAACTTTTTGGCCGACGTTTTTTACGTGATACTCGATCCGCGCGCGCGCTGAGCGGACACCGCCGGCGAGAATAAACAAGAGATTCGATTATGGCTCAAAATGAACCTACCACCCTCGTTTCCCCGGTGCAGCACGCGCAGGCTGCGCGTTTGGGAATCCGGCTTCGGCTGCCGGGTTGGATGCGTACGATTCTGGGCAACCGTAAAGCCGCCGTCGGCGTGTTCATCCTGGCGGTTTTTGTCCTGGTCGCCATCTTTGCCCCGGTCATCGCGCCCGGCGACCCCAATAAGATGGTTGGCCGCCCGCACGAAGCGCCCAGCGCCAAGCACATTTTTGGCACGTCTCGCCAGGGGCAGGATATTTTCACCCAGGTTGTTCATGGGGCGCGCTCGTCCCTGGTGATTGGATTTGGAACCGGCACGGTCATCATCATGATGTGCATCATCGTGGGTGTCACCGCCGGGTACGTTGGCGGGTTTGTGGACGAACTGCTGTCGCTTATCATGAACGTTTTTCTGATTCTGCCCGGCCTGCCGCTGATTATCGTCGTGGCCGGATGGGTGCAGCAGCCCGGCCCGATCACCGTGATGCTGGTGCTGGCTTTTACAGGCTGGGCTTATGGCGCGCGCGTTTTACGTTCGCAAACGCTCATCCTGCGTAACAGCGATTTTGTGGCCGCCGCGCGGGTTAGCGGCGAACCCTGGTGGCGGATTATCCTGTTTGAAATCCTGCCGAACATGACCTCGCTGGTGGCATCAAGCTGGATTGGCGCGGTCATCTACGTTATTCTGACCGAGGCCACGCTGTCGTTTGTTGGGTTGGGCAACCCCAACGCCGTAACGTGGGGCGTGACGCTGTTCTGGGCGCAGAATAATCAGGCATTGCTGACGGGCGCCTGGTGGACGTTTGTGCCGCCGGGGTTGTGTATTGCGCTGGTGGGCTTCAGCCTGACGATGATTAACTATGGCATTGACGAAATCACGAATCCGCGCCTGCGAGGAGGTCATTAGATGGCTGCTGTATTATCAAAAGATGAGGCTGCCGCTGCCCAGGCGGACTCCGCCCCGCTGTTGAGCGTTCAAAACCTGGAGGTGGAATATCACACGCCGCGCGGGCGGGTGCGCGCGGTGGATGATGTATCCTTTGAAATCCACCCGAATGAAGTATTTGGCCTGGCCGGCGAGTCCGGCTGCGGCAAGTCCACGATTGCACATGCCATCACACGCATCCTCAGGCCGCCGGCTTATATTGTGGGCGGCAGAATCCTGTTTCAAGGGATGGATATTCTGCAAATGAACGAAGCCAACCTGCGGGGGTTTCGTTGGGAACATATGTCTATCGTGTTCCAAAGCGCCATGAACGCGCTCAACCCGGTCATCACCGTCGGCACGCAGATTATTGATGCCATTCAAGCGCATACAGATATGAGCCGTTCGGACGCGCGCCAGCGGGCGAAGGAACTGCTCAATACGGTCGGGATTGACCCGGCGCGCATTGACAGCTACCCGCACCAGCTCAGCGGCGGGATGCGGCAGCGCGCGGTGATCGCCATCGCGCTGGCGCTCAACCAGGAACTGATCGTCATGGACGAGCCGACGACGGCGCTGGATGTGGTGGTTCAGAAGCAGATCATGCAGGAGATTCGCCAGCTTAAAAATCAGTTCGGCTTCTCCATTCTGTTCATCACGCACGATCTCTCGCTGCTGGTGGAGTTCTCCGACCGCATCGGCATCATGTACGCGGGGGAATTGGTAGAAGTTGCGCCCTCCAAACAGATTTTCACCGATCCGCAGCATCCCTATACCATTCGCCTGATGAACTCGTTCCCGACGGTCAGCGGGCCGCGCCAGAGGCTGCAAGGCATTCCCGGCTCGCCACCCGACCTGATAACACCGCCGCCTGGCTGCCGTTTTCATCCGCGCTGCGACGTGGCGATTGCCGGTCGCTGCCAGGAAGTTCCCCCGTCTCTGCTCAATGTAGGAGACCGGCACTTCGCCGCCTGCCATTTACTGGACGAAAAGGTGTCTCATGGTTAGCCAATTTAACCCCCAACAGCAGCCGATTCTCGAAGCCCGCAACCTGACGATGCACTTTCATACCGGCGGCGCGCTTTCGCGCAAGACGGTGAAGGCCGTGCAGCAGGCGAATCTGAAGTTATATTCGGGGCGTGTGACCGCGCTGGTCGGCGAAAGCGGCAGTGGCAAAAGCACGATCATCCGAATGCTGGCCCGTCTGTACACGCCGACCGATGGGCAGATTATTTTCAGGGGTGAAGATGCGCTGCGCGATAAAAGCCGGCGCGCCGCGCTTTATTATCGCAGCCAGGTGCAGATGATTTTCCAGGACCCGTTCAGTTCGTTGAACCCGGTGCATCAGGTGAAATATCACCTGGAGCGCCCGCTGCGGATTCATGGCAAAGCGCGCAGCCGTGCCGCGCTCAACGACCAGATAGACGTGCTGCTCAAGCGCGTATCGCTGACGCCGACCGAAGAGTTTGCGGTCAAGTACCCGCACCAGCTCAGCGGCGGTCAGCGCCAGCGAGTTGCCATCGCGCGTGCGCTGGCCGTTCAGCCGGAAGTTATCCTGGCCGACGAGCCGGTGTCCATGCTGGACGTTTCGATCCGCATGGGCATTCTGAACCTGATGGCGGTTCTGCGCGACGAACAGAACATCGCCTTTTTGTACGTGACGCACGACATTGCTAGCGCCCGTTATTTTGCCGATGAAACGCTGGTGATGTACGCCGGTTTCATCGTCGAGGGGGCGGGCAGTGAGGATCTGATTCAGGAGCCGAAACACCCGTACACGCAGTTATTACTGTCCGCCGTGCCGGACCCGGCGCGCGGGCTGCGAACCGCCGAAGTGGAGGTGGTGGGCGAAATTCCCAGCCTGACCAGCCTGGGGGCGGGCTGCCCGTTCGCCAACCGGTGTTCGCGCGTGATGGAAAAATGCAAGACCGTCATGCCGTCCGTCACCGAACTGTCGCCGACGCGCTGGGTGCGCTGTTTTCTGTACGAATAGGACATTTTTTGATGAGCCAACCGTTTGTACTGGGCGTCAACTACTGGCCGCGCCGTAAGGCGATGTACTGGTGGTCGGATTTTGACGCCGGCGAAGTGCGCGAGGAATTCGCGCTGATGCAGGAATTAGGGCTGAACGTCGTGCGGCTGTTCCTGCTGTGGGACGATTTTCAGCCGTCGCCGGATGAGGTTTCCGCCGAGTGCCTGAAAAACTTCACAACGGTGTGCGATCTGGCCGCCGAAGCCGGCCTGGGGCTGGACGTGACATTTTTCACCGGCCACATGAGCGGGCCGAACTGGTCGCCGCGCTGGCTGCTGGATGCCGGCCTGCCTATCCCATCCAAGTACGTGCGGCAGGTCGTCAGCCGGGATGGCATTTTTAACGGCGGTTATCGTAATATGTATACCGACCCGGCGGCGCTGGAGGCCGAACGCCTGTTGGTGCGGACGGTCGTCGAGGCGTTCAAAGACCATCCGGCGGTATGGATGTGGAACCTGGGTAACGAACCCGATCTGTTTGCCTGGCCGCCCGATGCTGTTTATGGCCGCGCCTGGGTTCGCGGGATGGTCGGCCTGATTCGAGAGCTGGACCCAAAACACCCGATCACCTACGGCCTGCATGTCGCCAGCCTGCACGAGGACAACGGTTTTCGCGTTGACCATGTGTATGCGGAAACCGATGTCGCCGTGATGCACTCGTATCCGATGTATCTGCCCTGGGCGCGCAGCCCGCTTGACCCCGAAGTCGTGCCGTTCACCTGCGCGTTAACCTCGGCGCTGTGCGGCAAGCCGACCCTGATGGAGGAGTTCGGCGGCTGCACCAATGCGCCCGGTAAACCATCCGAAGTATGGGAATGGACGGCTTATGACCAGCCGCGCACGCAGTTTATGGCCTCGGAGGAGGATCTGGCGGCGTATCTGGTCGAAGTACTGCCCCGGCTGGTGGATGTGGGCGCTGCTGGGGCGTTGGTGTGGTGTTTTGCCGACTATATACCCGAACTGTGGGATAAACCGCCTTGTAAAGAGTCAAAACACGAACGCTTTTTTGGCTTGGTGCGCCCGGATGGTTCGTTAAAACCTCATGCACAAGTGATTAAGGATTTTGCGGCAGGCCGTCCGGTCGTTAAAGAAGCCGTCCGCCGCGTGGAAATGGACATTTCGCCGGACGAGTATTACCACGCGCCGCTTGCACATCTGGCGCGGTTTTTCGAGCAGTACCTGGCGGCGGAAAGCGCCCCGTCGTAGCAAGGCCGCGCTTTAAGGCGACCAGACCGGAAACTGGTCGTTGGCGCGGACGGCGGTCAGCAGGCGCAGGGCGCTGCCGTCGGCGTTCATGATATACAGTTGGGACTGCCAGTGACGGATTGAATCGAACGCGATTCGACGGCCATCCGGCGACCAGTTTGGTGTCCGCGTGATGGCGCTGGTCAGGCGAAGCGGTTGGGCGCATATGTCTGGGGGCTGGGCTTCCAGGACGCAGGCAATACTTGCTATATAAACCTGCGCGCGCCCATCCCGCGATGAGGTAAAAGCGAACGACCGGCCATCGGGCAGCCAGTTGGGGGCCCAGTCGTTGGCGGGGTTGTTGGTGACGTTGCGCCGATTGCTGCCGTTTGTATCGCTGATGTGGATGTCGGAGTTCAGGCTGCCGTCCTGGTTCACATAATAGGCGATCAGCTGCCCGTCGGGCGACCATTCTGGCCCGAAGCCGCCGGTCACATACCGGGCGCGGCTGCCATCCTCGTCCATGATGTAAATTTCGTTAAAACCTTGGGTATACATAATCTGCCGGCCATCCGGCGACCAGCGCGGACGCCAGCTGCTGCCGGTGAACGTGAGCCGGCGAAGCTGGTTTCCGTCTGCGTTCATGATATAGATGTCGGTTTCGCCGCCGCGATTGGAGTGAAAGGCCAGCCGGCTGCCATCGGGCGACCAGGAAGGGGCATGGTCAGCCGCATCATTCCGCGAGAGGTTAAAAACCAGGCCGGTGCAAACGTCCAGGGTATAAATTTCCCAATTGCCATCCCGGTCGGTTTCAAACGCGATCTGGCCTTCGTTGGTGAACACATGCTGGCCGGAGGCGGCGGTGATGAGGATGAGCGCGGCGGTCGAAAGCCACAAACCGAGCGCGAAACCAATAGAAACCTTAAGGCCGATCATAAACATCCCGAAATTTTGCCCACGTTTGTCTATTATAAATGCGAATATGACGAGTGACACTCGCAAAAGATGATAATGGCGTTTTGATGAAAGCTGATTGTGGGCTAAACTCAGCGCCGGATAATTTTTTGACCGGGTGGTGAGAAAAAATGTCCCCAAATTATTTCATCGGCATTGATGTCAGCACAACCGCCTCGAAGGCGCTGGTAATAGACGCGCAGGGGACGGTTTTAGCCAGCAGGAGTCATCCTCATTCGCTTTCGACGCCCCGTCCACTGTGGTCGGAGCAGGACCCGGATGATTGGTGGCGGGCGACCAGCCAGGCATTACGCGATGTGCTTCAGGTCGTGTCCGCCGACCAGATCGCGGCCATCGGACTGACCGGCCAGATGCACGGCCTGACCGCCCTGGACGCGGATGGCCGCCCCCTGCGCCCGGCCATTCTGTGGAACGACCAGCGCAGCGGCCCGCAGTGCGAGGCGATCACGCACAAGGTGGGCGAAAAACGCCTGTACCAGATCATCGGCAGCATTTTGCCGCCGGGTTTTACCGCCCCGAAGTTGGTCTGGCTGCGCGAAAACGAGCCAGACATTTATAACCAGATCGCCCACGTGCTGCTGCCAAAAGACTACATTCGCTATAAACTGAGCGGCGCGTATGTGATGGACGTGGCCGACGGCTCCGGCTTCGGCGCGATGGACATCGGCAGGCGCGATTGGTCGGATGAGGTGCTGGCGGCCTGCGACATCCCGCGCCGCTGGCTGCCCGACCTGTGCGAATCCACCGATGTGAGCGCCGTCGTCAGCGAAGAAGGCGCGGCGGCCACCGGCCTGCGTCCGGGTACGCCGATTGTGGGCGGCGCGGGCGACCAGCCGGCGGGCGGCGTGGGCAACGGCATCGTTTCGATGGGGCAGTGCAGCCTGACGGTCGGCACGTCCGGCGTGGCTTATGCCGTCAGCGACCGGTACGCGCCGGAGCCGGATGGCCGTCTGCACACGTTTTGCGGGCCGATACCGGGTACATGGTTCCATATGGGCGTGATGTTAAGCGCGGCGGGCTGCCTGCGCTGGCTGCACGATGAACTGGCCCCAGAAAGCAGTTATGATGATTTGAACCAGAAGGCGGCTGCCATCCCGCGCGGTTCGCTCGGCCTGCTGTTCGCACCGTACCTGACTGGCGAACGCCACCCCTATCCTGACCCGCTGGCGCGCGGCGCGTTCGCCGGGCTGACGCTGCGGCACGGCCTGCCGCATATGGTGCGTTCGGTGATGGAAGGCGTCGCTTTTGCCATGCGCGACCTGCTGGAACTGCTGCGCGCTCTGGGCGTTAATCCGTCCGAGGCGGTGGTCAGCGGCGGCGCGGCCAACAGTCCGGTCTGGCGGCAGATCGTGGCCGACATCATGGGTTTTCCACTGTATACCGTTAACACCAGCGAAGGCGGGGCCTTTGGCGCAGCGATCCTGGCCGCAGTTGGCGCGGGCGCGTGGCCGGATGTACCGTCGGCCTGCGCGCAGATGGTTCGCCGCGTGGACGAAATCCAGCCGGAGGCGGACGGCGTGGCCGATTACCGGCGCTTGTACCCGTCGTTTCGGGGCCTGTATCCGGCCCTGCGGGAGACGTTCGCCGCGCTGTCCGAGTTTGAGTCGTAGGGGAGGGGGTTCAAATGCTGATAACGCTCGTCCATATTCACGTCAAGCCGGAATTTCTGGAGGCGTTTATCGAGGCAACGCTCGATAACGCGCGGAACAGTGTTCAGGAGCCGGGTATAGCGCGTTTTGATTTCATCCAGCAGGCCGATGACCCGACGCGCTTCACCTTGATCGAAGTTTACCGGGATGAGGACGCGCCCGCCCGGCACAAGGAGACGGCGCATTATAACCGCTGGCGCGAAACCGTCGCGGATATGATGGCCGAACCGCGCGTTGGTGTGCGCTGCAGCAACATTTTCCCGGACGATGGCAGCTGGGGTTGAAAGGCGGTCGAAGTGAAGGCAGCATTTTTCTATGCGCCGCGTGATATTCGTGTGGCCGATGTGCCGGATGCCGAACCCGGCCCCGGCCAGGCGCTGCTGGATGTGACGGCGGTGGGCATCTGCGGCAGCGATCTGCATACCTACCTGTACGGCGATGTGGGGGGCGTGAAGGCCAAAGAGCCGATTACGCTGGGCCATGAGGCGGCGGGCATCGTCGTTGCAGCCGGGCCGGGCAGCGATCTGCGCCCCGGCCAGCGCGTCGCCATTGACCCGGCCACGCCCTGCGGCGTTTGCGAACGCTGCCAGGAAGGCGACCCGCACCTGTGTTTGAATCTAGCTTTTATGGGGCTGTACCCCTACCAGGGCGCGCTGCGCGAGCGCATGATTTATCCCGCTCACCTGTGCGTGCCTGTGCCGGATTCGATCACGGACATCGGCGCGGCAATGCTTGAACCGCTGGGGGTGGCGCTGCACGCCAGCCGGCTGGCACAGATACAGATCGGCGAGGATGTGGCCGTCCTGGGCTGTGGGGCGATTGGCCTGCTCATCATCCGGCTGGCGCGGCTGGCCGGCGCGCGGCGGATTTTCGCTGCGGACAGATACCCCTGGCGCTTAAACCAGGCCGCCGCTTACGGCGCGGATGAGGTCATCAATATTGACGAGGCCGATGTGATAGCCGAGGTGATGCGGGCTACCGATAAACGCGGCGTGGATGTGGCGATTGAAGCGGCTTGGGCAGCCGAAACGACCGGCCAGTGTGTTGAAATGGCGCGTCATGGCGGGCGCGTGATTATCGTCGGCATCCCGGTTGAGGATTTCCTCACTTTTCGCGCTTCGGCGGCCCGCCGTAAAGAACTGCTTATCCGTCCATCGCGGCGGATGAAACACACCTACCCGGCGGCGATTGCCCTGGCGACCGGCGGGCAGGTTGATCTGGACGGCCTGGCTTCGCACCAGTACGCGCTTGAGCAGACCCGACAGGCTTTTGAAACCGCCGCCCTGTATGAGGACGGCGTGGTGCGCGCCATCATCCTGCCGAACGCACACCGGGGCAGTTGAGTCATCATAATCGGGGATGATGCCCCTGAAAACACATCGAACTATTAAAGGCAAGGATTAAAGGACACCATACAATGTATACCATAGGCATAGATTTCGGCACAGAGTCGGGACGGGCGGTGCTGGTGGATACGCGCGATGGCCGCGAAGTTGCCTCAGCCGTCCACCAGTACAAAAACGGTGTCATTGACGAACATCTGCCCGGCAGTGACAAAGCCCTGCCGCCGGATTGGGCGCTGCAAGACCCGATGGATTATATCGAAGTCCTCAAACAGACAGTCCCGGCGGTGTTAAAGCAAAGCGGCGTCAAACCGGAAGAAGTGGTCGGCATCGGCATTGACTTTACGGCCTGCACGATGCTGCCTACTAAAAAAGACGGCACGCCGTTATGCACGCTCCCGGAATGGCGGGAAAATCCTCATGCCTGGATTAAACTCTGGAAACACCATGCCGCGCAGCCGCAGGCCGACCAGATCAACGAGACGGCGCGGCGTATGGGCGAATCCTGGCTCGACCTTTACGGCGGTAAAATTTCTTCGGAATGGTTCTTCAGCAAGGCGCTCCAGATTTTACAGGAAGCGCCGGAAGTTTACGAAGCGGCAGACCGGCTGATCGAAGCGGCGGACTGGCTTATCTGGCAGTTGTGCGGCGTCGAAACACGCAACACCTGCACCGCCGGCTACAAAGCCATCGTGCAGAACGGCACGTACCCGTCGCGGGAATATTTCGCGGCGCTCGACCCGCGTTTCGCCGATGTGGTGGATACCAAAATGAGCCGCGAATTCGCGCCGCTGGGCAGCAAAGCCGGCGGCCTGACCGACCAGGCGGCGGCCTGGACGGGTTTAAAACCGGGGACGGCGGTGGCGGTGGCAAACGTGGACGCGCACGTGACGGCCCCGGCGGTGAAAGCCGTCAAACCCGGCCAGATGGTGATGATTATGGGTACGTCTACCTGCCACATTATGAATGGCGACAGCTTGCAGCCGGTGGAGGGTATGTGCGGCGTGGTAGACGGCGGCATCATTCCTGGGCAGTGGGGTTATGAAGCCGGGCAGAGCGGTGTGGGTGACATCTTCGCCTGGTTTGTGGACAACGCCGTCCCGCCGGAATATCACGAAGCGGCTAAAGCCGCCGGCCTGGACCTGCACCAGTATCTTGAGCGCGAAGCCGCCAAACAAAAACCGGGCGAACACGGTTTAATCGCACTGGACTGGTGGAACGGTAACCGCTCGGTGCTGGTGGATGCCGACCTGACCGGCCTGCTGGTGGGCGGGACGCTGGCGACCCGCGCCCCGGATATCTATCGGGCGCTGATCGAAGCGACCGCTTTTGGCACGCGCATCATCATCGAGGCGTTTGAAGAACGCGGCATCGCCGTCAACGAGCTGATCGCGGCAGGCGGCCTGCCGGAGAAAAACGCCATGCTGCGCCAGATTTACGCCGATGTGACCGGGCGCAGCTTCCGGCTGTCCGGCTCGTCGCAGGCGCCGGCGCTGGGTTCGGCCATGCACGCGGCGGTCGCGGCGGGGGTCTACCCGGACATCGCGGCGGCGGCGGAAAAGATGGGCAAACTCAAGGATGAAGTGGTAGAGCCAATCGCCGAAAATAAGGCGGTTTACGACGAACTGTACCGCGAATATAAAATCCTGTACGACTATTTCGGGCGCGGCCAGAACGATGTGATGAAGCGGCTCAAACAGATCAAACGCCGCGCGCGCGCCTGAGCATCGCGGTGAAACGGTTTGCAGTGCAGCCGGCCTGAGATACAATCTCAGACGGGTTAATCCTGGCGAGGTGCTGGTATGGAAATTCTGGGCGTTGGTGGTGCTGAACTCATCGCCATTTTCATTATCGCGCTCATCGTGGCGGGGCCAAAGCGCATGATGCAGTGGGCTTACCTGATGGGTAAATATACGTCTAAACTGCGGGCGCTGTGGGCCGAAAGTATGGCTTACCTCCAGCAGGAATTGAAGGAAGCCGGTATGGAAGTGGAACTGCCGAAAGAACCACCGACTCGCGGCAGCCTCAACCGCCAGATCAACAAGGCGCTTGACCCGGTGACCCGGCCTATTCGAGAGGCGCTGGACGAAACCCAGGCCCAGGTTAACCCGGCAAAAAAGCAGCCCGCCGCCGAGGGCAATGGGCGAGGTTTGAATCTGCCGCCGACCACGCCGCCGCCGAACGACTCGACGCCTGATCTCGGCACCTGGTCGGGCGGAAAGGCCCTGGAAGAATAGGCGCTTCCGGGGCCGGTTGGTGCGTGATTGTCCGTCGCTAAACAGTTGTTCATTCAAAAAAGGAGACATTTGCGGTTATGAGCGATAAACGTTGGTTAATGTTGGTCGTCGTTCTGTCGCTGCTTGTGATGTCGTTTGCGGGCGTCCGGGCGCAGGACGAGGCGGCCATCGCCGCGCAGCCCTGCGACGAGCCAGGGGCGCTGACGATGTGGGTATGGGATGAAAACTGGGCGCTGGTCATCGGCAGCGCCATTGAAGCCTGGAAAGCGGACTACTGCCCCGGCGCAGAGGTTGAACTTCAGGTGCAGCCCTGGGGGCAGTACTGGGATTTGTTAAAAACGAATGTGGCGGGTGGCGATCTGCCGGATGTTTTTAACATGTCGCAGGACCGGTTTTTCTTCTATGCCGGCAACGATGCGCTGCTCGATTTGCAGCCTTATTATGATGAAGCCGGCGTGGATACCAGCCTGTGGGGTTCGGGCATGATTGACCCGTATCGCTGGGGCGAAGATGGTGATCTGTACGCCGGCCCGGTCAACTGGGACACCATCGCCGTCTTCTACAATAAAGACCTGTTTGATGCTGCCGGCCTGGAATATCCGACGGCGGACTGGACGTGGGACGAATTCGCGGATTACGCCGCCAAACTGACTGATCCTGAGGCCGATGTGTACGGCGCGGCGGTTTATTCGGAATACCAGACCGGTTATCCGAACTGGATTGCCGCCACCGGCACGACGCCGATTGTTGATGCCGGGCGCACGCAGTGTACGCTGACCGAACCGGGCAGCATCGAGGCGCTGACCTACCTGAAAGACCTGTACGACCAGGGGTACATGCCCAGCATTTCAATCCTGGGCGGTGCATCCGCCGATGACTCGTTCAACTTCTGGCTGGCGGGCAAGGTAGCCATGGTGGCCGGCGGCTCCTGGAAGCTGCCTGCCGCGCTGGAGCAGGCGACCTTTAACTGGGATGTAGTGAAACTGCCCATGAACCCCGAAACCGGGCGCAGCCGCTCAATCGTCCATTCGGTCGGTTATGTGGCATCGGCCTGGACAGAAGCGCCGGAACTGGCGGCGAACCTGATTCTGTATCTGGTGAGCGATGAAGGCCAGAAGTTTTTCGCCGATGCGGGTGGGGTGGCTCCGGCCAACCCGGCCATGCAGGAGCGTTGGGTGGAATCGTTTGGCGAAACCGGTGTGAACATCCAGACGTTCGTGGACGCCCTGCAAGATTCGCAGGGTGTGACGGTTTTTGACGAAATCTGGGACAAGATCAACACCGAGCTGGTGGTGAACATCTTCGATCTGGGCATGAGCGTTGAAGAAGCGACCCAGCAGGCCTGCGAATTCATTGATACGCAGCTCCCGCAGTAAACAATTTCATCGGTTTTGCTGCATTGGGGGTGGGTTTAAATACCCGCCCCTTTTCTGTGAATATCAACCATGTGGAATGTTTTCCTCAATCAATTCGGGCGCACGCCGCTGACCCGGCGCAAAGCCCTGTGGGGTATGGCGCTGGTCGCGCCCAACGTACTGGGGTTGATGTTTTTTTTCGGCATCCCGGTTTTGATGGCGTTTGCGACTTCGCTCCAGCAGTGGAACGCGATCAAACCGCCGGTTTTTGTGGGGCTGGATAACTTCACCCGGCTGGCGGGGGACGCGGCCTTCTGGCAAGCACTAGGCAACACGGCCAAGCTGCTGTTGTTAACCGTCCCGGTGGAAATTTTCTTGGCGCTGAACGTGGCGATTATGCTCAACCAGCGGCTTCGCGGGCGGGGGTTTTTCCGCACACTGTATTTTCTGCCGGTTGTCACTTCAACGGTGGCGGCGGCCATCGTCTGGACATGGATTTTCCAGCCGCGCTACGGGCTGGTGGGCAACCTGCTCGCGCCGCTGGGGCTGCGCGACCAACCCTGGCTGACGCGCCCCGACCTGGTGCTGTTCCCCATCGCGGCGGTAACGGTCTGGCAGCGTTTAGGTTTTGATATGGTGCTGTTTCTGGCCGGTTTGCAGGCCATCCCGCGCGTGTTATACGAGGCGGCGATCATTGACGGCGCGCGGGGCTGGCAGCGGTTTCGGTTTATTACACTGCCGCTGCTGTCGCCGACGACCTTCCTGGTGATCGTGCTGTCGGTTATCAGCGGTTTTCAGATTTTCGATCAGGTGTACATCATGACGGCGCGCACGACGCGCGGCGGGGTGGGGGGCAGCGCCACAACCCTGTCGTATTTTTTGTATCAAAGTGCCTTCGTTCAGTCCGAATTTGGTTATGCATCGGCCATCGCCCTGGTGCTGTTTTTGATTACGCTGGGCGTGACGGCTTTTCAACTGAGCATACAGCGGCGGTGGGTTTATTACGAAGCGGGGGAACGATGAACGTCCAGGCAGCCGAACAACCGCCGGCATATACTGATCTGTCCGTGCCGTTGAAGATTGTGACCTATCTGATACTGGCGATGGGGGCGGTGGTGATGGTGATGCCTTTCGCCTGGATGGCCTCGACGGCCTGCAAGCCGCCCGCCGAACTCAGCACGCTGCCGATTCGCTGGATTCCGCAGAATCCAGCGTGTATCGAAAATCTTAACCGGCTTTACCGGACCTCGCCAAATTTCAGCCGTTATATGTTAAATTCGGCCATTATGACGGTTGGGCGCACGCTGGGCCAGCTTGTGACGTGTTCGCTGGCGGCCTACGGCTTCGCGCGGTATGCCTTTCCGGGGCGCAATGTGATTTTTGCGCTGTGCCTGGGGCTGTTGATGGTGCCGTTCCAGGCCATTTTGATACCGGAGTATCTGCTGCTGCGCCAGCTCGGCTGGTTGAACAGCTTCGCCGCGCTGATCGTCCCCGGCACGTTCAGCGCATTCGCCATGTTTTTGCTGCGGCAGGCGTTCCTGCAAATCCCGCTGGAACTGGAAGAGTCGGCCATGATTGACGGCGCGAATCCGCTGCAAATCCTGCGACATATTACGCTGCCGCTGTCCGGCCCGGCGCTGGCGGCTTTCGCCGTCATCACCGTTCAGGCGGCCTGGAACGATTTTTTGTTCCCGCTGGTGGCCGCTAACACGCCCGATACGCGGGTTGTCACCATCGGCATCAGTCTGCTGCAAGGCGAACGCAGCACGCCCTGGAATCTGCTGATGATGGGATCGTTCCTGGCGACGGTGCCGATGCTGGCGCTGTTTGTGATGCTCCAGCGATATTTCATCGAAGGTGTGGCGATGTCCGGCATTAAGGGTTAAGCGCCGCGCGTATCTGCTGCGCCAGACTGCGGGCGCGGGCGGGCGCGTCGCCGATGTAGTCGCCGGCATGGAGCAGCGCGCGCGTTTCTTCGGCTGGCACAAAATGAGTGATCGCATCGTCCGCGCTTAAACGGTCGGCCAGCGGGTTCGGCTGGCCCTGGCGGATGGCCTCCCAGGCGTCCAGGCTGTGCCGCCGGATGACCTCGTGAAGCTCCTGCCGGCTGCCCCCCCGGCGGACGGCTTCCATCAGCAGGCGTTCGGTGGCAGCGAACACGCCGTAGGTATCCAGCGTGTGGCGGACGGCAGTTTCATCAATTCGCAGCCCGGCGATGATGCGCTGCGCCCGCAAAAATAGTTCGTCGGCGGCCAGGAACGCTTCCGGCAGAATCAGCCGCCGGTTGGCGGAGTCGTCTAAAGTGCGTTCCAGCAGGCTGTGAGCGGCGTTGTCCCAGGCGGCGCGGGGCAGGGCGGCCAGAAAACGCGACAGGCTGTCCAGGTTTTCGGCATGGATGGGGTTGCGTTTAAACGGCATGGCCGACGAACCCACCTGCGCCGCGCCGAACGGTTCGGCCCATTCGCCGACCGGCGGCGATTGCAGAAAGCGCAGGTCGAAGGCGAAGCGGTAGATGGTCATGGCCGACCCGGCCAGCGCGTTAAGGACTTCCCAATCCTGGCGGCGGGGATAAACCTGCGTGGCGACAGTGAAAGCCGGCAGGTCTAAAGCGGCCATCACGCGGGACTCCAGTTCGGCGGGTGTTATGGCCGTGCCGGCCAGCAGTTGAGCGTAAGATGCCCGCGTGCCGACCGCGCCTTTCAGCCCCTTGCCGCGAATCTGCCCCCGCGCGCGCCGCAGGTTTTCATAGTCGGCCAGCAAGTCCTGGGCATACCCGGCCAGCCGGTAGCCGATGGTGGTCGGTTCTGCCGGCTGTAAGTGGGTGAAGGCCATACACACATGGCCCGCCTCGCGTTCGATGCGTTCGGCCAGGGTGAGCAGCAGCGCGCGCAGCCGGTCGAGCAGCAGATTTAGGCCATCGCGCAGGCGCAGGGCATCGGCATTATCTTCGATGTCCGCGCTGGTCGCGCCCAGGTGGATGATGCCGCCGCCGACCGGACACTGTTCGGCATAACAGCGAATTTCGGCCATCAGGTCGTGGTGAATTTCGGCTTCGATTTGAAGCGAACGCTCCAGGTTAATATCGTTCTGGCGCGCGCGTAAATCGGCGGCCTGCTGTGCCGTGACCAAACCGGCGGCCTGCTGCGCTTCGGCCAGTGCCACCCAGATGCGCCGCCAAAGCTGCCGCTTGTGCGCCTCCGACCAGAGCTGCCGCATCTCCGGCGAGCCGTAGCGCCAGCTAAACGGGCTGAGGAAAGCATCGTGCGAGAAGGTCATGAGCGTTTTTGCAGCAGGAAGGTTGGCACGATTGAACCGCCGCCGGCGGTCACGTTAAGCAGCGCCACCGACGACAGCCGCGTGAGGCAGCCGTGTACGGTGTGGCCGTAAAACACGTAGGGATTGGCGTCAATGAAGCGCGGGCTGATGTCGAGCTTGCCGTCAATGACGGCGGGGAAATCGCGGTAGATCGGCTCTACCCGTTCCTGGACGACGTGCGGCGTGGTGAGCGCCTTTTGCAGCGCGGCGTTCCAGGTTTCGGCGGTGGTTTCCCATCCCAGTACCACGCCGGAACCGCCGTATTCGTCATTGGGTTTTAAGACGAACCGTTCGCGGTTTTCCGCCACGAAAGGCAGCAGGTCAACATCCTGGCCGTGATAGGTGGTTTTGCGCTCCGCCACGCGCCGCGTCCAGGGGATGTGCGCGGCGATGGAGGCGCGCTGTTTTTCGGTGAACAGGCGTGCGTTCTGCTCGTCGCTTAAAAAGGCCAGGCTGTTTTTTTTCGCCAGCAGTTTGGCGCTGAACGAGTTGGTCATATACACGGCATGATCCTGCACCGCTCGCACGATCGGGTTATGAATGCCCATATGGTGAATCAGCTCGCTGCACAGGACTCGTTTGTAGATCAGGTCAATGCGAAAGCCCCCCGCCCACAGATGCCCCCCGCGATATTCCAGGCCGCGCGGGTCGGCCAGGATGACACGGATGCCGTGTTCCTGGAAAAAGGCGCGGATGATTTCATGTTCGTTAAGCGTCGGCACGTGTCCCCAGTCCACGATGGCGATCTGGGGGATGCCCTGGCCGCCCCAATCACGGTAGCCGCGCATGAGCGCCGCCAGCAGCCGCCCCTGCATGGGCATACTCTGGATGGCGTAAACTTTCAAAAACTGTTTCATGGGTTCCAGTTCCATAAACAGTTCGGCCAGAATATCTTCGTAGCCCATGCCGGCGGGGGTTTCGGCGTTGTACTCGACGAACTGCAAACGCCTTTCGTGCGGCAGGAAAAACGAATCAAGCCTTGAGGTCGTCCAGGGGACTGCCGCGCCGATGTCCGCGTTAAAAAGCTGCTCCTCGTAGGCTTCCAGGTCAAGCTGGGCGCGCAGCGCCGCATCGGCGGCACAGGCTTCGTGGGCTTTGGCGAACGCGCCGAGCAGAATTTCCGTTTCCTGCTGAAGATATAACCACTGCTCCAGGAAATAAAAATGCGGGCGTAGAACGGTGCAGATCGGGCGGTCGCCGAAGTACAGGCCCAGCGGTTTAAGCCGGCTGAAAAGCGCCTGGCTGGTTTCCAGCGCCAGCGGTTCGGTCAGGATGTCGTGGTAGGTGTCAATGGCTTCCTGGAGCAGCATCGGGATTATTCCGCGCCTCGGTTTGATGCAGCAGGTTTTTTGCCTTTCAGCAGTTTGGCCCACACGTAACGATCCAGCGTGCGTTCGTTCGATTTCGCCAGCCGGACTGCCATATCGGCCATATGCGTGACCATCCAATCGAAGTTTTTACGCCCCAGCGAGTTCACGTCCATGTCCGGCGCGGGATTCATGTATTCGATCACGTAAGGCAGACCGTCTTTGATGGCAAACTCGACGGCGTTCATGTCGTAACCGACGGCCTGGCAAAGCGTGATCGAATCGCGTGCCAGACGGTCATAAAGTGCAGGCGAAAAATCGTGATCGTCGTGGTAGTGTCCCTGGCCGTCCTTGCCGGGTTTGTATTTCATTACATGGACATCCGACCCGCCCAGGCAGTAACAGCGCGCATAGTTATCCCACTGGATGTACTCCTGCAAAATCATCGTTCGCAGGCCGCTCTGGTTGTAGCGCCAGATCAGTTCGGCAATCGAATGCACGATGTACACTTCTTTCCAGCCGCCGCCATGCGCGTCCTTGAGGACGCAGGGCGTCCCGCCGATCTGCTCGACGAGGTAGTTCCAGTCAAGCGGATATTTAAGATTACGCAGGCTTTCGTCGTGGACGATGCCGGGAACGTAATCTTTGTTGGGCAGCACGATGGTTTTTGGCGAAACAACGCCGAGTCTGGTCGCCAGCGAGGCATCAAAAAATTTATCGTCCGCTGTCCACATAAACGGATCGTTGATAACCTTGACGCCCTGAAGCACCGCATTTTTGAGATATGAGCGATAGTAGGGGACTTCGTGGGAAATGCGATCAATGATGACGCGGTACGGGCAGGGGTCGTTCATCATCGTGCCGCCGACTTTGACATACTCGGCGATCACGCCGGCCTGACGCTGATTCACTTCTTCGATGAAGGCCGGCGGCCAAGACCATTCTCTGCCGACAAAGAGACCAACCCGCAGGGGTTCCTGAGCCTTTTTCGCCATATCGCTCTCCGAAACAAACAGTAATCTTTGAGGTGGTTCAATTATATACAGCGGCGCTCGAAAATGCTTAAGTTCAGTCGTGGCCGCTGATGTACAACAGCATCATCTTCTGCCAGAAGGGCCAGTCGTGCGCCCAGCCGTCCCATTCGCGCAGCGCATTGCCGATGCCCTTGTTCCATAACAGCGCGGAAAAGTCGCGTGCCTGTTGGATGAGCCGGTCTTCCCGCCCGGTCGCCATGATGATGTCCTGCCGGCGCATCAGCGACAGGCGCTGGCTGTCATGCTCGGCGGCGATGAACTGCATCGGATTGTTGAAGAACACGTAATCATCGCTGTAGCCGCCGGTGAAGCCGCGAATATCGTACAGCCCGCTGAAGGCCAGAATGCGATTAACCTGATCGGGATGTTTGAGGCCGAAGGTCGTGGCGTGGTACGCGCCGAAACTGGCGCCCATCGTGATGAGGAAGGGATTATCGTTCTTTTTCAGCATGAAGGGCAGCACTTCGTTGTACAGGTAGCCATCATACTGGGCGTGGCGGTAAGCGCGCCCGCCGGGGTGCGCCCACCAGTTGTACCAGCTTTCGGAGTCAATACTGTCCACACAGAAGATATGCAGCCAGCCATTTTCAAGATGCTGGCGCAGCGCCGCCATCATGCCCCGGTCTTCCCACTCGTAAAACTTGCCGCGCGAGGTGGGAAAAACGAGGACACGCGCTCCGGCGTGTCCAAAAACCAGCAGTTCCATATCCCGGTTGAGGGCCGGGCTGTGCCAACGGTGATATTCTCGATTCATCAGTTTAATCGCTCATGATAGGCCGGCTGCCACCATCACCGCCGCGGCTGCATTTAAGACGCCGCTGCCCTGTTTTTCGGGCGGCACGTTGGGCAGACGCATGGCGGTTTCGGTCAGAATAGCGCGGATTTGGCGCGGCGTCAAACGCGGGTTGGCTTCCAGCATTTGCGCGATGACCGAAGCGACAATTGGCGCGGCGACCGATGTGCCGTCTACGTGCTGGTGGTGCGCGTCTACGATTTTGTGCGCGTGGATGCGCTGCTGCAGCAGCGCGTAGGTGTTTTCGTCGGCGTTCAAAGCCGCATCGCGGGGCAGGCCGAGGTCGCGGTAGCCGCGTTTGAGCAGGTGCAGGATGCGCGCTTCGTCCGAGGTTTCGAGCAGGGGAGCCAGCCAGCGTACTTCCCGCGCAGTCGGCGATTCCGGCAGGATGGGCGAGGCGATCCAGTTGGCCGGCGCCAGGATGTCCGGCTTGCGGCTGCCGTCGTAAACCCGCCCGTAGTTATGGTGGTAGAGCGTCCAGAGCGTAATATCCCGCGAATTATGGTCGTTGATGCCGCCGACCGTGAGAGCATCGGCGGCGCTGGCCGGGGGCAGCACATAATCGGTATAGCGGTTGCCTGCCGCGACGACGACATTGAGGCCGGCTTCGGTCAGCTTGCGGATGGCGCGGTGAAGCGGATGATCGGGGTCGGCGCTGGCGAAGTCGCCGCCGACCGAAATATTGACCACCCGTACCTGAAAGCGGCGGTGCGTATCCAGCAGCCAGCGCAGGCCGCGCAGGATGTCGCGTTCTTTGATCTGGCCTTTGGGCGTGCTGACCTTGACCAGGACGAGCCGGGCAGCAGAGGCGATGCCCCGGTATTTGCCGCCGGAAGCGCGCCCATCGCCGGCGGCGATGACGCTGGTCATCTGCCCGTGCCAGCTTAAATCGCTGACGGTGAAGTTTGACTTTTGTTCGATGACGTGGTTGGTCGAAGCATCGGCATGAACCAGGATGCGGCCTTCCAGGTCGGGATGGGGATAAAAGCCGGAATCGACAAAAGCCATCACCACGCCGCGCCCGGTGTAACGGGACAATGCCCCAGTGCGCTCCGGTGTGGAAAGCAGAGCCGGGAAGCCGGTTTCGGAGAAGGGATAGTTGGGTGTGAAAAGCGGCATATCTACAAGTGGTTTCGTCGTTGGGTTTCAACCTTTAGGCTATACCAAAACGCCTGGAAATCAATCCGGGCCTTTTGAATTATTGCTGAATTTTACCAACAGTTAATGGGTGGGCCGGTCTTTCGGCGGCTGAACGGCCATGAAATCGGTGATGAAACGCTGCGTATAGTCATTAAGCAGGGACTGAACGCGCGTCTGATCTTCAGAAACGACAACCAGGCCGGCGTGGTGTTTTTTGTCAATGCGCCACACCACTTCTGGGTCATTATAGGCCGACATATCCGGGTATTCCTGGCGCGCCAGCGACACCAGCAGCCCGCCGTGTTTGCGCCGGCGTTCGGGAAGCTGATAAACCTGGCTGCGCGCGTGGGCGA
Organism: Chloroflexota bacterium; assembly: GCA_014338005.1. GTDB lineage: Bacteria > Chloroflexota > Anaerolineae > Aggregatilineales > Phototrophicaceae > CFX2. Next base: position 1,100 of record QUBZ01000059.1, on the reverse strand, counting down.
TTTCCAGGCGCGCCCATTCGGCCCACAGGTTCAGCCCGGTGGCGGCTTCGATGAGGTCGGCGATAAATGCGCCGCCCACCCGCGCCGCGATCTCCAGAAAATAATAGCGTCCTTCGGCATGGCTGCGGATGTATTCGGCGTGGGTTACGCCGTGCGGCAGGCCGAGCGTTTGAATCACCTGCCAGTTGAGCGCGTAAAGCGCCTGGGCTTCATCGGACTCTGGGGGCAGGGTGCGGGTGGTGAAGATGCCGCCTTCGTGCGCCACGTTCATCGGCGGCTGGCCGTACTGCTGGGCGCTGGCGAAGATGATTTTGCCCTCCCAGATGATCGAGTCGACATGAAAAACATCGCCGGGGATGTACTGCTCCAGCAAAAAATGAGACTGCCGATCGCCCAGGGCGTCCAGCCAGCGCCACAGTTCTTCCGGCTCGTGAATCTTTTTGATGCCCATTGCGCCGGCCTCGGTGCGGGGTTTGAGCAGCCAGAGCGGGGGAACGCGCCCCATGTAGTCTCGCAGGCGGTCGTAGTTAAAAACCGGTGTGAAGGGCGGCACAGCGATGCCGCCGTCAGAGGCTTTCATTCGCATCGCCAGCTTGTCGCGGAAGAAGCGGGTGAGCGTTTGCCCCGCGCCCGGCAGCCGCAGATGCTCGCGCAGCGCCGCCACCGTTTCGACATCGTATTCGTCCAGCGCGAAAATACGCCGGATGTCCTGAGCGCGGCACAGGTAGCTGACAGCGTTTATCACATCTTGCAGCCGGCTGAGGTCGGGCATCAGCAAAAAATCGTCAATGCTCTCGCGCGGCCACTTTTCATCCTTCAGCTTTTCTTCGGTCAGCAGCAGCACCCGGCAGCCCTGGCGTTTGGTTTCTCGCAGAAAAGCTTCCCCCTTAAAATAGCTGGACAGGCACAGGATGGTCATCGGCTCGGACATTTTGTTTCCCTCTGGCGGCGCTTTCGGTTGGAGGATTATCGTGACGTACTCCCCACACCTAAAGGTGGGAGAAACTGCCGTGAGCGCCGGACGCCCCGTTTGTCACGGGGACTTCTTCCGACTGAGACAGTATGAGGCGACGCCCCGCCTCAAGAATATTCAAAGCCGC
>QUBZ01000058.1 GCA_014338005.1 Chloroflexota bacterium | reverse complement strand
GCCTGCCGAATATGAAGCGGACTGGTGGGCCAACCAGCCTGTACCGGTGTTAAAATAAGCTAAGCCGATTTGGTGTCCAACTTTTTGGGGTCACTACACTGGGTTATATTCGGGTATCCACCGACGAACAGGATTTAAGCAAGCAGAAGCACCTTCTGCTAGAGTACGCGCAGCAGCAGCACATCATCATTGACCAGTTCATCGAAGCCGAAGTTTCCTCACGCAAAACCCCAAAGGAACGCCGAATCGAAGAACTTTTAGACTTGCTCGAAGCAGGCGATCACTTGCTGGTTGCCGAGCTTTCCCGACTTGGGCGAAATATGCTGGAAACGCTGAATATTATCAATGCCTTGAGCGAGCGGGGGATCAAGATCACTTTTGTCCGGCAGCCAGAGCTTTCGACCAGCGGAGCGCATGGGAAGCTGCTTTTGGCGATCTACAGCTATTTTGCGGAAGCCGAACGTGATTACATTTCATTGCGAACGAAGCAGGGGTTAGCGGCAGCCAGAGCAAGCGGCAAGCTGCTCGGAAGACCGAAGGGGAGTAGAAATAAGCGGGGATCGGTGTTGACTCCCTACGCCGAGCAAATAATGGCATACCTCAAGGCGGGGGTATCTATAAGGGCAATCCAAAAGCTGATTAATCCATTACTTGAAAAGCCAGTCACGTATAACACTTACAAGTATTTTATTTACTTGCAAAGAGGCAAAGAATTATAATCTGAATCAAAATGCTACACGATCAAGACATCCTTCATATCGAAGAAGAGGTATTAGCCTCTTGGCGAGAACTTCCCGAAGAAAATAGAGCGCGATTTCTGCTTGTGCCGATTCGAGAGATACTGACAACGGCGCAGGCTGGTTCGTTCCTGTCAACACTGTTTTATATCTATCTCCGTCGCTCAGTAACGCGAAATCTACTGATCGCACTTGGCTTCTCGGAAACACAATTGAAGCAACTGACTGAGAAAGACTTGCAAAACATAGCAACTCAGCTTAAAGAAGAACTTACCAGCGAAGTTATTCCAAAATTGATAAAACAACACGCCCAGAGGCTTCTGGTAAAAGAATGATCCCACAGTCTCAGTTTAGTTAGCGAGTTTCGTACATTTGAGCAATAACACCAAAAACTGAGATAGAACCCCGATGACCGGGTAGGTCATCCTATTCGCCATCATCTGCGTTTTTCCTCTGCCCGGCTGAAAGTACTTTCCCACGAGATGATATACTGCCTTTGCATATGATGAGTGACCTTCATCAGATAATTCCACTTTTACGCTCAAATCAGGTGGTTTATGCCGCACTCTTTGGCTCTCGTGCCCAAAATAGGGCGCGTTCCGATAGCGACTACGATATTCTGATTGAGTTTTCGCCAAAGAAAAAATACACCCTCCTTGACCTGAGTTCACTGCAACGTTCTCTCAAAGCAGCACTCGGTGCGGATGTTGATCTTGTTACCAAAAAGTCACTGCATCCCTATATAAAGCATGAAGTGCTTGGGACAGCAGTTCCGTTTTATGAGGAGCGATAGAGACCGAGTTCTCGTCCAACACATTCTCGATGCGATTTCGGCAGTGTTTGCTTTTGTGTCAGGCAGAACCCTTCCAGAGTTCTTAGAGGACGACCTGGTGGCGAGTGCGGTGATCAAAAAGTTTGAAATCATCGGGGAAGCCAGCAATCGCCTCAGTGCTTCCTTTAGGTCAGCACACCCTAATATTCCCTGGCAAGACGTGATCGGCATGAGAAACATTCTCATCCACGACTATATGGGTGTTGACCTCGAAAGTGTCTGGGACACTATTCACCGAGATTTGAAATCGCTTCAGAGCCAGCTACAGGCTACGATCAGACCAGATTGAGTATTTGAATTCGGGCATCCTATTCGCTGAGCGCACCCTCAGTCTTGGAAAAGCGACGGTACAACCTCTGACGCAATTTTGCAAGCGACCCCAGAACCATCGTCGTAAGATTGGATATGCTCGCATTCCATGAAGTGTTCAATCGCCGCGTTTTCGGCTGTATAGTCCGCTTTTCGTGGTAACTTCCAACTCATAATCATGAATTGGCGGATTGAGGCTTGCTCGGTTGGAATGACTTTGGTCAATGTGAAGCTGTAGACCAGAAATGGATACTCGGTGTGAGGAATGCAGCTAGGATGATACTCCAACGTAAAGCGGGCAGACGGAAATTCAGCCCTTGTCGAGCGGACTTCTGCCTCTAGCACTGCCAGAAAATCATCTATAGCACCCTCGATAAAGCCCAAGTAAATATGCTGGTACTCTGGAAAATCCAATGACGCATACTCGTTCCGCTGTGCGATGATCTTGGCTTCCAGTGCGGCAAGCTCCGGCTTGGTTGGATTCAATCTTCGTATTGCAACTTCCGGCATACCTCAAATTCCTGATGTTCGAGTATCGAGTTTTTTCAATTTTATCCCGAACATGAAAACCGAACACCGATGAGTGTGAGGCATCTTATTCGCCATGTATGCCGTACCCGTAGTTTGCTGATTGACCATACTTCGTCGGCATGATGTAATATCGCTAATGCAAGTCCGCACGGCAAAAACCACATTAGTCTTCAGCCCCGGCTTCTTGCGTAACCTCAAGAGAATGGCGCGAGAGCAACGGAAAAGCATGTCTCGGATTGTTGAAGACGAACTCAATCCGGTCTTCCAACATCGAGAAAAACGAAAGCTCTCCAAGATGTTTGCCGCAATTAGAAAGTGGCAGGGGAGCGGTTCTCCCGGTATCACCGATGCGTCCCAAACTATAGACGAAACCCTTTACGGCGCAGGTGGTGTTTGGAAAGGGAGTCGTGCCGAGTAGCTTTCATTACTTGATAGATAGTGATACGTTTGTCGGCTTATTCCTGCCGGATGATGCACTCCACACTACAGTTGTCAGGCTTTTTGACGAGATCGAAAGACAATTCCAACGACTAGCGACCACCAATTGGGTTGTCGCGGAGACTGCCACTGTACTGAGCAGCCGAGATACCCAAGCGACTGCTATCAAGTTTCTGACGATGATTGAAGAGGGCGAAATTCCGGTGCTGCCAATTACTGAAGAGCTTGAACAGAAAACGCATAGCATTTTTAAGGAGCAAACAACCAAGAAGACAAGCATGGTTGACTGTAGCAACGTTGCGGTTGCCAAGCACTACAGCATCTCCGATATGCTTGCCTTTGATGGCTTTTATGAACGCTTTGGGCTTGCTGTCCAGAGAGTTCCACACCAACAGCAGTAACCGAATATGGCGTCATATCCACTGTTGATTTTGAACTACTGATGAATGGCTGTGCTCAGTTGAAAGCCACCAAGCAAACGCAATCAGAATCAATACTTCATAATTTCATACCAACCATTACCCTTCACAGCATTCTTGCCCACATGAAGGAGTTGACCATAAGCAAGCCAATACCGGAGAGGCGCTATATCTCCAACAAAGGTTATCGTGCCTACTAAGCCGCCAATATTATCGAGATGACCTGTGCGCCCCGAACGTGACCAGACATCAACCCATCGGGTGTCGTCACGCTCGACTTGTAAATTGTTTGCTGCTTGACTCAAATTGAAATGAAGATCGCGCCACGTTTCGTGGGTTTTATTGGTGTCACTGTAGACGGCTTCTATTGCTTGGCAGCGTTCCAGTAGACGAGCAATAATTGATGGCAATTGAAGGGATTTCAACGTTCGCCCTTCTTGTGTAATTTGTGCGGGGGTCAAAAAGTGGATGCCGAGCCGATCTGTGGGAAGCTGATTTGCCGAAGCCTCTATATCTGCGGATAAGATGGGCTGTGTAGCAGGTTGGAGCGAAGAACCCGCTGTGTAGAGGTTCGCTGTTGCTCTGGTGAATGGGTTTTTCTCTTTTACACTGATCAGACGAAAGCGCCCACGACCAGAGCCGATACCTAACTTGCCGATGCGGTAGACGGCTTGAACGATGTAGGGGATATAGCCTGCTGCATCTCCAAACAAGACAATCTGAAAGGTGAAACAATGACCATTTTCAAGAGTTTGTGACTGTTCAATGCGCGTATTCAGTGGTGGTCGGATAGCGAATGGTCGCGCCGGATTGATGCCTCGTGCGCTAACGGTCTCAAGGTGCATCAGGCGGCATAGTGGGCAGCGTTGCTGATGATCGGGATTTGTCCGCGCTGCGGGGTCTGGACAGACCATTTTCGATAAGGCTGACCATAATGCGCCACGAATTTGCCCACCTGCTGCCGCGTTGAGATAGATCGCTGTTTCTGCTTGGCAGTCGAATTGCAGCAAATGAGCTTGTAACCTGAATAACTCGCTCACTCTTGATCCTCAGGCTTACGCACCAGTCGGTAAGCCGTGTAACCACGACTACTACGTGCTACTTGATAGGGTAAAGCAACCGTTCGGAACAGCCGATGTTTACCTATGGTCATTTTCTCGCCGCTGTATATATTGGCATGTTCAAACGTCAATTCGTCGCCCGCATCGTCCAACTGCGTCAACATCGCGTCGAGATCAAATGGGCGTGGTTTCCCGTCGAGTAAAAGATAATCTTGTGGAAGGTTATCCGAAGTGGCGGGTTCACTCACCATTTGCACAAACCCACCGCGCTTACCCAAATATTGGATCATGGGTAGCCAGCGATTGAGCAGTAAAGCGTGTTCATCCCACTGCACTTCCAGAGCAATGCCGAATACACCGTCGATTTGAGCAAATTCTCTGTACGCAATCGTGCGTCCAAAAAATCCAGCATCGGCGCTTCCTGTGTCTGAATCTTCTACGTCTCCCTCTTTCGATTTGCTGTCTTTACGACGAGGACGCAGTATCTTGATAAATGTATTGTTGACGACCACGCGCTCTGCCGGACGTAGCGCCACGACTGAGCCGCGCAGCCACTCCCAATTCTCACGAGCAATATTTACTCCATCAAGCCGACAAGCCGCATCAAGTAGCGCCATCTTGATAGTATACGGCGTTGGCACGAGATGAGTTCGTGCGCCTGAGGCTGTCGCAGTGGACAACCTCAAGCTGAACAGCGTCGTTGCCGTGTAGTTCGCAGCGACCCACATCATTACACTCCCGTCGTATATCGCAAGCTGTAGGGAGATGTCGTTTCGAGCAAATCAGCGATAACGTTCGCTAATTCTGCCGTTGAGTTAAACCACTTCAATTGCACTACATCCCCATTATTGATTCGGTTGAGTATGCCAACCGTTTGTTCAATATGTTCAGGGTAATTATTGTTTAACGGACTGACCGTTGGAGCAGGAACGGGCTTAGTGCTATAGGTCAGTGCGCCCTCTAAGTTGACGAGATGAGGGGCTTGTGCCGAACGCATTGCGCCGCGCGTTTCGAGGAAAGTGTAGAGCAATGCCTCCAGCACTGCACGAGCGCGAACCACCCGCTGTTGCTCATCAATGGCGTAGATTTGGGTGATGTCGTTGAAGCCGATCCGTGCCAGTTCGACATGGCAAACGGCGGCATAAATCCCCGATGATGCCGGACGATGGAAAATTGCCTGACCGAGATTAGCGCCGCGATCTGTACCTTCGCGGTCTTCACCACGCTTCCCTTCGCTACGCTCACTGGCATACTTGACGTGGAAGTAACTATCGGTTTTTACGCTCTCTGGGACACCCACAACCCAACCGAACTCGATCACGCTTTTGCGCGGTACACTGCGCCCACCCTCAGTAATCAAAATGCCATGTGTATCATCTAGCGCACAGGTTCGTAGCAACTCATCCAATGTGGCAGCATCGCTCATGCCCCTCGTCCGCTGAATGAAACCCGTATCCGCGTTAATGCGATTGGCATTGAACGTCCGGCAGCCCGCGCATAACGGGAGATCGCCTCGCTCAGAAGCAATCCGAAATATATGTTCGGCATGAATGTGTTTATACATATCGCCGCTGACTGCGTTGACATTATGAAGTTGACCATCCTGACCGACAATATTGACCATGCGCGTCTGAATCTGGTTGCCCTCACCGCCTTCGTTATTCAGACTATGAAGGTCAAGGGTTGCGCGGGCATTAAGCGACAGGCTGTAGATCGGCGTTCTTTGAGTCATGGTTATTCCTCACCTTCAAAGGCTTCATCGGGTTCTAGAGGTGTTTCATCGGTAGAGTCATCCACTTGACGTGGCAGACGTGCATATCCATAGGCAATCAGCAGATTGGCAACGGGTTCAGACCCATATTCGTCGATTAAGGCGACGATTTCCTCAAGTGCGGTAGTGCGGATACTTCGTCGTTGGTACTCAAATGGAAACGGCACGTTGCGCTTCGACATCGTTTCTTCTATTTGAACGGTCTCCGCTTGATACTGAGTGAGGAAGGCACTCAGGTCTGCAATAAACTCCTGCTTGCGTGCTGCCCGCCTTAGCAGCGTTTGATGGAGTCCATAGCGGATTTCGTATGGATACCGCTTTCCTTTTTTCCTGGCATCTTCGGTACTCCATTGCGCGATCACTGTGCTTTTCCGAATTGCATAGGCAACATCTCGAAAACCGGGGGAGTCGAGGATATTGCTTAAAATAGGGTCATTTTGGCTCATGATAATCCTTTCAATGAATTGAGTGGACAGGGCTTTGGCGGGTTTTCTTCGGGAGCGCCTCCCGATCAGATAGCCGGGAAACGCATTCGTGAACTCGAAGAACACCTCTAAATCATCACCAGAGACAAAATCGCGCAGCGGGCGCAGCAGTTCTGGCACATCGCTTTCCTTCTCGTTGAACTGGCGGACAAACTTTTCAAACTCGACCAACAACCCGGTCTCCGGGTGGATATAAAGATTGACATCCGTCTGCGATGCTACTGCCACCCAACCGGGTAAGCCCAAAAATGACATATTCATCGTCGCCGCGCTGTTTCCCATATCTTTGTAGAATGCTGTTTGAAATCCAGCAACCACCCGCTGTTTAACTTGGGAACGATCTAGGGCATACCTTCCGCGCGGCGCTGCTATGGCATGTTTGATTAAAGCATGGGTATAGCGGATAACAGCGAGAATATCGAACTGTGTTGGATAAAGCGGAACCTGCATGGACTCAGCAAACTTGCCCATCACCGTCAGGTTTTCACTGAGGGTAAGCTGACGCGGCACAACAACCAGCGTCTTACGATCTTTACTCTCGCGCAGCGTCCGGGTAATCGCGCCGACATAGAATCCGGCGGCTTTCAGGTATTCAAGTAGCCAGAAGCTGTCAAGATTACCGATACTCAGACCGTCACCTTTGACCTTGTTATGCCCTTTGCCAGAATCTGGATTGAACAATTGCAGCGCGGTGGCGCTGGCTTTAATGCCCCACCCTTTTGCTTTATCCAACGCTTTCCACGCAGACATTGCACCATCAATATCATTGGGGGTGGCGCTGAATAAATCGAACAGTAAATATAAGGTTTCACGGCTGCGAGCGATATACCAGGCGCGCGCCAGATTGTTATATCCCTGAATTGCACCGGGGTTGATGGCACGATAAATTGACCATTCAGGTGAAGGTGGTGAGGCTTCTCCACCACTCTTACGGGCTTCAAAAAACGCGGCAGATTGCGCCTTTTCCGCCTCATAATCAACATAGCGTAAGTCGTCGTAAGGCAGCGCATTCTTCGCCGTTTTGATATAAGGAATTAGCTGCACTGTTTTTGCTGCTTCGTCAATCTGTTCATTACCAATCGGTGTAGCGAGATCAACAGAAAAGTATGATCCACGATCCGAGATCACGATACCCGACGGATCAACACCGAAATTTTCGAGTAGGCGTGCAAAACCATGCAGCAGAAGTGCATCGCCAAAGGACTTCGGTGTTTTATCAATAAAGAACTGTTGGTAATCGGGCATGTTTGCCTCGTCTATGACGCTACTATCCTCAGCCTAACAGGAAGTTGGAAAATATTTTTCCAAAAATTGAGTTCAAAATAAGCCAACGCCTAGATAGGTGAATGATCGCTCTCCAAGATAGCGATATGCCAATAAAGAAATATCTTGAATCGCATGAAGAGTTAAACGCCATGCATTTTGTTCAGAATCCCAACTCATCATGTAAGGCAAAGCAGTGCGAAACAATTCTGGCAATAATGAGGTGTTTTCGTCACACGTATTCTTGAAACAGATGTACAGGTGCGCGTTGCATTCCCAACCCAGGATGTGTGGTTTTTCCATTCCATTGCTCTGGTTTTAACATTCGACAATCTATGGGAATGATATGCTAATTATAGATTCAGGTCAAGCCCTCAAAAATTCTGACATCTGCGCTATACTAAAAGATACCCGATCCGACACCTGCAAATTGAGGGTATTGAAAGATAGATTGTCGAATGTTTCTCTCGACACACCCGTAGAGGGTACTGAGAGTAGAAGGCGTGGATTCATGATCCCATTCGTGTTCCTTCCTGGTCAGCAAGACGCAGCACACGAGCAATCAGCAAATAAGGTAAAAAAGCCTGTAGGTTGTCAGGCACAGCGATCAAGCTGTCGCGGTCAGCATCATCAAGCGGAGTAAGGTCTTCATTTAGTCCGTTCAATGCCGGTGCGTCGATAGTCAACCCTGCTTGAGCGAAGGTTTCTGAAATGAACTTGGGTGCGGTGCTGACTAACCGGGCGGTCATGTTCTCTTGCGAAAAAGGCGCATGATGGCGGGCAATTGCGCTGAATACTGCCCGTGTGAGGTTGTCATCAGCAAGTATTTGGTGAACGATAGGCAGGGTAGCTAACGCGCCTTCTACCGCATGATAGGGACGCTTCTCCATCTCTCCTTGTGCAATTCGGTGTTCATCGTTCATCGAGTCATATTCTGTATGGGCGTAAGCCTGATTAATATCGGCAGGTTGACCAATTTTGCGCTGATGTTCCTGTACCCACTTCTGCCAACCTTTGCTCAGTTTGCCGACATCATGTAACAGCACCGCCAATTCGCAGGCGTAGCGCAGTGTCCCCCGCTGCCAGCTAAAATGCTTCTCAAGCTGACGTGCATTTGCTGCTACGTCCAGCCACAGCGTTTGAAATGCGTCATGCACAAGCTGGATATGTCGCGCGTAAGTTTCAAGTCGATAATGAACGGGAGGATGGGCGGTTCTCGCCTCCCGACTTGGGAGTTTGGCTTCCCATACTTTTTCATCTTCCCGATGCGCGATAAAACCGAAATCGGGGTCATAAGAGGATAATATTGGATTAACCACCAGCAGTTGTGCGCCCCATGCACTATTTGCATCCTTCACGTCGTTCCATTCAAAACGCTCTTGATTTGTTTGCGCTCGTTCTTCGACCTTATGCTTGTCTTTTTCATCCACCTCGACCAGCATTTTGACTGACCATATACCCAACGCCTTGCCACGTTCCAGCCAATCCTTGAGGTGCTTCTGTACTGTCCCCGGATGCAGTCCAAAAGCGGGGGCATCAAATGGGGCTTCACGTAGCGAATCGGGGTTGCTGCTGATGGTCACGGGCTGGTTGGCGATTTCGCGGATGAGGTGGCGAGGGTCAACCGTACCACCGCCCTGATTAGGATTACCGCTTTGAAGAGCATGAATTTTGCGCTTATGATCTGTCTGGATGCTTCGCAACCGCTGAAGTAAAGCGGTGTCCGCTTCGGTATGCGCCTCATCCAGAACGGCTTGTTCATCAAGATAAGTGAATGTGTTCCTGCTGCGGGCTTGAAACGCGGCAAGTGTTTTGCCGACCACCAATCCCATTCCTTCATACGGCATAAAGTTCTGGGTGAGATCAACCACCGATCCATCAGTGGCTTCCACCTGATGATAAATGTAGACATCTCCCTCATCACCTTTATAACGAGCGCAGCGTCCGGCACGCTGGACAATGCTGTTGGCAGGCGCAAGTTCGGTGTGCATGATGGTGCTGGAAATATCCACGCCCACTTCAATTGCCTGCGTAGCTACCACAATGACATCAGCGCCACTGTCTTTAGCAAACATTTCTTGCAAAAGCGTTTCAATCCTACGGCGATCTTCAGTCAGAAATTGACTATGCAGTAAGATCAGTCGCGTATGATCAGATTTGAGGGCGTTCAAGCACCTGTATAGCTGCTGTGTGCGCTCCACTTGATTGCAAATAACGATAGAGCGTCCGCGATGCGTTTCCAGCACTCGTTCGGCATTCAACGGAGTGTCAGCAACGTGATAGCGGCGTATCTTCTGCTGTGATTTGATGCCCAGAATCGCTTGTCGTTCATCTTCGGTTTTCGGCACAATTTCACAGTTCAACTCGTGTGCCAATTCTTCGATTAATGATGTACTGAAGGTCGCGGTCATCAAGACAAAGGGCGTAATACCGTTCAACTGTTTGAGCATATGTAACGTGGTCGGCAGTGTGGAGTTAGGGTCGTAAAGGTGAAACTCATCGAACACCAGATACGCGCCCACCAGTGCGCCAGCGTTAATATTGCCTAAGCGTTTTGGCAAGCTGTATGGCGTGAGCAGATAGCTGCTCAACGTTTGATCTATAGTGGCAAAAATCAGGTTTGAGGCGAATTCTCGATCATCCTGCTGCTCACCTGTTTGAATCTTGGTTTCCAGCTTCAACCCGATTTTTGCACCATATTCGGTCACTCTAGGTTTATATTTTTCGATAAATTGGTTTGCCAAAACACGCATTGGGACTGAGTAGACACACTTTGGAATAGGATCATATGCTCGCAAACGACTGAGAGACAATAAAAAGGGATTCAATGCTGCATCTGTTTTCCCTGAGCCTGTCGGCGCAGTAAGCAGCACATTTTTACCTGCCAGCACCAAATCGTTTACATGCTGCTGATGAGGGTACAAGTCAGCGTCAATAGCCTGAAGTTTCATACTCATCATTAACTCCTGAAGATGCTGTTTAGAGTGGCTTGTGCATCATCCCCATCTTGCCATCCATAAGCGCGAGCAAGTTGCCGTACCTCTCCTGCCAGTTCTTGGCGTAACGAAACAGGCTCAAGCACTTCACATGCCGCGCCCCAACCCCGAATCCAGGGCTTGAGATCAGTTGTATCAGCCACATCAAGGTGCAGTTGAATAAATCCATCCTGCTCTGGGTCACGTACAATTTGTTGTGAGGGATGCCAAGTCGTTTCACGGACGCGCCGTGCCACATGAGAGCTAAATCGCAGAATAACGTGAAGGACAGCTTCACCGTGATAGATTGCCCAAGCGTTCCGTAAAATGTCGATGCCGGGAAAATCCTGTGGGATGTCAAACCCATCACGTAGAAGCTGTGCGCGTTGAATACGCTCCATCTTGTAGGTGCGGAGATCATTCACGATGCTGCTGTGACCGATAACGTAGGTTGAATACCCGATTCCCGATGGTTCTAGCAAGTAGGGCGCTATCGCAGTCTCGAAAACTCCGCCCTGATATGGCGCGTAGGTAATTTGCACAAGGCGACGGTAGATATAGCCGCGCACAATTGTCTTGAAGATGTCTTGATAATCAGTTTCTAGCGGGCGTTCCGCAAGGGACTTTGCGGCTTGGATAATATCTTCGCCTAAACGCAGATCATCACCGAGAATTTGCGCCAGCTTGTATAGCATAGTTTCGGCAACCTCATTGCGTTTATCCGATTGTTTTACAAGCAACCGAACTGCCAAATATAATGCGACGGCTTCTTCAGGACTGGGTTCTAATCGCCGTAACGCAATTGCATCGTAAGGAAGCGCCAACCAGTATTTGCTTTCCTTGTAGACTCTTCCCTCAGTTTCCAACTCGGCAAGATAGTTATCTACAGTGCGGCGCTCCAAATTCAAATGCCCTGCGATTTCTTGAGAGGTCAAACCATTCTCATGCCGTTTGAGCAAAATGTAGACGCGATCAAGGCGGGCGCGTTTATCGTCATCAGCAATTCGGGGCATGTTCTTATCCTGTCGCAGCCGTTTATTTTCAGTCTACCTCTCTTTTGGAATTTATTTTTCCAAAAGTTGTTCGTTTCTTTTCCTAATTAATCCACTTGGGAGGAAATCTATCAATCGAAAACGCCCTCAGGATGATGCAGCAGAACATGGTCTCTCGTATAATGGGTAAACTGCATTACTTCTATTATGTCGTTTTGGGAAGCATCATTGGTCACTCAAGCAGAAATCGGACAACGCATCCGCCAAGCCCGCGAGAACATTGGGATGTCTCAACGGGACTTTTCTGATGCGGTGAAAAAAGATCAGACGGCAATCTCTGAATATGAAACCGGAAAACGGAAAGTTCCGGCAACAGAGCTTTCCACATTCGCCCAGATACTCCAAGTCCCCGTGTCGTATTTCTACGAAGGTGAAGTTCTATCAGAGGATGTAGACCAAATGCTCCTCAATGAGTTTCGCAAGCTCCCAACCCTCGAAGCCAAACAGTTTGTGCTGCAAATGGTTCGGGCGCTCTCTTCTCTGTTCAAACAACACGCATCTGACCAATAATTTCCCATGTTGACTCTGGTTTACGAGTCCTGCTAGATTCGGACTCGATATGCCAGATTCGCTCCTCAAGCACTATCAGCACAACTCCCTCTCACAGTTCTTCTCAGCCTATTGGTCAATCTGTGGTCTGCTGCACCGGAAGCATGACTTGGAACAGCTAAAGACCTGGGCGACCCGTAAAGGCTTGAGCAACCCTCAACAACTCTATTCACGCCGTTCTATCGACATAGAGCAGCGCCTTTGGTATTGGCAATGCCGCGCACCTCGCGTGCTGACTTTCGCAGAATGTACGGTGAATCTCGCTCGCATTTTCAGCGGAAAGGAGCAGTACCACAAAGGCTACGCATCAAAGTTTAGAAATTGAAACACAACCGCTAGTCTATTTGTGTTTACACAATCAAAATTATGGTATAATCGCAAATGTACAACTTAACAAGGCGCTCTCGGAAGGTGTTGGTCGCACCCGCCGAGAGCTAACCAACGACGCTGGTTACGACAGTATCGAAGGCTAACGCGCAATTATTTCGTGAGTGACGTTTGCCGTCAATGCTTCATAAGCGTTGACGGCTTTTTGTTTGAGAAACGAGTGGAGAAAATGGCATGTCTCAGGAAAGTGAAAAACGATCAACTTTTCAATCCCATCAGGATTCCGAGCAAGATGTTCCCCGAAAGTCAGACGGAATTGATTTTAAGAGAGCGTACAGCGCCTTGATAAAAGGATATATAGAAGTTCAGATGAAGAAACGCGCCTATAGCAATGCTGAGGGCGCTATGGAATTAACTGACGAAGTGGAAGACAAAGCGAAAGGAGAACATGAATGAAGTAGAACAGTCCATAAAATTTGTGCCTCATCTCGCAAACAAGCGCTTTTTCACCGTGCCGAAGTTTGGTGAAACCTTCGATGAAGTCGCGCTTGAAGGGCGACTCATTCAACTCGAACAGCCGGAAAATACAGAAAAAGGACAAGACATCATGCGCTATGCAGCGTATATCCGCATCAGTTCAGAGGAGCAAGTGGGTAATTTCTCGGTAGATGCACAGCGGCGCGCCATTGATACCTGGGTGCAGTCGCAAGGCGGCAAAATCGTTCACTACTACGTGGATGAGGCACAGTCCGGTCGCACCGCAGATCGCCCGGAATTTCTCAACCTCCGGCGTGATGCGAAAAACAAGAAATTCGACGCGATTATTGTTCACAAGTTCGACCGCTTCGCCCGTAATCGCACCGAGTCACTCGCCATCAAGTCTCTGCTACGGCACGACTATGGCATTAAGGTATTTTCGGTCAGCGAGCCTTCCGAAGATAGTGACGGCGCGCTGGGTGCGCTGATTGAAGGCATCATGGAGAGCGTCGCGGACTGGTACTCGCGCAATTTGGCACAGGAGACAGTCAAGGGTAAGCGCGAGCGTGCAGCACAGGGTTATCACAACAACTTGCCGCCCTTTGGCACGGATAAAAGCAAAGATGGTGTGCTGCTCCCCAATGACCATGAGTTAAAGGGATTGACGCTCGCCTTCGAGCTTTATTCCACCGGAAACAAGAGCGATAACGACATTGCCCGTGAGCTAAATGAGCGTGGCTATCGCACTAAAGCCGGAAAGTTGTTCTCTACGGAGATGGTACGCGACATGCTCCAAAATCGGACGTATCTGGGGTTTGTGAAGTATCAGCCATATCAGCGTCATGCGGACGGACGACGTTCGTGGGCGGGCAAGGTAGAGTGGTTTCCAGGCAAGCATCAGGCGCTCATTCCGCAAGACCTTTTTGACCGCTGCCAAGAAATCCGCAACGCCAAAGCCATCCATCACGAATTCTACCCGAAACACCGTGTGTACTTGCTGCGCGATCTGGTCTACTGCGCTGAGTGTGTCGCCAATATGCCGAGCGACGTAGAAGATGAGGAATATGGCAAAATGCGACCCCACACGAACCAGCAAGGCATATATCGATACTATCGTTGCCGGGCACGTGATTTCACCCGCGAATGCTCTCAAACCTCAACGAGGGCTGAAGCCCTCGAACAGCAGGTAGTTGCCATCCTCAAAACACTCAAACCGCCGACTGACTGGCGAGACAAGATGGTGCAGGCGATGGGGCAGCTTATCGGTGACCAGAATCTTGACGAGCGGATCGCTCAGATTAAAAGCATTATCGAGCGGATGGATTTCCGATGGGATAACGGCTTTATCACCGATAAAGATGCCTATCTCGAAGAACGTATCAAGCTCCAACAGGAGCTAGAGCAGCTTACACCCATTCCCGACGATGAGCTTGAAGTCGCAGCAGACGTGCTGGCGAACTTCACCGCCCATTGGGAAGCAACCAAAGGCGATATGAAAGCGCAGGAGGAACTCATCAAGCTGATCGTGGCACGGGTCTGGGTACGCGGCGATAAAGTTGTGGGGATGTCTTTACGCCCGAATTACCACGTCACAGTGGGGCTAGACAGCACAAAACCCACCGAAATTGCAGTGGGTTTGAGTGAAGATATTATGGGTGGAGATATTATTGTACACAGACGGGGACGACGGGATTTGAACCCGCGATCTCTGCCTTGACAGGGCAGTATGTTAGGCCGCTACACCACGCCCCCTATTAAACTGTGATGGGAGTATAACACCCCCACCACCCCCTGTCAATATCAAATTCCATCGGTCGCCCATCCCGCAAAAACAGCGCGCCTGTTATGAACCCGGCACGGTCACGAATCCCAGCGCGCGCCATTCGTTCAGCCCGCCGGCCATGCTGGCGACCTGCGTAAAGCCGGCGTCAAGCAAAATATCTCGCGCCTGGCGGCTGCGATTTCCCGACCGGCATACGATAACGATTTCCTGATCGCGCGGCAGCTCATTCAGGCGGTTTGGCAGTTCACCCAGGGGTATGAGAGTCGAGTCAGGAACATGATATTCCGCCCATTCCTCAGGTTGGCGCACGTCCAGAACAAAAGCGCCGCTGTCCCGCAAAGCTGCCGCTTCGGCAGCCGACACTTCCGCCGGAAGCGCCGCGCCGGCTGCCGCCGATGGCGCGGGCCGGTTTAAAACCTGTGTAACGAGGATAATGCCCAGGATGACAACCACAGCAGCCGCCAGGCCGACCCACATCCAGTTGACCGAACTTTTAGCCTTCTGCTGTTTTTTCGCTTTGCTCACACAAACCTCCACACAAAAAATCCTGAATCCAGCGGCACAATCGTATCACAGCGCGCCGGTTTCCGCGATGATCGCATTGACGCGGCAGTGGCTGCTCCAGCATCGTCGGTTCGAAACACAGGCTGGGTTATATTTGTGACATCTGATCGGAGGGAGTCATTAGCAATGTCTCACCATAAACCACGCCGCACAGCCTCCATGCTGCTGGCGTCCCAAAAGCTACGTGACCTGACCGGGCGGCAGCATATTGTACTGGCCGGCAGAGCAGCGGCCGGCATCTGGTCGCTGCTGCGCGTTCTGGGGTTTCAGGATCGCTGGGTGTTAATCCCCGCCAACACCTGTTACATCGTCCTGTGGGCCGTGCTTCACAGCGGCAGCAAACCTTTCCTGGTGGATATTGACCCACAAACCGGCAATATCACCCCCAATACGCTGGCGGCTGCGCTGCCCTACCAACCCGCCGCACTCATCCCCTGCCATATGTACGGTTTCAGCGCGCCGATTGCCGATTTATATGCCTGGGCGCGCGATCACGCCGTCTTCGTCATCGAGGATGCTGCATTAGCCATCGGCGCGCAGGCCAATGGTCAGCCGGTAGGCTCATGGGGTGATGCTTCGATCTTCAGTTTTGGGCAGGGTAAGCTGGTTGATAACGACATCGGCGGGGCAGTTCTGACCGATGACCAACGACTGGCGGCGGAAGTCGAACAATTACTTGCCGGGCTGCCAACATGGGACAACCATCTGGCCGATCTGACCGACCAGTGGAATCAGATTTACTGGGCGCTGCACCAGTACGAGGCCGAAAACCCGCGCATTTTAGAGCTTTATCCGCCGCTTTTTGAGATGTTCCGGGGCTTAATCAGCTATCGTTTATCGGATGCCTCATGGCTCGGCCTGCCGGAAGCGTTACAAAACTTAACCACGAATCTTCAACATCGCGCGCAAATGGCCGCTTTATACGACCGGATGCTCCCGGATATTCTGGCACAAACGCTCAACCGGCCGGCGGGTTCGGTTCTATGGCGTTATCCACTATGTATCCCGGTCGAACACCGGAACGGTCTTTTGCGGCATTTATGGCAGAACAACCTCACCGAGGTCACACGCTGGTATCCCTCGCTGCGTTACATGCGCGCCGCGCTCGCGCCTCATCTGCCACCCCAGGACACGCCTCATGCCGACTGGCTGGGTGCATCTATTATCAACCTGCCTGTCCATACTGGACGCGCCGTCGTTAAGCGAACAATCAGCGCCATTCGCCAATATTTTGACCAAACCGGTCCCGCCTAATAAGCCGGCGACACCGCCGATTCCGGGTTGAAGGCGCTGCACCAGGATTCAACAATCTGAGCGAGTTTTTCCTGGCTGGCAAGCAGCGTAAAAGTGTGGTCAGCCTGCGGGATAATTTCCAACTTGAGTTTTTCCGCGGCGCTTAGTTCATGCAGTTCGCTGCCGACCAGCAGTTGCGTGCGCTGCAAGCCGGAACTTCCCTGCGAATAGACGATTAAAATGGGCGTGTTTCGCTGCGCCAGCGCGTGCATACCCTCGACGATAGCTTTTATCTGCGCGCCGTACTGGGTTGCCCGGCGGCGTCCGGTGACTGCATTTTTCACGCGGAAGGAGAGCGTCAACACCTTGTTCCAGAGGATATTCTGAACCACATTCCGCGCGATGCTCCGATAATTGGCGCGCCCGGTAAAAAACTTCTTCCATTTATCGGAACTGGTCAGCGCGCCCTTACCGTAGTAATTCTCGTAGTAGCGGCTGGTTTTGCGCCTGCGATCATAAGCCTTCCAGCTATCCTCTCCACCCTCGCTGTTGATGAGAATAACGCTCGCTACCCGATTATCCTGCATGGCAACCCGGAAGGCGTGCAGCGAACCGGCACAGTGTCCCGCTGTGATGAACCGTTTGATGCCTCGCGTCCGGGCGAGATAGTCCAATGCCTGCTGCGCGTCATCCGGCACGCTCTGCTCGAAAGGCAGGTTATCCAGCCGGGCGCTGCTGTCGCCAATCCCGGATAGATCAAAACGCAGCACAACAAAACCCATCCGCGCCAGCCTTCGCGCCAGTTTGACATACACCCGGCTCGGCCCAACCCGGTGGATCAGACCTCCGTTGAAAAGCACCACAGCCGGAAGCGACGGATCGGGCGGGAAATCCGGTTCCGTTAGAATCCCGACCAGCGTTTTATTCCGACCGAACAGCACCGCTCTTTCGCTCATTCCGCAACCTCAGACATCCACGCTACCATCGCCTGCAAAACCTCGTGCGGCACCAGAGCTTTATCGGGATCATCCGACCACACCCTGGGACCCGCAACTACTTTATAGAGTACACCCAACTCCAACTTCTCGAAATGCGCCAGCAGCTCCTTCGCCGATTCTGTGGCATTATTCTCGATAATAAGAATACGATCTGCCGGTGGTTGAGTTGTGGACAGCAGATTGAGCTGATTAAAATCGTCCAGCATGGTCGGCGTCAGCGCCAGCCCCAACAATTCACTCGGCCTGACGTTCGTTTCAGGAGCGTTTTGCACATCGGAGAGAAAATACCACAGTTTATCCCGATGCCACTCCAGCAGCTCTTGCAGGTATTCCTGGCCGCTGACAACCGGCTCCCACAGCGCCAGCCCGGTTATATCCCGCCGCTCAGCAGCCACCTGGCTTGCCAGCGCAGCGCCCAGACGCAGGCCGCCTAAGCAGACGGCTGACAGCCGCCCGCGATTTTTCAACTCCTCAACAGCCGCCGAAATATCGTCACGCCACTGAGATAAGCCCTGAACGGCATCATCGCCGGCAGAATCCCCGGTGCCATAATAGTCGAAACGCAAAACAGGAAACCCTGCCCTGGCAAGCCTTACCGCCCACTGGCGATAAGCGCGGTGACAGCGGATATATTCCTGTTCGATAGGAGGACACAAAACGACACCCGTCCGCCGCGCGGTTTGAGGCGGCGGGCGATGAAAAATGCCAAACAGCAGCTTCTCCGATGAGCCGAAATAGAATACTTCAACATCCTCTCCGGGCAGATGACTCTGGTTCAAACCTTTTCCCCTACTTCTTCTTTGAAACCATTCGGCGAAGATTAGCCAGCAGGTTTTTCGGCGTATCCTCGGTTTCTTCATCCCGCTCTGCCGGCGCTGTCAGTTCCACACCTTCAAAAGCAGCCGCCAGTTGGCCCAATGTCTGGAAACGCAGCGCAGCCGGGTCAATCCGGCGGCCCGTTCGTGCTTCAACCTGGTGTACAACCTGCATCACCTGAAGCGAGTGGCCGCCGAGATCGAAGAAGTTGTCATAAACGCCGATTTGTTCAATATGCAGGATGCCCCTCCAAATTTCCGCTAACAGCACTTCTATCTCAGTCTGCGGAACAACAATACTTTGCTCCGAATCTCGATAGCCCTGTTCGGGTCTGGGCAGCGCCCGCCGATCTATCTTACCGTTGGGTGTCAGCGGAAAAACATCCAGCGCGATATAACCCGAGGGAATCATGTAAGCCGGAAGCCGGTTTCGCAAAAACTCCCGCAGTTCGCTGGCCTGTGGAGCGGGTTCACCCTGAGCGATGAAATAGGCCAGCAGTTGTTTATCCCCCGGCGCCCCCTCGAAGGCAGTCACCAGGGCTTTTTGAACTGCCGGGTGTTCGACTAACGCCGCCTCAATTTCGCCAAGTTCGACGCGGAAGCCGCGTATTTTGACCTGCTGGTCGGCGCGCCCCAGAAACTCAAGATTGCCATCCGGCAGGTAGCGCCCCAGATCGCCCGTCCGGTACAGGCGATCATCGTCCGCGCCGGTAAACGGGTTGGTGACGAAGCGCGTCTGGGTCAGCGATTCATCGTTGATGTATCCGCGCGTCAGATAAGGCGTGCGGATGGCGATCTCGCCCAGTTCGCCAATCCCCGCCAGACCGCCTGCCGGGTTTAACACCAGCAGTTGAACGTCCGCGATGCCGCGACCGACCGGAATAATCGGCGGTTTTCCTGCATCCCCGTTTGCCAAATCCACTTTTGGAACGACATAAAAACCCATCGCCTGGGGCGTTTCGGTAGCGCCGTAAAAATTGACGCTGGTCGCATTAGGCGCGAATTCCTGAAAACGCATCGCCAGATTTTGCGTCAGCACATCGCCGCCGAAAAACGCATACCGCAGGTCAGGCAGGTTATCACCGCCATAACCCGCCTCGGTCAGCAATTGAGCCAGCGGCGGGGTCAGATGAGTGACAGTGATACGATTTTCCCGCATCCATTCCAGCAAAAGGTCTGGCGAGGAAATCGCCTGTGGGTCGGGTATGTACAGCGTCCCGCCCAACCACAGCGGCGTGAAAATATCACGCAGCAGCGGGTCGTGCGCCAGACCCGAAAGCATACTGAAGTTATCCGATTGGCTCAGATCGAACGTCTCGCTGTGCCACTTCAGGAAATGCGACACCGGTCTGAGCGTCCCCAATATACCTTTCGGTTTACCCGTCGTGCCGGAGGTAAAGAGGACATACATTAACCCATCAGGGTCAACCTCGACATTTGGAGCAGTCGTATCAAAGGACGCCAGAAAATCGCCTTCGCGTGGTCGAGCCGGATGCGGCAGCACGAATTTACAGATGTCAAGCTGCTGAATGAACGTTTGCAGCACCTCAGACATTGACCCGGCGGTCTCCAGATGAATCCAACCGGTAGGTTTAGCCAGTTCAAGCTGCTCAACCAACCGCGTGGGCGGATAGTCCGGGTCGAGAACGGTGAACGCGCACCCGGCCTTCAGGATGCTCAACAGCGCCCAGACCAATGGCAGACTGCGATGCCCATATACCGCGACGACATCGCCAGGGCGCACGCCCTGAGCGTGCAGATAATGAGCAAGCTGGCTGCTGCGCGCATCTAACTGGCGATACGTCCAGGACGTATAACGATCAACAACCGCCATACGATCAGGGAAATCCTGGGCCTGCTGCATAAAACGGGTATGAACAGCGCCTTCCCACTCCACGCGCAGCGGTTGGGCAGGGTCGGGCAAGTATGTTTCCGACCCCGGCGAAACCAGCGAATATGCTGCGATGGGTTCATCGGGATGTGTCACAGCCTGTTCCAACACCTGCCGGTACTGCTCCAGCAGCAGCACGATCCGCTCGTGCCGAAACAAGTCCGCGTTATAAACCAGCCAGAACTTAATCTGCGCCCCTTCTTCGATAGCGTACAGGGTCATATCAAAGTTTGAGCCGATGTCCAGATCGGAAATCGTCTCCACCTCCAGCCCCGTGATTTTGATCTCATTCTGCCCGAAGTTGAGCATGTTGTACAACACCTGAAACAGCGGCGTATAACTCGCATCGCGCGACGGGCGCAGTTCTTCAACCAGTTTCTCGAACGGCACATCCTGGTTTGCATAGGCGTCCAGCGTCACCTGGCGTACCCGTTTCAGAAGCTCGAAAAAGGTTGGGCTGCCCGACAAATCGGCGCGCAGTACCAGGGTATTGATGAAAACGCCGATCAGGTCTTCGATTTCCTGGCGGTTTCGCCCGGCAATCGGCGAGCCAACCGGAATATCGTCCTGTCCCGTATACCGGCTGAGCAGCACATAAAACGCGGACAGCAGCGTCATAAACAGCGTGACGCCCTGGCGCTGGCTGAAATCCCGAAGGGCAGCGGAAAGTTCCACCGGAAGCGAGACGATCTGATGCCCACCCCGGAAGGTCTGAACCGGCGGGCGCGGATAGTCGGTCGGCAGTTCCAGCAGCGGCGGGCTGCCGGCCAACTGCTGCCGCCAATACGCCAGCTGCGACTCAACGGCTGCGGTTTGAAGCCATTTCTGCTGCCAGTAAACAAAATCGGCATATTGAACCTGCAAATCCGGCAGCGCCACCGGCTGGCCGGTCGAGAACGCCTCGTAGAAGGCTGCCAGTTCCCGCACGAACAGGCCGATTGACCAGCCATCGGCGACGATGTGGTGCATGGTTACATGGAAAACATGCACATCATCATCCAGCCGTATTAACAGCGCGCGCGCCAGCGGCGGTTTAAGCAGATCAAATACGCGCCCCTCTTCCTCAGCAATCAGGCGCGCGACCTCAGCATCCCGTGCTGAAGCAGGCTTGTCGCTCAAATCCACCCTTTGCAGACCAAACCGAATTTCGGGCAGAATGCGCTGCACCGGCTGGCCTTTGACCTCCACAAAAGCGGTACGCAGGGTCGCATGGCGTTTTACGATTTCATCCAGGCTGGCTTCAAACGCCCCGTAATCGAGCGTGCCGCTGAACCGGTATGTGGCGGGCAGATTCAGCCCGGTGTTGCCCGGCGACATCTGCTCGATCAGCCACATTCGCATCTGGCTGAACGAAAGCGGCACATCTTCGCCGCGATAAACCGGCGCGATCACCGGCGCTGCCGGCAGCTCGGCCTGGGCAGATACATCCAGCCGTTCCAGGACGATACCGGTCAGTTCAACCACACTCGGCCCCTGGAGGAGCTGCACCATGGGGATGACCACCCCCAGGTTGGTTTCGACACGATTTTTGAGTTCGACCGCCATCAGCGAATCCATGCCGAGGTGAGACACCGATTGGTCAATGTCCAGGCTGCCCGCAGCGAAACCCAGAATACGCGATACCTGTTCGGCCAGATAATTTTGCAGGCGACCGGCGCGCTCTTCAGGCGCGGCGGCCAGGATAACACTGCGAACCGACGAACCGGCATCCGGCTTGCGCGTCGTTTCGACCATTTCCTCACGCATTACCTGTTCCAGCAGCGGCGCGCGGCTGAAGGCCGGATAGAGCTTCTGCCAGCGCGGCCAATCCACCGGCATAACACCGACCTGCACCGATGTCAGGCGCAGCAGGCGTTCTAGTGCCTCCAGCCCCTGCCGGTTGGAGATGGTCTGCATCACGGACACCGTGCGGTCGCCGCCGCCAAACCGGGTCGCCATACCCGCCTCGCCCCATGTCCCCCAGTTGACGCTGAGCGCAGGCAGACTCAGCGCCCGCCGTTCGTGCGCCAGCGCATCTAAAAATGTGTTCGCAGCGGCATACCCGCCCATCATGGGCGAGCTGAGCAGCGCCGATGTAGACGAGAACAGCACGAAGAAATCCAGCGGGGCATCGCCCAGAAGCATATGCAGCAGCCACGCGCCGGTCGCCTTCGGCTGGAAGATGCGGGCCGTATCTTCCGGCGTCTGTTCCAGAAGCGGTTGGTACTGCATCACCCCTGCCGCATGTACTACGCCGCGAATGGGCGGCCAGCCTTCCGCTTCATACGTTTCCAGAAAACCGCGCAGCGCAGCCTCATCGCTCACGTCCACGAACGCCAGATGCACGCTCACGCCCAGCGCCTCCAGCCCGCGAACGGCAGCGATGCGGCGACCGGGTTCGCCGTCTGGGTCAATCTGGCCCCACTGCGCGCGGGGCGGCAGCGGCGTGCGCCCCATCAAAATCAGCCGTCGCGCGCCCTTCTCCACCAGCCAGCGGGCGACTTCTAAACCCAACCCGCCCATACCGCCGGTAATCAGGTAGCTGCCATCCGACCGACACTGGAACGGCAGATCGTCTTTGGCGACCACCTGCTTGCGAACCAGACGCGGCACATACACCTGACCATCCCGGAAAGCATACTGGTCTTCACTGCTTGAAGCCGCCAGCACATTCCACAGCCGCCCGGCGGAATCCTCCGGCGTTTCTGCCGGGTCGAGATCAACCAGCCCGCCCCAGAACTCTGAATGCTCCAGCGTAATCGTCCGGCCCAAACCCCACAGCGGCGCCTGTGCGACCTGGACATGCACCGCTTCCGCTGTGGGCTGTGCGCCGTGTGTCACCAGCCACATACGCGGCGCTTCAGCATAGTTCTGTCCGGCCAATGCCTGAACCAGCCGAACAGCGCCATCTACGTTTTTACGCGCGGCCAGGTCAGCGGATGTAACATCCCGCGCAGACGACGCATCGAGTCCCCACAGGTAAACGATACCCCGGTAAGTCCCTGTTTCCAGCACGGCGCGGAAGTCATCCCGTTCACCAGGCCGGATATGGTAGATACCCTCACCGACCTGTTCGCAGGTTTCCCCGGCAAAAACGACCACCGGGCGCGCGCCCCGGCTTTCCAGCAGCGCTGCCAGTTCCCCGCCCACCCCGGTCGAGTCGGCCAGGATTAACCAATCGCCGGAAACCGCGCCGTTTTCCATAAACGCGCCGGCAGACTGCCATTGAATTTCGTAGAACCAGTTATCGAGATTGTCAGAAAGCGCCGGCGCGGGGCTGTCATGGTCGAGATACCACAGGCGCGCGCCGATGGTTTCCGACACCAGCGTACTGTTTTCGTCAAATACCGCCACGTCACCGATCAGGACATTTTCATCGCCTTCATCTGGGCGCAGCCGGGCGTAACACCACAGCCGAAGCCCATCCGGGTGATGGTAAAAACGGCTTTCGTCAATGCCGCCGCCGACAAACGCGCCGCCTTTGCTGCCTCCCGATTTTTCGGTCGAAATGGTGGCCGTCAGCACATGCCCGCACGAGTCCGATACTGCCGGGTGGAAAAAATAGCGGTCAACTTCACGCTCCACCCCCGCCGGCACGCGCACCAAACTTAATGCTTCGCCGTCGCCGCGCCACAGCCGCTCGACCCCCTGGAAGTTCCCCCCCCACTGGTTGCCCTTCTCGCTCAACTGCCGGTAAAAATCCTCACCGGAAAGTTCCTCGGTGCAGCGCGCCATGACCGCATCGAGATCAACCGCCTCAAAAATGGCGGAAGCGGCCCGTTCAATATTTGGCTCCAGCCTGCCGGTGACGTGAAGCGTCCAGTCGGCAGCCGCCCCGGCAGGTTGGCTGTAAATCTCAAACGTAAAACCGCCGCCGGCAGCGGGGTTTAAAACCGTCTGGACGGTATAAACGGCATCGTCCTTTAGAAACAGCGGTTTGCGATTCTGCGCCCCGTTGACGGCCAGCGGATGCAAGCCGATCAGTTCGGTCACTGCCGCAATCGCCATTTCGACATACGCAGTGGCCGGAACAACCACCGCGCCTTCTACCCGGTGGTCAGCCAGGTAAGCCTGGCGCTTGAGACTGATGTCATTTTCCCAGACGAACGCGCCCCCGGTACGGGCAAGGTTCAGCCGCGAACCCAGCAGCGGGTGTGCATGAGGGTCGCGCGCGGGGGATGTAAACGCGCTGCCCCTCCCGGTCACGTCAGTAATCCAGTAGCGTTCGCGCTGGAATGGGTAGGTAGGCAGCGCCACCTTACTGCGGCGCGGGTAATCCCGCTCGAAACCGTGCCAATCTACCTCAAGCCCATGCACATAGAGCGCCCCCAGGCTTGCCAGGATAGATTTCCAGTCCTCCTGCCCCTTGCGGAGCGACGGCAGCCACAGCGCGTCTGCGCTGTCCGGCAAACACCGCTGCCCCATGCCCAGCAGCGTCGTGCCGGGGCCGATCTCCACAAAAACGCGGCAGCCCGTTTCATAAAGCGTCTGTACCGCACCGGCGAAGCGCACCGCCTCGCGCACATGCCTGCGCCAGTAGCGGGCCGTCGTCACGTCAGCATCGGCGAACTGGCCGGTCACATTGGAAACCAGCTTCAGGCGCGGTTTTGAATAACGCACCTGCCCTGCGATCTGTTCAAACGTTTCGAGCATGGGTTCCATCAGCGGCGAATGAAAAGCGTGAGACACCACCAGCGGGCGCGACTGGATACCCTGCTCCTTGAGCGCATCCACCGCCGCCTGAACCGATTCCCCCGCGCCGGAAATGACGATATTCTCCGGCCCATTCACCGCTGCGATAGATACATCCCGCGCGTAAGAGGCGATAGCCGCTTTCACGGTGGCCTCATCGGCGAACACCGCCGCCATCTGGCCGCCCTCCGGCAGATCCCCCATCAGGCGACCGCGTGCCGCGATCAGTTTTAGGCCGTCTTCGAGGCTGAACACGCCGGCCAGGCAGGCGGCCACATATTCCCCGACGCTGTGGCCCATCACCGCCGACGGCTCGATGCCCCAGGTCTGCCACAACTTCGCCAGCGCGTATTCCAGCGCGAACAGCGCCGGCTGCGTGTAGGTCGTGTGGTCAAGCGGCGACTCCTCGCCTGCTTCTGGGTAGATCACCGACAGCAGAGGCCGTTCCAGGTGCGGGCGCAGCAGCCGGTCGCACTCGTCCAGCGCCGCGCGGAAAGTCGGCTGCGTATCGTACAGTTCCCGCCCCATGCCGACATACTGCGCGCCCTGCCCAGTGAACAAAAACGCCACTTTCGGGCGACCGGCGGCGACTTGGCCGCTAACCAGCCCCGGCGTGTCCTGCCCAGCGGCAAACAGCGACAGCGCCTCGCGCGCCTCCTCCGGCGTTTCGGCAGCGACGGCCAGGCGGTGGCTCAAACGCGCGCGCCCGGTATTGGCCGTGTAGGCGGCATCCGGCAGCGAAGATGCAGGTGCAGCCAGATAATCGGCATATCGTTCGGCCAGCTGGCGCAGCGCCGTTTCGCCCCGCGCGGCAAGCGTCAGGATGTGCGCCGGGCGCTCCGTCCCATCGGCTGCCGGTTCGCGGGCCGGCGCTTCTTCTAAAACAACGTGGGCGTTCGTGCCGCTAAAACCGAACGAGCTGACCCCGGCCAAACGCGGCTGCGCCGTCCAGGGCGTGCGTTCACCGGGAATAATGATTGGGAAGTTCGGCCAGGGGATACGCGGGCTGCGCTCCTGCAAGTGCAAATGCGGCGGCAGTTCGCCGTGCTGCATGGACAGCACCACTTTAATCAACCCGGCAATCCCGGAGGCAGATTCCAGGTGGCCGATATTGGTTTTGACCGACCCGATCATCAAAGCGCGGTCGCCCCGGCCATCGCCCAGTGCCGCGCCAATGGCCTCTACTTCAATCGGGTCGCCCAGCGATGTACCCGTGCCATGCGCCTCGATATAACTCACATCGGCGGGTTTCACCCCGGCATTTACCAATGCCTGGCGAATGACCGCCTGCTGCGCCAACCCATTCGGAACGGTCAATCCGCTGCTGCGACCATCCTGGTTAACCGCCGAACCGCGAACCACCGCCAGAATCGGGTCGCCGTCTGCCAGCGCGTCCGACAGGCGTTTGAGGATGATGATACCGCAGCCTTCGCCGCGTACAAAGCCATCCGCGCGCGCGTCAAACGTCTTGCAGCGGCCATCCGGGGCCATCATGCCCCATCCGGCAAAACAGACGAAGTTCTCCGGCACGAGGGTGGCATTCACGCCCCCGGCAATCGCCATGCTGCTCTCGCCGTTACGCAAACTCTGGCAGGCCAGGTGCAGCGCAACCAGCGATGACGAGCAGGCCGTATCCACCGCCGCGCACGGCCCCTGCAAACCGAGCGTGTAGGCCAGCCGCCCCGGTGCGGCATTAAGCGCCGTGCCGGTGGCCGAATACACGTCCATATCCAGGCCGCTGCTTTGTTTAACCAACTGCGCGTAATCGTTGGTGGTAATGCCCATGAACACGCCGGTCAGGCTGTTCGCCAGACGATCCGGCGCGATTCCGGCATTCTCCAGGGCTTCCCAGGCCACTTCCAGCACCAACCGCTGCTGCGGGTCAATGTTGGCCGCCTCACGCGGAGAAATACCGAAAAACTGCGGATCGAACCGATCTATGCCTTCCAGAAAACCGCCGTACCAGATGGCATTCGCCCCCGCGTAATCCGCAACGTTCCACCGCTCCGGCGGCACTTCGCGGATGGCATCCTCGCCGTTCTGTAAAAGCTGCCAGAAAGCCTCCGGGCTGTTCGCGCCGCCGGGAAAACGACAGCTCATCCCGATGATGGCGATTGGTTCGTTTTTCGCACGCTCGACGGCATCCAGCTTGGCCTGCATTTCCTCAAGCGCCACCAGCGCATTTTTTAGCAATGTTTTGCGGTCGTTCTCCGCGGAACTGCTGCTCATTCCCTATTCCTTAGAGTCAATATCACATTCCCAGTGAACACGGTCGGCCTAACAAACACCCAAAGCGCCCCGGTCATCAGCGGGGTTCGTGGGTACGCAGCTCGTGAATAAACAGATAGCCCACTACCCCGGCAATCACCAGGCCGCCTAGCAGCATCATCCTGCCCGGCAGTTCATGGAACAGCACGGCATTAAACAGCATGGTAAAGATAACCTCAGTATAGGCAAAACCGGCCACCACCGGCATAGGCGCTAACTCCGCCGAGCGCGCGAACGCAAATAAACCCAACGCGCCGACTACCCCGATGAAAGCCATGCCGGCCAGGCTGGTCAAAGAAGGCGGCTGCCACAGAAACGGCACAACCAGACACAGCGGGACAAACACGCCAAAGCCGGTATAAAAGAGGTTCGCCAGCGGATGCTCGACACGCAAAATCCGCGACAGCGTAAGATGCAGGCTGAAAGATAATCCCATGCCAAGCGCCAGCAGCGACGCCAGACTGAGGATGCCGCGATCAGGTTGAAGCACCAGCAGCACGCCGATCAGACCGAAGGCGGCTGCCATCCAGCGCCGAGACCCGGCATGTTCCCCCAGAAACCACGATGAAATACCCAGAACCATCATCGGCGCGAACCAGTAAACCGACCAGACATCGTGCGCCGGCATCTGTTGAGCCGCCAGGATGAAACAAACTGGCATGGTAAGCATACACAACGAACGCGCAATCTGCAATTTAAACCGCTGCGTTCGGATGATAGTCGTTTTGTAACGCGGCCCCAGCACGACGATCATAAACAGCAGATGAAAAACATAGCGTGTCCAGACCAACTGGTAAGGCGAAACGCCGCTCACCAGATGTTCGCCGGCCAGTTCGATAGCCGACCAGCACACCGCCGACAGAACCATGTAAAAGATAGCCCGCAGCCATTCTCTTTCAACGGCGAATGAAACTGAACTCGTCAAACGGGCGATCATTTTAACCCCAGCTTTTTGCTCAACAGCGCCGCCAGTTCGTCTTCCGAAAGATCGTCCATCTCGCCGCCGTCGTCTGCTCCGGCTGGCGTTTCCGCTTCAGCATCCGAGCCGGCAGCCGCCGCTTCGGCCAGCCGGTCAGCCAGGACATGGGTTTCCAGATATTCGGCCAACTCGGCTACCGTCGGATAATTAAACGTCAGCGTCGAAGGCAGCGCCCGTTCGACGCCGTTCTCTAACCGCCCCTTTAACTCGACCGACATCAGCGAGTCCATGCCCATCTCAAAAAGCCCCTGATAAATATCTATATCATCAGGGCGCGTCATGCCCAATACGGCAGCGACTTCCACACGAATATGTTCAATCAGGACATCCCGGCGGTCGTCCGGGTGCGCTTCGTGCAGTTTCCGCAGCAGATCGGATGATTTCGCCCCTGCCTGGGCAGGTTTTACGGCGCGCTGCCGCGTTTCCACCCGCTCCAGGAAAGGCCGCTGGCGGCGCGCTTCATATGCAGGTTTTAAGGCCGACCAATCTACCGACGCCACCACGATCTGCGCCAGATCGGGCGCGCCCAGGAAATCGCCCATGAACTGTAACGCTTGGTCGGACGGCATCCGGTTCAACCCAAACTGCGCCGCCATTTC
>QUBZ01000197.1 GCA_014338005.1 Chloroflexota bacterium | reverse complement strand
ATTTCACCCGTGCTGCGTCCATCTTCAATGACCAGCCTTTCAAGCACCGAAAAACAGACCCACAACCGTCCCGCTGCGTCCCGCTTGATCGTGACCGTCTTAATCACGCCCGCCATCGGACGATGGTACACGAACTTGTAGACCGTGCCATCAATGGTGATTCGGCGACAGCGTTTGCCCGCTTCCGCCTCGTGTAGTATCCATCCCGCCTGTTTGAGCGTGAAGGAGGGGTACTTTTTCACCTTCTTGAAGCGCGGCAGGCCGCCTTTTTTCTCGAAAAAGTTGTCGTAGACCTGCTCGTGGCGCTCGCAGATGTCCTGTACGGTCTGCGACCCAACTTTGCGCCAGTGGGCAAACCGTGTCGTTTTCATCCGCAGCCTGGCGATGTGCGCTTTCATTCGATTTTCGCAGATGTGTTCGCCGGTGAGCCGGTAGTAACGTTTCTGCAAAGCTGTGAGGTGATTCCAGATGATACCCGAAATGTTGATCGTGTCATGCAGGCGAAAATCGCGCTTCGAGCGATACAGGCGGTATTTGTAGGTTCGGCGCACTTCAACGACCTGGCTCATACGTTTTTCTGGTTCTCGATACACGATCTCATGCCAGTGCGCCTTATCTCCCCAAAGTGCGAAGGTTGGGGGTTTACGGCGCTTTTTCGATAAGCAGCGCCGGGGCGGTCGGCTGTTCCGCCCCGGCGCTAAAAATTATTTTGGCTGCATTCTCACTGCACCGTCTAATCGAACAACCTCGCCGTTCAGGTACGGGTTTTCCAGAATGGACTGCGCCAGTTGCGCGTATTCGTCCGGATCGCCAAAACGCGCCGGGAACGGAATCTGCGATGCCAGCGAATTTTGTACCTCGTCGGTCATCATGGCGACCATCGGCGTTTTGAAGATGCCCGGCGCGATGGTCATCACGCGGATACCCAGCCGCGACAGGTCGCGGGCGATGGGCAGCGTCATGCCTACCACTCCACCTTTAGAGGCCGCATAAGCCGCCTGCCCCACCTGCCCATCAAAAGCCGCTACCGACGCCGTATTGACGATGACGCCGCGCTCGCCGTTTGCGTTCGGCTCGTTGGTCGCCATCTGCGCCGCCACCAGCCGGATGACGTTGAACGTGCCGATCAGATTGATTTTAATCACTGTCTCGAACAGGTCGAGCGGGTGCGGGCCTTCTTTGCTCACCGTTCGCCCGGCCCAGGCCACGCCCGCGCAGTTGATGGCCGCGTTTAACCCGCCGAAAGTTTGCACCGCCGCCTGGACAGCCGCGCCGATTTCAGCCTCGCTGGTCACGTCCGCCTGGGCAAAACGCGCCGATTCGCCCAGTTCATCGGCCAGCGCCGCGCCCCGCTCGGTGTCCCGGTCTACGATCACCACCCGCGCGCCCTGGTTAACGAAACGACGAACGCAGGCCGCGCCCAGCCCCGACGCGCCGCCGGTCACAAGAATAACTGCATTTTTCAGTTCCAAAATCTTTTCTCCTTTTTTGACATACTGCTGTAACACGCCGCGCTGATTTTATCGCATTTGGTCATCCATTTTTGGTTTATTTTTGGGGAAGGACGGTCATAATAGTGAGATTGTCGGATTTTACACCGGTGAGGAATAAGCTATGAGCGCCGTCCAACTGCCGCCACCCCATCCACGCCGGGGCTGCCTGAGGTTTATTATCCGGCTGATACGCTGGCCGGTGCTGCTGGCGCTGACACTGGCTGCCGCCGGGTACATCTTCGAGGCAGGCGCGGCGCGCGGTGACCAGCAGCGTTATCCCCCGCTGGGCGAACATCTGATAATCGAAGGGCGCGAAATCCACATCTACTGCGTGGGGAACGGCAGCCCTACCGTCATTCTCGAAGCGGGCGCGGGCGGTTTTTCGTTAAGCTGGCAGCGCGTCCAGCCGGGCGTCTCGCACCTTACCCGTGTATGCAGTTACGACCGCGCCGGCATGGGCTGGAGCCAGCCCAGTCCCGGCCCGCGCACGCCGCAGCAAATCGTTACGGAACTGCGGGCGCTGCTGGCGAAAGCCGAAATCGAACCGCCCTATATCCTGGTTGGACACGGGCTGGGCGGGCGTTACGCGCTGACGTTCGCGGCTTTACATCCCGATGAGATCGGCGGGCTGATCCTGCTCGACGCCGCCCACCTGCCGCTGGAGTCCGCCGGCGCGGGATGGCTTCACAATTGGGAATGGATGGGAACAGCAGCGCGCTTCGGCGTGGCGCGCCTGTTCGGGCCGGAAATCGCCGCGCGCCTGGCGCCAGACACCGCTGACATGCCGCCGGAAATGCTGCGCGAGATGCTGGTGCTAACCTACAAACCCTGGCATCTCGAAGTCGCCGCCGACGAGATGAAGGCCGCGCCCGCCGCCGACGATCTGCTCAATGGCCTGACGACCCTCGGCGATCTGCCGCTGGTCGTGATCGCACCGGAGCGCCTGCCGGAGACAGCCGCCGGCGATTGGCAGGCCGCCTATGCTGCCACAACCGCGCTGTCCACCAGAGGCCATCTGGTCGTGGCCGAAAACAGCGGCGCGCTGATTCCCTACGCCCGTCCCGATCTGGTCAGCAGCGTTATCCGGCAGGTGGTTGAACTGGTGCGGCGTTCGTAAAAAGCGCAGCCGGCGGTCGCCCGCGATTATGTGATAACTCGCACAAATCGCTGGTTGCGTTGTCCCCAATTGCGTCGGTTTGCGTTATGATGGAAATAATAAAAATCAAACCCAGGAGCGCCTTTTATGGCCCACAATGAAGGAAAAAACACCGGCTCCCCAGTCTTGCGAGGGGGCTTCGGCAGCGTCCTATCGGCGCTTGGTTCTGCTGCCGCCGGATGGATAATCTACAGCCGGCTGTTCATCAACCACGATATGCGCCTGCCGCTGGCGGTGCAGGCCGAACATCGCATTTTTTCATCCCCTCGTATCGGCGTCGTCAGTTATTATGCCGACCGCAGCGCATCGGGACGCCCGCTGGTGCTGGTTCATGCCATCAATGCGGCGGGCAGCGCCTACGAAATGCGCCCGCTGTTCGAGCGTTACCGGGGGCAGCGCCCGGTTTATGCGCTTGATCTGCCCGGTTTTGGCTTTTCGGAGCGGTCAAACCGCGTCTACACCCCGGAACTGTACAAGCAGGCGCTTATCGAACTGATTTCCACCCAGGTACGTGAACCGGCGGATGTGGTGGCGCTGTCGCTGGGCTGCGAGTTCGCGGCCCGCGCCGCGCTGGAACGCCCCGACCTGTTTCATTCGCTGGTTTTCATTTCCCCCAGCGGCCTGACGGAAGGGCGCGCCGAAAAAACCTCCCAGGCTGTCAGCGGCACCGGCGCGAGCGACCTGGCCTATGCGACGCTGGCCTTCCCGCTGTGGAGCCAGGCATTTTTCGACCTGTTAGCCACCCGCGCCAGCATCCGTTTTTTCCTCAAGCAGAGTTTTGTGGGTGACGTGCCACCCGACCTGATCGAATACGACTTGCTGACCGCGCACCAGCCCGGCGCGCGTTACGCCCCGCTGTATTTCGTCAGCGGCAAGCTGTTCACGCGGGATATTCTGGAGGCGGCCTACGAACGGCTGAGCCTTCCGGTGATGGTGCTGTACGACCGGGACTTTTTCGTGCGCTTCGACCTGCTGCCGCGTCTGGTTGACAACTGCCCCAAC
>QUBZ01000057.1 GCA_014338005.1 Chloroflexota bacterium | reverse complement strand
CGTTGAGGCCGTTCTTCCCCATCACTTCTTCCATGGCATCCAGGAAGATGCGGGCGAACTTGTTGGGATAGTAGTATCCGCTTTTCTCAGGCGGCATAAAGAAGTCCTCCATAAATCAGGCCCCTGAAACCCCCTTTTTGGTCAGGGACGCTATGGTATCATGATGTGAAAACATTCAAACACAAGTCTAACACAATTAACATACCCTCGCAGCAGGTTTTTTTCACAACTATCTTTATCCTGAATTTTTCGGGAAGGCGGCTGTCTTAAGCTCGTTTCAAATGGCCGTGAGTTACAATTGTTATGAAATACTCACGTGATTCATGCCTGCTTGTATGTTACAATCCGCTGCGGGGACAGAAACTACACTTGAAAGCGACAATGACGGTTCAGCCCAACACCATTCTCCAGATACGCGGCCTGAGCAAAACCTACCGGGAGGCCGGGCGATCGCGCAAGGTGCTGGACGATGTAAATCTCGATATTCGGGCCGGGGAGTTTTTCGTCCTGCTCGGCAAAAGCGGCAGTGGTAAGAGTACGCTGCTGAACCTCGTCAGTGGGATAGACAAGCCGGATTCTGGGCATATTTTGATCGGCGATACCGAAATCACGGCCCTGGACGAGCGCCGTCAGACGCTGTTCCGGCGTGACCATATCGGCATCGTTTTTCAGTTTTTTAACCTCATTCCCACTTTAACGGTTCTCGAAAATATCACTTTGCCCGGTGAGCTGCGGGGAGAGCCGCGCCGCGAGATACAGAAGCGCGGGATGGCGCTGTTGGAGCGGGTTGGCCTGGCCGACCGCGCTGGCGATTTCCCCGACCAGTTAAGCGGCGGCGAGCAGCAGCGGGTGGCGATTGCGCGGGCGCTCTTGCGCGGGCCGATGCTGGTGCTGGCCGATGAACCCACCGGCAACCTGGACGAAGAAACCGGCGTTAGCGTGATGAAACTACTGCTGGACCTGACCCGCGCCGCCGGCAAAACACTGTTGATGGCGACCCACAACCCGGAAGTTGTGCCGCTGGCAGACCGGGTGTGCCGCATTCACGACGGCCAGCTTGTCATCACGCGCGGCGCGCCGGTTAGCGCCCTGCAAGGCCGTACTGCCTAATATTGACTGAAGATTTTCCTGTTCTTTGCTGATCTAACATTGAAAGATTTGAAAGGTCATCAGCAATGGCAGACCCTGACCCCAAAATCATGAAGCAGCTTCTGGCCGATTTACGCGGCTTTGACAAACAGAAGCGGCGCACGGCTGTGATGAAACTGGGCATGGTGGGCGGTGATGAGGCCGTCCGCGCCCTCATCATGACGGTCAGGAACGATCACGAGGATTTAATCGCCAGAGGACGGGCGGCATTCATGCTTGGGCAGCTGCGCGACCAGCGGGCCGTCGAACCACTGATTCAGGCTCTAACCGCTCCAGGCCACCAGACGCCGGTTTTTGCCGCCCAGGCGCTTGGCAAAATCGGCGACCGGCGGGCGATTATGCCGCTGCTGGTGCTGCTGGACTCCGACAACGAAGCCTTCCGCGAGGCCGCGCTGGAGGCGTTAAGCCGCCTGGGTTACGAGCTTCGCCAGCCGGAGTAGGCGGTTTCGTCAGCGGCAAACGCTGTTCACTATCCAGCCCAGGGGGATTATCCTGGCCCATAAGGATGCTGCGCCATGATAACGATTGATATACCCCTGACGACAGCCTATCTGAAAGAAATGGTTCAGATCAACTCGGTTAACCCCGGCCTTTCTCCGGGCGGCGCGGGCGAGGGGGAAATCGCCGGCTGGCTGGCACGCACCTGCAAGGAATTGGGGCTGGACGTTCGGCTGCAAGAAACCGCGCTCGGACGCCCCAATGTGCTGGCACGCTGGCCGGGGATGGGCGGTGGCAAAAGCCTGCTGCTCACCGGGCATATGGACGTGGTTGGCGTTGAAAATATGCCGGGCAGCCCGTTTGATGCGCGTGTCGAGGATGGACGCCTGTATGGGCGCGGCGCGCTGGATATGAAAGGCGGCCTGGCGGCCATCCTGGGCGCAGTGGCGGCGCTGCGCTCGTCCGCCTTCCAGCCGGCAGGCGACCTGTGGTTGGGTTTCGTCACCGACGAAGAATATCTGAGCGCCGGGACAGAACTGCTGGTTCAGGAGATTCGTCCTGATGCAGCAATCCTCACCGAGCCAACCGGTCTAGACATCTGCATCGCCCACAAGGGTTTTGCCTGGCTGACGTTAACCACGCTAGGACGGTCGGCGCATGGCAGCCTGTACGACGAGGGCATAGATGCTGTTGTTCATATGGGGCGGCTGCTCAATCGCCTGGAATGTCTGGAGCGGGATTACGCGATGCGCCGCGAACATCCCCTGCTGGGGCGGCCTTCCGTCCACGCCAGCGTTATCAGCGGCGGCGTAGGGTGGAGTACCTACCCTGACCGCTGCGCGCTGCGTATCGAACACCGCCTGCTGCCGGACGAAAGTGCCGAGTCCGTCCTGGCCTGGTGGCAGGCGGCGCTGGTGGAACTTTCCGCCGCCGACCCGCAGTTCCAGGCCGAGGTTCAGCTTGATTTTGTTCGCCCCGGTTACGAGATAGCACGGGATGCGCCGATCGCGCGGGCGCTAGAGGCCGCTTACAACCGGGTAATCGGGGAGACGCCGGTTTATACAGGTATGTTCGCCTGGCTGGATTCGGCCATTCTGGGACGGGCGGGTATTCCGACGGTGATCTTTGGGCCGGGGGGCGAAGGAGCGCACGCCGCAGTGGAATATGTGAACCTGGATGAGGTGTTTCGCTGCGCGGCTGTACTGGCCGAGGCGGCTGTAGATTGGACAGGCGCCCCCGCTTGAGTGATTTAAGCCTTCAACTTAAAAGGAGCAGGAATGCCTGCCCCTTTTGTGTTTTAAGACCCTGTTTCTTTAGCCGGAACCGGCTCTTTGACCGGCTGCTCCGGCTTCCGGTACATCGGCACGGGGAAGTCCACGAAATAAGCCCAACCTTCGCCGGCCAGGAGGCGGCGCTGGTTGTCATCCAGTTCGAGTACGACATCATGATCGCCGGAATGCAGTTCAATCGTCAGAATATCGCTGCCGTCGTCCTCTAATTCCTCAAAACAGCGCCGTTCGTATCCCATCGGATACTGTAAAAAACGGCCCAGGCACCGCTCGCAGAAAGCGAGATGTGCGTCGCACAAATCACGATTAATCTTCACCCGCATGATACCATCTCCACTTCACCTTTTTTCACATTTACACCCAAAACGAGGTGCAGGGGAAGTGTCGAATGTCACTCGCCAGTGGTATACCCTGTACTGAAATTTAACAGAGACTTAATAAAAAGCCTCTGTTAGCCTAACTTCAAAAAGGCGGATCGTCCTGTTTAGAGGGCGGCGGTCGGGTTTCCGGCAGGTCGCGCGTGCGCCGCAGCTCACCGGTATCGCGGATTGCCGGTACCGAGCCGGTCGTGCGGCGGAAATCGGTGGACAGCGGTCGCCGGGCAAACGCAAAAACATAGATGATGATGCCCAGCAGCGCCATAAAAACCAGCGCGACCAGCGCGCCGACGCCCGAAATCAAAAGGCGGTTTACATCCAGCGATGGAGCAGCGGCAGCCGGGGTGTTAGCGACTGCCTCTGGCAGGGCTGCCCTCTGCGCGCCGAACTCAACGACGGTCGGCAGGCCGCCAGCGCTGACGCTGGTCGTGATGGCATCGGGGGATGTGGCGGTGTAAGCCGCGCTGGTGATGACGATGGTATACTGCCCGGCGGGCAAAAACTGGAAACAGACCACCCCCTGGGCCGCCGTTGGCGACGAATCCATGAGGGCGCTGGCAATGGTCACGCCGCCGGCATCGAGCAGGTTAACGCCCACATCGCGCCGGATGAACTGCTCACCGGCGTCGTAGCGTCCGTTGCCATCGTCGTCCTCAAAAGCCCGCACACAAAGCTGGCTGCCGCTCTGGGCAGCGGCCAGGCCGGAGATGGCCGCCAGCGCCAGCACAAAAAGCCCTAAACGCTTGAACATCCCGGTGGCTCCTAAAAATATTCCACGCGCCGGCAGCAGCAGGCTGCGATTCGCCTCGACATCAGCGCCGCCGCAGGGCGAAAGCAACGCCCAAGCCACCGAGCAGGACAATCCCCGCCAGCCCCAGCACGATAAATCCGCTGATCGAAAGCAGTTGGTCGGTTAACGACCGGGTATCAGGTTCTTTTTCAGCGGTTTCGCTCACCAGCCCGCCAGCATCCGCAGGCGGCGGGGCTGCCGGCTGCAAGCCCTGAGCCGCGCCAAAAGCCAGGCTGATCCGCGCGCTGGGGCCAAGCTGTAAGCGGAACTGGTTTGAGGTGGTCAGGCCATATCCCTGCGGCGGGGTGGCAACCGCCACATAATCGCCGGCAGCCAGATCGCCGAAACAGTAGGGTTCGGATACCCCGTCGGTCTGGTAGCTGCCGACCGCCGTCGCGCCCTGATTCAGAACGATGCCGCCGCCGGGCAGCAGATTTTCACCGCTTTCCTGGATGCGGTTCTGGTTGCGGTCTTCAAAGATGAACACGCACACCGAACCGCTGGTGGCCGCCGGATTGACGATATTGGAGGCCACTTCAGTCACCGGGGCAGGAGCAGGAGGTTGTGTTGGCTCCGGCGCGGTAGTTGGCGCGGGGGGTGGTTCCTGGGCAGCAGGCGGCTGCTCCTCGGCGGGCGGCGCTTCTTCCGGCGCGCTCACCGCGTCAGAGCCGGCTCCGGCCCCCGGCTCCGGCGTTTTGACGACGAGCCGCTGGCCGGGGGTGATGTAACGCGGCGAAGCCAGGTTGTTCAGTTCCAGGATTTGCGTGCGCGTGACGCCGTAAGCAAAAGCGATGCTGTCCACCGTATCGCCCGGCTGCACCACATGGACAATTGAACCATCACCCTGGGCGGCCTGCGGCACGACAAAAGCCACTACCGGCGGGGGGGTGGGGGTGGGCGTAGCCGCGCTGGGTACAGCGCCGCCCCCGCCGCCGACCGTCAGCGAAGCCGAGTCCCAGTAGGTGATGTTAATGTCCGAAAAGTTCGTCTGGGTCGAATACATAAAAAAGGTGACGGCGTTTCCGGTGGCAGTGGCGTCTACGGTCATTTGCTGCCAGCCGCCCTGTTCGTGCGGCGAAATAAAAGCTGACCACACAATTTCGGGCGCGTTCGGGTCAGTGCCGCCGTCCGGGTCAATGCCGACACGGGTGCGCGCGCCGGACTCGACCGCCGAGCCGCATTCGCCGGTTGGTTTGCCTTCTTTATCGCGCGGCAGGTTGCAGGTTTTGACCTGCGCCCAGGCAAACGCGCGCACGTTCGTGCCGGGGGTGATGTTGGTCGAAACGGTCTGGAAAACGGCGGTAGTGCAGCTCACGAAGCCGCAGTCCACGCTCAGGGCGCGGGTACCTTCCAGCGGTTTGGGAAAACCGCTTTCAGGGTGCGGGTTGATCGTTACGCGGTCGGAGCGATCATAAAAATCCCCGCGCGGCGTGCCGGGCAGCCAGTAGTCCCAACCGCCGCTGGGCATATAAATGGCTTTTTCGCCGCCCCGCTTCTGGACATACGGGCCAAAACTGCCCTCTTCCAGGCTGGGATTATTGAGCAGATTATCCTGTGCCTGCACCCCTGTTAATCCAACGATCAGGCATAAAACCGCAGCAATCGCAAGCCTGATTAATCGCATTTCGGTAAACTCCGAATCTTAAGACACCATGCTCGCTGGCTTAATCCAGCGGCGCGGATTATAACACGGGGGGGCGGGGTGTCAACGGTACGGCTTTCCCCGCCTCTGGCACGTGGGCAAAACGGAGGGAAAGAAGATGGATGTGTTGATTGGAACCAGCAACGCCGGAAAGCTGAACGAATACCGGATGCTGCTGACCGGCGTCCCGGTCAAACTGTTCGATTTGTTTGATGTGGGGCTGGCCGACCTGGAAGTGGACGAAAACGGCGAAACGGTGGAGGCCAACGCGCGCCTTAAAGCGCGAGCGTATGCCGAAGCCGGCGGCCTGCTGACGCTGGCAGACGATACCGGCTTGTTTGTGGATGCCCTGGGCGGCGCGCCGGGCGTTTATCCGGCGCGCTATGGTGGCCCTGGCCTGACAATGGCGCAGCGCCGGGCAAAGCTGCTGTCGGAACTGGCCGGCGTGCCGGCGGCGCAGCGGCGCGCGCGTTTTGTCTGTGTGATTGCGGTAGCCAACCCGCAGACCGGCGAAGTAACCAGTTTCGAGGGGGTTTGCGAGGGACACATTGCGATGGACGAAAGCGAAGGTGAATACGGTTTTGGCTACGACGCGATTTTTATCCCCCAGGGCCAAAACCGGCCCTGGAGTCATATGCCGATGGCGGAAAAAAATCAGATCAGCCACCGGGGACAGGCCGCGCGGCGGCTGATGCCTTACCTGTTGGGGCTGCTGGAAGTTTAGCCCCGCAGCGCGGCGAGCAGGTTGGCCGCCTGTGTAAAGGCTTCGGCGATGGCGCTGGCGCGCGGCAGCCAGTCCTGCGCGGCGACACCGGGCGACCCGCCGGCACAGGCGGCTGTGAATGCTGCCACGCCCTCGCGCATTCCTTTCAGCCCTGTGTTCACCAGATCGGCGGCCAGCTTCAGGTCTGGCAGCCCAGCGGCAATTTCTGGCGGCAGCGTATAGTCGGCTGCGATGGTCGGCTGCGACTGCCGCCATTCCTGGCAGCCTGCTGTTGCGCCGGTGGACTGCGCCTCCGTCCAGAACTGAATCAGCAGCGTCGTTGGCCCGCGAAAAGCCATCATGTCGTCTATAATTCGCTGTAGAGCGTCCACATGCTCGCGGGAAGCCAGGGGGGTGGGCGACGGGCCGGCTTCAGTTGGCGTATCGGTCGGCGCGATGCTTTCCGGGGTGGGCGTAAGGTCGGTGATTGTCTGGCCGGGATCGGGGATGTCGGTGGCCGGCAGGGGGCGATTTTCGATAACCGGCCTGCTGCCGGGTTGAAGCAGCCCGGACAGTGACAGCCCGGCCACTACCGCCGCCGAAATGAGCAGGGCAATGGTAGCTTTCACCAGGCCGCGTGCAGGAATCCGCGCGCGCCGCCCCATTTTCCCCTTCAGCGCCACATCTTCGAGCAGCTGACCAACGCGCTCCTGGTCGTCGTTCCAGGCTTCTTCCAGGGCGCGGAACATGCCGAGCGCGTAGCGGGCGTTTTCGCGCACGCCGGCATCCTGGTCATTTTTGTAGGCCTGCACCAGCGCCGTGATGGCGGTGGGGTCGCCCGCTTCGCCCAGCCAGGCGGCGGCCTTACGGCGCGCTCGCGTATCTTTCGATGAGAGCAGTTTGATGTTTTTTTTGACTTCGGCCTCGAAAGTTTCCAGATCAGGCATAGAGCTACCTTTGACGTTTTTGGACAGACCATGTTTCTATGATACGGCAAGAACGTACCGGGCGAAAGCCGCGCAATTTTAAACCAGGCTCTAAAAGTTGGACATCCACGAAAGAGAGCTAAACTGGGATATTACCGCCTAAGTGTGCCGACTTACCCGCCAAAGACAGGAACAAAAAACGATGACACAAACTACAAGCCTTTCGGACAAGCTGCTGCTCGCCGCCACCCGGCTGACCTCCAAAACATGGCCCATCGCCAGGTATATCTTCCCGGAAAAGCTGGAGATTGACGATAATCGAGCGCTGTGGGTGAGCCAGACACCCGACTACCGGCCCGGCACGCCGCTTCGCGCCAATATCAGCGCCGACCTGGCGATTATCGGCGGCGGGTTTACCGGCGTCTCGACCGCTTACCATTTCAGCCGCCGCTACCCTGAAAAGCGTGTCGTTTTATTGGAGGCGAAATCGCTGGCAAACGGCGCCAGCGGGCGCAACGGCGGTATGCTGCTTAACTGGCTGCCCAGTATGTACGGGTATGATCTCGAAATGACCCGGCGTATTTATCAGATGACCCATGCCGGTATTCAAATGATCGCGGACATCATCCAGCGACACCAGCTCCCGGTGAGCTATCGAATGGATGGGACGTTAGCCGTTTATACCGATTCGCGCCGCGCCGAAGCCGCACAGCAGGAAACCGAACTGCACCGGCAGCTCGGTATTCCCACATGTTTCCTCGATGTGGGCGCTTTAAAGCAAAAACTGGACTTGCAGGGCGTATATGGAGCCGTTTTTGACCCCAACTCCGGGCAAATCAACGGGGCGCAGTTGGTTCGCTCGCTTCGGCCTGTGCTTCAAGAACAGGGCGTGGAAATTTACGAACAAACGCCTGTACTGGCGATTCAGGAAGGCGCGGCGCTGACTCTGAAAACGCCGGATGCCGAGGTCAAAACAAAAGCGGTTGTTTTGGCAACCAACGGGTACACCGGCAAACTGGGGTATTTTCAGGATGCCGTTTTTCCGCTGCACGCGCATATTTTCGCTACAGCGCCTTTGAACCCGGCGCAGTTGGAGCGGCTGGGCTGGCGGGAAACCGCCGGTTATTCGGACGATCTGGATCGTATCGCCTATTCAAGCCTGACCCGTGAGGGGCATATCGTCTTTGGGGGTGGAAGCAACCAGGCGTACACCTATCTTTTCAGGAATCGCACCAGCTGCCCTAATACGCTTTATTCCACGAAAACCACCTTCGACAGGCTCGCGCGGACGATGCAGGGTTATCTGCCGGACAGCGTAAATCTGCCCATCGCACACCGCTGGACGGGGACGTTAGGGCTGACGCTCGACCGTAAGCCGCTTATCGGTGTGCGCGGCGAACGGCGTAATATCTACTACGCCGTCGGTTACAGCGGGCATGGGATCACGCTGGCAAATGTCGCCGGGCAGATTTTGACCGATTTATATTCCGGCGATGACGAACGCTGGCGCGGTTTTCCTTTTTATCAGGCGGCTCCCATACCTATCCCGCCGGAGCCTTTCCGCTGGCTTGGGTATCACCTGTTTGTGCGTTTAACCGGGCGCTCGCCGAGACTGTAGCGCGGAGGCCGAACGGTGTTGTGAGCTTTCTGCTGCGGGCTGAAACTTACGAATTTTGCGAGGCCGCGTAACCCCCCAGCGGTTTAATACGCGGCCAGATCAAAACAGCGAACAGCACGACAGCCCCCAGCATTAACAATCGCCCGATGAGCATCGGCGCAGCCAGCACGAACCATCCCCCCAGGCCGGTCAGCACAATACCGCCGTTTAATAGGGCGAAACTCCACCAGCCTAAATGCGCCCGGCCATAACGGTTTTTGCCGCTAAAACGCGGCAGTATCCAGAAGGCGATACCCATCACAAACTGTATTGTCCAGCCGAAGATCATCAATTCGATGTGCGGGTTGAACAGCTTCCATGTCCAGTCATAAATCGGGACGCCTTTGTGGTGCAAAATCAACGCGCCAAACAAAAACCCGATCCCCATGTGAACGAGCGAAGCGCGCACCAGCCAGACACTCAATTTAGGCATGATTATCGCTCCTTAATTCGCCCCCAGGTGTTGATGATGAATCCCCATCCCGCCAGCAGCAGAAACAGCGAAGCCGCTGCCAGCATCCAGCCGAGGCCTGCCTGCGGCGCGAGAACCACTGCCGGTTCGCCGATAGCGCGTAAGACCATCCCGATGTTGAGCAGAACCAACACCGCCCAACCGAGCCATTCCCTGCCGCGCGGTTTTTCCTTCGAGTATTTGGGGAACATCCAGTAACCCACACCCATGATGATTTGCGTCACCCAGCCGATAAACAGAAAGTGCAGGTATACCGGGCGCAGCACTTGCAGGCTGGCCGACCAGCCCATAACGGGCTGGGCCAGCAGCAGCGCCGCCATCGTCAGGCCGCCGACGAAGTACAGCATTCCAAGTTTGATGAACCAGCGTGACAGTGTTGGCATTTACAAATAAAAATTCTCCCTGGTCATGATATTTGCCGGCAGATGCCAGGATGCCAGGCTTGTTTACTCAGGCGGGCGGCGCCGAAGCCCCCTCTTCCCACCGTTCTGTGATATAAAAGCCCCGACGGCGCACTTCTTCCAGAAAGCGGGCCGCCGAAACCGCTTTTTCCAGCGGCCATACGCCGGGTGGAATCGCGCCCTGGGCGATGAACTGGGCCATGATGGCCGCGTGCCAGCCGGTCAGCCGTTCCATCGCCGTAAAGCCCGTTTCGGCGTCATAGCGGTCAATCAGGTCAATCACCAGCGAGAGGTCTTTGCCGTCCTTTTCGCCTGTGCCTTTAGCCCGCATCACGCAGATGTCAATCACGCGCTCGACCTCGATGCTGGGCGCCAGCAGGGCATGATACACCTGGCGCGGGGTGATGGTCAGGCCGGGTGCGACCGTTAGCGGCTCCTCGCGGAACAGACCCAGGTCTTTGAAGGCTTTAAACTGGCGGTAATGGCCCGGATACCGCAGCGTTTTGTTTTCGTAGACCTGCAAGACGCCCTCGTAGGTGTAAGGCACGGTGGATGTGCCGCCGGATGTAACGAATGCCTCCAGTGTGCCGATGCCCTCGAATTCCAGAAATTCCGGCTCGGTCAGGGCATCCACCGGCATGACCACGCCGCCGCGCAGAACCAGCGCCTGGCCGTCGTACTCATTGGTCAGGCCGTTGATGTGGAAAGAACACTGATACCCCCAGGGTTCGGGTGGGTTCTGGGGCAGGCCGCCGTCCCACAGCCGCACTTCGCGTGGGGCTGCGCCGCGCGCCTGAAGCTGTTCGATGGCATAAACTCCGAGCGTATTGTTCATACCCGGCCCCATGCCGCAGTCGGGGACAACTGTGATGCCGGCGGCGCAGGCTTCATCGCTCATGCCGATCTGCTTGAGCGTCGTGCCGGTGTGGCCGCCCAGATCAACCATGCTGGCGCGCGCTTC
Organism: Chloroflexota bacterium; assembly: GCA_014338005.1. GTDB lineage: Bacteria > Chloroflexota > Anaerolineae > Aggregatilineales > Phototrophicaceae > CFX2. Next base: position 18,492 of record QUBZ01000057.1, on the reverse strand, counting down.
GATGGCCGCCCGCATACAGTCAAGGATAAACACAAACGGCACGGCGCACAGGAACACATCAACCGATTTGAGCTGTTCGACCAGCGCATGGTGATCGCGCACGTCAACCTGTGCAGCGGTCGCTGCCTCGCGCCCGATCAGGTGGTTGATACGTTCGACAGCCTGTACGGCTGCTTCACGGTTCGCATCCATCAGCAGAATACCGGCAGCGTTCCCCCACTTTGCCATGTCATAGGCCGCCGCCACGCCCTGGCGTCCGGCCCCGACGACGGCATATTGATATTGTTCGGTCATTGAATAATCCTTAGACGACAATCGCGGCTTTGGGGCCGCAGCGGGTACACAGGTCGTTAACCGGGATAACATGATTTGTTTCTGGTGTCAAGCAATTTTTACGAAACGCCAGTCCGACAAAAGGCCGAGTTTGTCCCCACCGTTTGGCAGGCGTGGATTCGGGCTTTCGTTCGTTGTTCCTGTTGTTGTTTAGCCGGACAATCTTAAACATGCTTCGACAGTTTAAGGAGGAGGCGAAAATGTCCCGTGTAAACGGTAGTTTTATTGGAACCCACGCTCTGCCACAGAACCTATCCATCTCGCAGCTGCGCGCCGATGTGAAGGGGCGGGTCGTCACACCGGAGGACGCCGATTACGATGCTGTGCGAATCGGCCTGAGCCGTGATGTTGTACGCCGCCCGGCGCTGATTGTCCGTCCTGTGGATGCTTTCGACGTGTCGCAGGTTGTATCGCTGGCGCGCGAGACGGGTATGGAACTGGCGATTCGCAGCGGCGGCCACAGCTTGGCGGGATTCAGCACCTCGGAAGGCGGCATTGTGCTGGACCTTTCATTGATGAAAGGCCTGGAAATTAACGTTGAGGAGCGTACCGCATGGGCCGAGGCCGGTTTAACGGCGGGCGAGTACACCCTCGCGGCGGCAAAATACGGCCTGGCGACCGGCTTCGGTGATGCGGCGTCGGTCGGCCTCGGCGGGCTGACCACCGGCGGCGGTATCGGCTATCTTGTTCGCAAGTACGGCCTGACCATTGACAATCTGCTGGCTGCCAGGGTTGTGACTGCCGACGGCGAGATCCGCTACACAGATGCGGAAACGCACCCTGACCTGTTCTGGGCGATTCGGGGCGGCGGCGGCAACTTCGGCGTGGTGACGCATTTTAAGTTCCGCCTGCACGAAGTGGATACCATTGTCGGCGGGATGCTTATCCTACCCGCAACACCGGAAGTCATCTCCTCATTTGCTGCCGAGGCCGAGGCCGCACCGGACGAACTTTCGACCATCGCCAATATCATGCCCGCGCCGCCGATGCCCTTCATCCCGGCGGAATATCACGGGCAAATCGTTGTGCTGGCAATGATGGTCTACACAGGTAATGTGGATGAAGGCCTGCGCGTGGTTGCGCCCTTCCGTAAACTGGCCGAACCCATCGTGGACATGATCGGGCCAATGCCTTATCCCCAAATTTACCTGCCAGAAGACCCCAACTATCAGCCGGCAGCGGCGGTGCGTTCAAAGTTCATTGATAACCTCGACGAACGCGCGGCGCAGGTTATGCTGGATCACCTGCACGCCTCAACCGCACCGATGTCTATCGTGCAGTTCCGCGTGCTGGGCGGCGCGATGGCCCGCGTACCTGCCGACGCGACTGCATTCGCGCATCGTTCGAGCCGCATCATGGTGACTTTCATCGTTGAGTATATAAACCGCGACGAGGCTGCCATCCATAATGCTTGGGTCGCCGGCGCTATGGCCGATCTTGCTCAGGGTGATGGCTCGGTGTACGTCAATTTTTTGGCGGACGAAGGGGAAGCGCGCGTGCGTGATGCTTATCCCAATGTGACCTGGGAGCAGATGGCGGCGATCAAAGCGAAGTACGACCCAACCAACCTTTTCCACCGCAATCAGAACATTGCGCCGAAGGCCGAATAAACCTCAACAAGCGGGCGGGCAAGGCTTATCGTGCCTTGCCCGCCGTTATGATTCGCCGGAATGCAGCGAAAAGGCAAACGTTCGGACGGAGATTGTTTTCTCACTTGACAGAATTCAGAAGGCGTGATAAATTGATTATGATGCTAACGATTAGCAAGCGAATGAGCGATGGCCGGTAGAGTCAATTTAGATGATTGGCAGCTTCTCGCGCAGGTCAGCCAGGTATTTCGCAGCGTCTCTGATGCTTTTACCGATCAGGTTGATATACCGCGCGGACAGGCGACCGCGTTGTGCGTGATTGCCAGGGAAGATGGTCTAACGCAGTCGGAAATCGCCGAAAGGCTCTCGGTGCAGGGCGCGACCGTCACCAACATGCTGCAACGACTAGAGGAATCGGGGCTGGTGATTCGCCGGCGCGACCCGGAAGATAACCGTCTGGTGCGCGTCTACCTGACGGAAGCCGGACTTCAGAAAGAACTTTCGCTTAACGCACAGCTTGGCAGTATGCAGGAATTGATTTTTAAAGGTATCGGCGAAACAGAGCGCGCCGTTCTGCGGCGGCAGATGCAGCAGATCATCGAAAATATGACCGGCAGAAACTGATTTTTTACCTGGTTTGTCAGCGGTCTGATGGTCTGCACATAAATGATGCGCTGGTTAATGAATTTTGGAGATGCTGTTTTTTAATCGCTGCTTTATTGGAAGAAGCGGGCAGCCTGGGGAGATGTTGTAAAGGATAATCTATGTCAACCTCGATACAATCGGAAACACTTGTAACCCCGACTATTCATCCGGCGACACGGCTCGGACACGTTCACTACACCACTGCCGATCTTGACCGCCAGATCGCTTTCTACCGGGATATCCTGGGCTTCAAGCTGCATTGGCGTGAGGGCGCATCGGCGGGTTTAGGTGCCGGAAATGAAGATTTGCTCCGGCTGACGGAACTGCCCGGCGCGCGCCGGGCGAGAGGGACAACCGGCCTCTACCACACCGCTTTCCTTGTACCCACTCGATGGGAACTGGCGCACCTGCTTAAACGCATTGCCGAGACGCAAACACCCATCCAAGGCATGACCAATCATGGCACGCATTATGCAATTTATTTGCCTGATGCCGAGGGCAACGGCATCGAACTGGCCTGGGATTTTCCGAAGGATCGCTGGCCGAAAACCCTTGCCCAGATGCTGCAAAACCATCGCGGTTTGTATCCGCAGGAGGTATTTCGCGCATTAGATGAAAATTCCGCGCCGTGGGAAGGCCTGAGCGTAGATACAAAGGTGGGGCATGTGCATCTGCACGTTTCACAGCTTGGCCCGACCGATCATTTTTACCGGGAGGTTCTTGGCTTTGAGATTCCCTGGGACCTTACCGGAGCGCCCCGCGAATTTGCAGAGACGGCTATCTTTTTTGCTGCCGGCGGTTACCATCATCACATCGGCACGAATGTATGGCATGGTGTTGGCGCGCCGCCTCCGCCTGCCGACGCGACAGGGCTGCGATATTACACGATCCTTCTGCCCGATGAAGATGCCCTGGCACAGGTCGTCAACCGCCTGACCCAGGCTGGCATTGCCGCCGAACACCAGGGCGCCGGCGTGCTGGTGCATGATCCCGCCCGGAATGGGGTGCTGCTGACATGTTAAGTTCGGACGCAAATGCAGCCGCGCAACAAAAAAGCCGCCGGAAAATTCAGCGGCTTTTTGCTCATTTATGCCCGACAGCGCGGTTTACCCACCTGCCATCGCGCCGATAATGCGAAAAGGCTGTTTGCCGGCTGCGACATCCGGCGGCACAGGTACATCCGCCGGTTCATGGGAAAGATCCTCTCCGCAAGCGAAAAAGCGGATAAAGGGGCGGCGCTCCCTGGTCACTGCATCGCGGATAGTACCGCGCAGCATGGGATAAGCCGCCTCTAACGCATCCAGAATCGCGCGCTGGGTGATCGGTTCATCCACCTGTAGTTCAACCGGGCCGGTTACTTGAGCCAGCGCGCGCAGGTGTGTGGGCAGCGTCACCTGGATCATGGCAGAATTTGTGCCTCGACCGAAAGTACAGGCGGCAGGTCGCGGACAATGGGCATCCAGTTGTCGCCCGAATCGGCGGAAACGTACACCTGCCCACCGGTAGTGCCAAAATAAATGCCACACGAGTCCAGCGAGTCCACAGCCAGGGCGTTTCGCAGCACATTAACATAACAATGACTTTGCGGCAGCCCATTGGTCAGCGCCTCCCATTCATCGCCTCCTGAGCGGCTGCGATAAACGCGCAGCTTGCCATCGGGCGGAAAATGATGGGAGTCACTCGTGATCGGGACGACATAAATCGTATTCGGTTCGTGGGCATGAACGGCGATTGGAAAGCCAAAATCGCTGGGCAGGTTGCCGCTGACTTCGTGCCACGAGTCGCCGGCGTTATCCGAGCGCATCACGTCCCAATGCTTCTGCATGAACAAGGTGTTCGGGCGCGACGGGTGCATGGTGATGCTGTGAACACAGTGTCCGACTTCGGCGGTGGCATGCGGCAGTTCAAATTCCGATTTCAGCCCTTGATTGACCGGACGCCAGGTTTTGCCACCATCATCGGTGCGGAAGGCGCCGGCGGCGGAGATCGCCACGAACATGCGGTTGGGATTATCGGGGCTTAAGATGATGGTATGAAGGCACATGCCGCCCGCGCCGGGCTGCCACAGGTTTCCCTTAACACCGCGCAAGCCGGGCAGTTCGCGCCAGGTTTTGCCACCGTCGTTCGAATGAAACAGAGCAGCATCCTCAACGCCTGCATAAATGGAGTCCGGGTCTGTCGGCGAGGGTTCAAGATGCCAGACACGTCTGAATTCCCAGGGATGCTGCGAGCCATCGTACCATTGATGAGTCCCCGGCACGCCGTCATAAACGAACTCGTTGCTGACGGTCTCCCATGTTTTGCCGCCGTCATCGGAACGCTGCATGACCTGGCCGAACCACCCGCCAGACTGCGATGCATACAGACGGTTGGGGGCGGCTGGCGTCCCGGTAATGTGATAAATCTCCCAGCCAGGGAAATGCGGCCCTTCCACCGTCCAGTCTTTGCGCTGCTCGTTCGAACGCAGAATAAACGCGCCTTTGCGCGTACCAACAAGAACACGAACTTCACTCATACTCTAAATCCCTTCTAATACGCAATCAGGCTCACCCAAGAATAGAACTTTTGTTCATTTTAGTCAAGTGGGACGAGGGTTTATCCATCAGCATAGTGCCGCAAAGCGGTTGAATATGATTGGTTTTTACCCGACCTTCTGGCATAATCACCATCCAACAAGACGAAAAATCTTGGGTTTTCTCCATGACTCCTCTTACATTTAGCAACTTTAAGCGGATCATTCCATCGCAAATTCTCACACGTGGGCGTGACTATCTGCGACGAGGACAAGTCCTTGATCTGTCCTTCAACGAAGAAGAAATGTTATGGGAAGCGCGCGTCGAAGGCACAGAGTTGTATGAGGTGCGTATTGAGCAGGAATCGGACGGCAGCCTGGCCTGCTTGTGTACCTGCCCCTACGAGATGGGCGAACACTGCAAACATATCGCTGCCGTGCTGTATGCCATTGAAGACGCTTTTCCCGATCAGCTTGGGACAAAGCCGCGCAGGAAAGCCGGAAAGCGGCAAACACGCCATGACAGGCTGCGGCAGCGCCTCGAAAAAGTATCACATGAGCAGTTGGTGGCGATCCTTGTGGAATTGACTCAAAGTGATCGAGAGCTTCTCAATCAGCTTCTCATTCGTTTGGATTCTGGTGACACAAAACCGCTGGATTATCGGCGTGTTGTCAAAGATGCTCTGCGCGCCGGACGCGGTGAATACGGGTTTCTTGATTACGCGGGGTCAAATCGCGCCGGTCGTAAATTGGGGGAACTGCTCGATCAGGCAAAGCGGTGGCAGAAAGCCGGGGAAACAGACAAGGCAGTTGGGGTGTATCAGGCAGTTATTGATGAGACCGTGCCGGTCATTGCTCATGCAGATGACTCCAGTGGCGCGCTGGGTGACTGTATAAATATGGCTGTTGAGGGACTGACTGAGACAGCAGCAATGCAAGGGGATACCGAACGAGAAGCCTTGTTCACCTATTGTCTTGACCGGGCGCAGCGAAAAGAGTTTCGTAGATGGGATTGGGGTTGGGACCTGTTGAGCATCGCCGAGGAACTGGTAAATACGCCTTCGCGCCGCGCTTTGTTTACAGCTGTGTTAGAAGACATCGAAGCGGAAACGCAAACAGCAAGCGGCAGCGGTTTCATCAGCAGCTATGGTCTAGAGCAGGTCGCGCTGTTCAAACTGAGGCTGATTGACCGGTTTGATGGCAAAAAGGCCGCTCACGAGTTTTTACAGGCTCATGTTCATCTTGATCGTTTGCGTATGGAGTTGATTGAGCGCAGCATAAACGAAGGCGCGCTAGATGAGGCGATGCGCGAAATTCAGGCGGGAATCGCCTCAAGCAGCCTGCGCCGTCTGCCCGGCCTGACCAATCAATACCGGGCCTTACAGGTGAAGCTGCTGCAACAAAAAGGGGATAAAACCGGCGTCATCGAAGGCGCACGGGCGCTCTGGCTTAGCCAGGGGGGCGAAAATCACTTTGAACTGCTGCAGAAAATGGTACCTCAATCAGAATGGGCAGCGTTCGTCGAAAGGCTGATTAAGGATGTCCAGCGCAGACCGGAGCAGCTTGCATGGCTCTATGCGCGCGAGAATCGCTGGCAGGATTTGATGACACTTGTGCAGACACACCAACAGGGAAACCGGCTCATTGGGGCGTATCGAGAGCAACTTGAAGCGCGCTTTCCCGATAAAGTTGCTTCGCTGTATGAAAACATCATTGATGAGATTTTGGCAGCGGCAGCGGGGCGAAGCGGATATAAACAGGCTGTCGCCTATCTGCGCCAGATGCAAAAGATGGGACAGACAGCGCGGGCCGAAGCCATTGTGCAGCGGATTCGCACGCAGTACGCAAACCGCCCCGCGCTGCTGGACGAGCTAAGCAAGTTGTGATACAGTGGGACTTGGGCATACTTATGGATAAACGGAAAAACATGAGCCTGATAGACAGTGAGGTTTCAGCCCGCTGTCCACTCAGGATCAGGCACAGTCTAATGGGTTTATTCATCAGCAAACAAGCGAGCTGCCAGAAATCATCCCGGCAGGTTGTGACTTCCTGCTGATAGTCTCCGGCGGACCCAGATACGATGGCATTAGGCCCCCGGTATCAATCACAATCTGGTCAATTACGAGGCCCGGATCGAGGATCCGGATTTTTAGGGTGTGCCAACCAGGAGCGGTAATTCGGTGGCGGGTGCTGGCGATGGCAGCCCCGCGCAGAACATTGTCCTGCCACACCTTGTCATTTTCCCCACCGTTGGCGGTGATGTCAACGGTCTGCCCTGCCTCCTCGTTAAATAACACCGTAAAACGCTGGCCGCGCCCAGGATAGAGCGGATGCGTGGGCAGACAGTAGCAGTGGACAAGGTGGCTGCCCGGTGTAAACAAAACCATCCGATATTCCAGTTCGACGCAAAAGTCTGCTTCGGCATCGTCTTCACCGGCAGATAAGATGGAAACCGCCTCCCCGCTTCGCCCCAGGCCGGGGATAACCTGAACCACAGCTCGTTCATCCGAGGAGCAGCGGGTGAAATGTGCGCCATGCACTGAAACCGCGCCATTTGATTCAACAATCATCTGCGTTCCGGTGACTTCGGGCCAGGCCGGGTTAAAAACATGAAATTTCAGCGTTTCGCTGCTGCCCGCGCCAGACACCACGATTTCGCCGGTGATATTGTCGCCAGGGGGAGCCGACTCCCAATCAACATTTATCCAGATGCGCTGTTCCAACTCCAGCAGCCCTTCCGTCGCGCTAAGGTGAATCCATGCAGCGGAGGGTACAGCCTTCCACTGGACAGGCGCGCTTCCCGAATTAAAAATGTCGAAGAAATGACGCTCCTGTGTAAATCGGTTAAAACTGGGCAGCCAGTGGTTTGCGCCTTGCTCGCCTGCCAGGCTGCCCGGTAGTTCAGCCCCTTCAACCACGATACCCACAGCGGTTTTCAGCGGATGCGGCGTATCAACCGTCGGCGGCATGGCGAAAACGGGCAGGTTGCGCGGTCGGCAGGATATCACATGCTGCCATTTGCCCCCGGCAGTTTGGGTGTTGTAATAATCGGTTTCGGACTGAATAGCCTCAAATGCCTGACGCGCCAAAACAGCATAAAAAGCGGCGCTGCTGCGTCCCTGAGCGGCATAAAATTGACTTTTCTGCGCGTAGAGAAATTTTTGAGCCGTGAGGGCGGCGCAGCGAACAGGGTAAACAACCAGTTGATAAAAGGCATCCCGTTTTGCCGCCTCCAACTGGTCGTAGATCGCATCAACCTGTTTAACAAGTGCCGCATAACGCTCCAGATAGCGTTCCGCTTCGTCGTCATAACAGGTTGGGCTGAATTCAGATAGCCGGTTTTGGGTTTCAGGATAGACCTTGTTCCAACCCATGTGTTCCGGTTTTCGGGCAAAGGTCAGGGTAAAATATTCTGTCAGCAGGTCAGCCATCTCCTGTGGCCGCGACAGCCCGAATTCCCGTTTTGCCCATTCCGTCAGGAAATGTTTGGGGCTGTCCGCTTCCCAACTATTGGCATTCCATGCCATCCCCAGAAAATATTCCATGCCGATTTCGTGCGCCTTCAGGCCACCGACATTCACCACCCATAAATCAGCCGCGCCGCGATCAAACGCCTTACGCATCTCTGACCAGATGAGCGCCAATGGAGTCGAATACAGCCACAAATAATCATGTGGCCTGCCCCAATAGGAAATGTGATAATAAATTCCGAATTTGGAATATTGCGCTCGTTCCTGCGGCGAAGGCAAACAGGTAATGTAGCCATAATTATCGTCGGAAAAGACGATGGTCACATCCGGGGGAAGGTGCATCCCGGCTTTATACAGTTCCAATACTTCTTTGTAAACACAGAGAATTTGGGGGACAGCCTGCACGTTGGCGCTCACGTGTTCACGCAGGATATTGCGCTGTGCCTCGATAACATCGGTTAGGCGCGCAGCGCGTTTTTCAAGGGATTCATGTCCCGGCATCGGGTCATCGTGAATGCCGCGCAGCCCCAGCGTATAGATGTTTTCACAGCGGCCATTTTCACGGACACGCTCTGCCCAGTAATCAATCATGCGCTCGCGGTTGGTCACAAAATTCCAGTCACCATCGCGGGTGGTGTCCCACTCGCCCACATTGTTACGCAGCATTTGCTCACAATGCGACGACCCCATAATGATAGCATAACGATCTGCCAGAATTTTATTTTCGGGATAATCGTTAAAGGGCTTCGTGCCAGGGTGCATAGCCGGCCAGAGCAGGTTGGCGCGCAGCCGGAGTAACAACTCGAATATTTTTTCGTAGGTGCGCGGACCAAACCCCTTCTGTCCCTGGGCTTCTTCCGGCGCGAAGGTGATGGAGGCCCACTCACGCAGGCTCCAATCTTCGTCGTTGATGAAGATGCCGCGATACCGGACAGCGGGCGGCCCTGTCAGTTGTCTTCCGGCGCGGACGATCACACATTCACGCCTGGTCGTTGGCACATCTGCCCACCAGTACCAGGGGGAAACGCCGATCTGCTTCGATACTTCAAAGATGCCGTAAGCCGTACCACGCCGGTCACTCCCTGCAATCACCAGCGCGGTGTTAATATCGGGGAAGGGGTTGTCCACTACCTGTAGTACGAAACTTTCCGGCAGGTGGATGAGGTCGGCAGTAACAACTTTGCCATCTTTGACCAGCGCATCAATCCATCTGCTGTGTCCGAGCGTCCCCGCAATCACCACATGTCCAGACAAATGATCCGGGGAAATCGCGATGTCAGGAATATGCCCGGTCACCCGCTCAACATCGGCAGCAAAATGCCGCGCCACAATGCGAACGACCTCAAAGTCAGCCTCATCAAACAGAATGGGTGCGGCCAGCCCTCGGTCGTAGAGTTTGAAGTCGCCAACACGGAACGCGCCGCAGTTCCACTCTATATTCAACGCGGTTTTCCCTCACAGTTATTTGCCGCTAACGGGCCGCTATCGGTTCGGCTGCGGTTGAAAACTGCGGCAGATAAGGCGCATGAGTGGTCAGGTAATCGTCCAGTAAACATTCGGCCATCTCGATGTCGTCTATCATCGGGTCGAACAGAAGCGCCTGAAGCGCCAGTTCACGGCTGCCGCTTACACTCGCGTCCACCACCATGTCCACCAGAGCGACTTCGCGGCGGCAGAGTTCGGCGACGGCGGGCGGTAAAGCCCCGACGGAAACGCCCTTCACACCCATGCTGTCAATGATACCGGGAACTTCCACAATCACCCCATCCGGCAGATTGCTGATGTAGCCATCATTGGGCAGATTCACGGCCTGCCAGTACGTGCGTTTATCCCCGACAATGCCCGTGATGATGGCATGAGCGCCCTGCGAGGCGTAATCGTCGGCTGCGACCAACGGTTCTTCGCCCTTAATCATGGCGTCAATACGCGCCCAGGTGCGGTCACGGCGAGCTTTATTTTTTGCCCGGTCATACTGGTGCAGATGATACCGATTCCACCCACTGTGTTGAGGATTGTGCAGCCAGTGGAGATATTCGGACATGTGCGTATCGCCACCTAACGGCAGCACGCCGAGGACATCGTATACCTTACGGGTGAGAGGCATCTTGTCGGTCGGGAATTTGGCAAGCTCGCGCTTGAAGAGGGGCAGCAAATCCTCGCCGGTGCGGCGGTCATGCATTCCCATCGCCCAGATGAAGTGGTTCAATCCAGCACTGTGAATGCTGATGCGCTCCATCACGCGCTGTTCGAAGGCGTGTTGGGCAGCATAATCATTGACAAGTGTGGTTTCATCCGGCGCGTTCAGCCCTAACACGTCGCTCAACACCACGCCGGCCATACGGTAGCCGTGCATAACCTGATGGCATAACCCCACCGTCTTCACGCCGGTATATTTGGTGATGGCGCGCGTCAGGCGAGGGAGGGGATTGGTCAGGTTAATCACCCATGCATCCGGGGCAAGTTCGGCTACGTCGCGGGCGATTGCCAACAGGGGTGGAATATTACGCGCGGTATGAAAGAAACCGCCCGGCCCGCCATTTTCAGCATAATGCGGCGCGAGACCGTTGCGTAGGCCAATCTGATAGTCGAGTTCCCATAATTCTTCGCGTGGGCCGGTTTCGATGGCGACAATGACAAAATCGGCCTTTGCCAGCACACTGCGGCGCTCGGTTGAACTGGTGATATGAATTCGGGTTTCCCATTCATCTGTCATACGCTGCGCCAGCGTGTGAATCTGTCTGAGACCGTCCGGGTTCAAATCAACCAGCGCCAGGGTGCTGCCTGCCAGATCGTGATCCTGAAGCAGCATCCCCATTGTTTCCAGGCCAAAGCTGGCGCTGCCGGCGCCAATGACGACAATTGTGAGATTTTTCATGATTTGTCCTTCAACCACGTAGTGCGCCAGAAATCATCCCGCTGATGAACTGGCGCTGAAAAATGAAATATACGATCAGGGTAGGCACGGTGACGATCACAGTCGCGGCGGCCACCAGCGACAGATCGGTGGAGAAACGGCCCTGCAAAGAAGCCAGACCCACCGGCAAAGTACGCAGAGAATCCTTCTGGATCATCACCAATACCAGCAGGAATTCATTCCACGTCCAGATAAACAGCAGCACCACCATCGAGAGGATCGAGGGCTGCGCCATCGGGAACAACACGCGCCACAACATACTCCACGATGTACAACCGTCAATTACGGCTGCATCCACAATGTCGCCCGGCACACCTTTAAAATATGCCTGCATCCAGAATGTGCCGAAGGAAAAACTCAACGCGACCTGGGGCAAAATCAACGACCAGATCGTATTGTACAGTTTCAAGTCGCGCATCAGGCCCCACAAGGGAATGATGACCGCCTCAAAGGGAACCATCAAGCCCACCAAAATCATGATGTTGATGAGTGCCTTGCCGCGAAACTTCAACAATCCCATCGCATAGCCGGATAAAACCGTCAGAAAAACTGAAATGCCAACGACGGCAACCACAACGACAATGCTGTTCACGAAATAATCGCCGAAGCGCGCCTGGCTCCAGGCCTTTTCGTAATTCTCAAAATGCCATTCTCGCGGCAGCGCGAAAGGGCTGGCAGCCAAATCGGTCGGGTCTTTGAAGCTGGTCAGCAGTGTCCCGATCAGCGGCATGACCGCCGCCAACAAAAACAGGCTGAGGATGATATGGGTAGAGAGATTACGCGGCAGAATGGAAGGTTTGGCGGCGGTATTCACGGTTTTAATCCTCATCATAGGCTAAACGTGCTTGAATCCGCAGCGTGATAAACGATACGAGCAAAATAATGGTGGTCAGTACAACGGCCATTGCAGCCGCGTATCCTGCCTTGTTCACCTGAAAAGCGTTTTGCCACAGTTCGTAGCTGACCACGCGGGTAATACCGCCTGGGCCTCCCTCTGTTGTGACGTATACGAGATCGAAGATACGCATGGCGGCGATGAAACGAATGACAAAGGCCACGACAATCTGGCGGCGCAGACCGGGCAGCGTGACATACCGGAATTCCTGCCAGGGGTTGGCACCAAAAACACGCGCTACGTCATACAGTTCAGGATTAATGCTTTGCACCCCGGCGACGAACAGCACCATCGTAAAGCCGTAGCCAACCCACGCGCCGATGGCTCCAACCGCGTAGGGCGCCCAGGTGAAATCCCCTAACCAGGGTCTTGCTAAGGCTTCCAGACCAATGCTCCGCAGCATAACATTCAATGGGCCAAAGCGCGGATTGAGCATCCAGCGCCAGATGATGCCGACGGCGACGGTACTCATGACTTGAGGAATGAAAAGACCGACCCGATAAGCGGTCAAGCCGCTGATGTGCGTTCGCGTCAGCAGCGACGTGATGAAAAGGCCGATGAGAATCGGGATGATGGTAAAAAAGATGACAAAAAAGAAGTTGTTGAACAGTGCCGACCAGAAACGCTGGTTGCCTGCTAGTTCAATGTAATTGTCCAGTCCATTAAAGACGGGTTCGGTAAAGCCTGTCCAGTTATGAAAACTGAGGCGAAACGTGTTCAAAATCGGAATGAAAATAAAGACGAGATAGATCAGTAAACCCGGCGCGAGATAAACGTAGCCCAACCAGGACTTTTCATAAGGCTTGAGATTGAGGGGCTTGACCTCAACTGCCGCCCGCAGTCTGCCGACGAGCGACGGACGGGCTGGATTGGCGGAGATATCCATCGTGAACTCCCGAAAAAATGTCAGGGAGACCAACGAGCGGCCTCCCTGAATTGACTGACAGGCGTTAACTTGGTGCGCCGCTTTCGTAATCGCGTTGAATATCGGCGGCAAATTCCTCCGGCGTTATTTGCCCCGCCATCAACAGTTCCAGGTCGGCTTTCATCGTGTCATAGATGGTCGGGGAAGCCCAGTCCAGGTAATGCCCGACACCGTTGGTTTTATTGGCCGACTCCCAGGCATCGAGAATATCATTCTGGATACTGTATTGGATGTTGGAGCGATCTTCCAGACCGACCGCAGGCACATCACCAATACCGGCCCACAACTCAGCCGCGCGTTCGCCCGTCTGCCATTCCAGATATTCAGCCGCCAGATCAGGATTGGCAGTGGTCTTGCGGATGGCCCAGGCCAGCGACCAACCGCCAAAAGCCAGTGGGGTCTCGCCGTCGGTGTGGCGCGGCATCAGGAAGAATCCAACCTCGTCGCCCAGGTTGTTCTCGATCATGTTGCCGCCCATCCAGCTGCCATCAATCATCAAAGGATGTTCTTTGTTGTAGAAGAGCGAACGGGCGGTTTCGCGCTCCAGACCGGTGAAGTCTTCGGGGAAATATTTGGATGCCCAATCCTGGAGGATGGCGGCGGCTTCAATATTTTCTGGCGTGTCGAAGCGGACATCGCCCCGACGATAAATGAAGTTATCCAGCCATTCGACATTGCTCAGGGAATGTTGAATGGTGAAGAAATAGTGCAGGGAATGGCTGCCCGCCAGCGGGCCGAAGGCAAATGGGCGAATCCCTTCGTTTGCGAAGGTGTCCAGAATCGTCTGGAATTCCTCGAACGTGGTGGGGACTTCCAGCCCGTATTCGGCGAACATATCTTTGTGATAGAACACGCCACCGATTTCTGCGGTTGTCGAGACACCATACAGACTGCCCGTGCCGAATTCCTTACCGTCGGCGCTGAAGCTGTTGCGCGCCAGCAAACCCGGCGACCAGCGTTCATTCCAGCCGTATTGTTCAGCGTAGTCATCAAGCGGCAGCAGCAGGTCGGCAGCAACCAGAGCGCCCATGTCCGGGAAACCCTGGTTGACGAGGCTGACATCCGGGCCGTCATCGCTCGACAAACCCAATGCAATGACCGTTTTCAGGTCTTCAAAGGTATAGGCGGTGCGTTCAATAGTGACGCCCGGATGGTTTTCCTCAAACTCGGCATTGAGTTGGTTAATCACATCGGACTGCGGTGATGTGGGGTGGATATCCCAGACAACCAGCGTAACGTTGTCCTGGGCGGAGACCATACCCAGGCTCAGCAGCAAGAGACCTAACAAAACCAGAACGAAAAGCGAGCGGTGATTCTTCATCTTCAATACCCTTTCCCTATGCAATAAATGAAACTTTCGGCAGCCTTTACAATCGTTCGATGAGGTTCGTTCGATAGGTACTCCTCCTGTTCAGATTCATCACGGGGGTGGTGCGGTTGACTCACGAATGATGAGTTCCGGTTGTACCAGAATTTGCCGTTCCAATTCGTCTACGGTTTCTTCCTCAATTAAACGAATGAGGAGCTGGCAGGCGTATTCGGCGATGCGCCCGATGGGTTGGCGAATGGTCGTAAGCGCCGGAACGCTGAATTCTGCATAAGGATGGTCATCGAAGCCGACAACCGACAAATCGCGCGGGACGCGAACGCCACTGTCGTAAGCGGCCTTTAACGCGCCGAAAGCGAGAAAATCTTCGGCGGCGAAAATCGCGGTGGGTGGGGGGGCGAGTTTGAATAACTGCTGCGCGGCCTGGTAGCCGGCGGACATACCCTCGACGGCGCTGATCAGATAGGGCTGAGAATCCAGACCGGCTTCATTCATCATCTGGAGATAAACCTGCCGTCGCAGCAGGGTATCGCCCGACCAGCCAACATCGAGGAACGCGATGCGCCTGTGTCCTAATTCCAGCAAGTGTTCCATTGCCCGGCGCGCACCTGCATCATTATCAGTATTCACCATCGGAATGTTACCGATGGGGCTGCCCCAGGCTGTCATGACTAAATGTTTGTTGACAAAAGCTTTAGTCCGTGTATCACCAAAGCCAAAAGGATCGGCAGCCAGGATGAGACCACTGCAAAGTTGGGTTTCAAACAGGGCTTGCAGCCGCAAAGTTTCGTCAGGGTCGTTGGCTGCGGCGCTCACGAGGATATCATAGCCCTTCTGATGGAAACGGCTCGACAGCTCGGCGGTCAAACGGGGCAAAAATACGCTGTTAAAATCGCGCAGGATAATACCGATCACGCGGCTTGATTTGCCGCGCATGGCGCGCGCCAGGGGATCAATACGATAGCCCAGTTCATGAGCCGCCTCCAGGATTTTGTCGCGGGTTTCCTGGCTGATGGAGATGGAGGCGGTGTCACCATTTAATACCCTGGATACCGTACTCTGGGCAACCCCCGCTTTACGGGCAACGTCGTGCATGGTTGGCATAAACGCGACTGCCTCCAACTCATGTCAGGCATACGTATCACGGCATACGTATGCTTATATAGCATATTTATGAACAGCTGTCAACAAACCCGTGAATCTTTGACAGGGAAAACGCCGAAATTTCGCCAGTCAACCCCACATCTGAGCGGTCAGGGCTGCCTCACCTAAATTGTGGAGGTCAGTTCTACTGGCTGTCCCGATGTACCAATTGTGGGTCCCGCAATTGCGTAATGAACCAGGGCACAGACTACCAGCAGGATCAGTGCCAGGAGGAGAGAAAACGTAAACAAGTCGTCGGAAGTTTTCAGAACGTTCATGATAAAAACGAACACAACGGATGCTTATATCTCGTGAGCATAAAGGATGTACTGACCCCCTTTCTGAACGTAAGATGCTTCATTTAGCCCTGTGTCCAATTCAAGGGGTCAGTACAGTCAGGTATGGTTAAAAGCTCAACGGCGAGATGAAGATTCTGCTTCTGCTACACCGCACAGCAGGAGAGTTTTGCAATGTCTTTGGTGAAGGAAAGGGCTGCTAGTTTCAAGCCTTCAACTTGAGTCAGATACGGGAACAGTGTCCCGGTGAGGTCGGCAACGGTCAGACCGAACTTGACGGCAAAGGCTGCGGTCTGAATGACCTCGCCCCCTTCTGCTGCCACCAGATGCACGCCTAAAATTTTCTCTGTAGCGCGGTCAGCCACGAGTTTGATAAGTCCGCGAGTATCGCGGGCTGCAAGGGCGCGTGGGACATACTCCAAAGGCACAGCATGACTTTCCACCTCGTACCCTGCGTGACGGGCGGCGGCTTCCGTCAGCCCAACAGTGGCAATCTGTGGGTCAGTGAAAATCACACCGGGAAGCGCCGACAAATCGAGGGGACGCTGCTCCCCACCGACTGCATTCCGGGCAGCGGTTGCTCCGGCTGCGGCTGCCACGTAGACATATTCTGGGTTCGTCGAAACATCACCTGCGGCGTAGATGATCGGGTTCGTGGTTTGCTGGTATTCGTTGACGATGATCGCGCCGTTCTGGTCAAGCTGTACACCGACCTGCTCTAAACCCATGCCTGCTGTATTGGGCTGTCGTCCGAGTGCCAGAAGTATCTGGTCAGCGCGGAATTCGCGGGATTGCCCCATCAGACGGGCATGGACAACGCGGGTGTCTCCTTCGCGGCTTAAGCGGTCAATCGTCACCCCTGTGAGAACCCCGATACCCTCGTCCTCAAAATACCCTTGAACAGCACGCCCGATCTCCGGTTCATGCTCCGGCACAAGTCGGAGGCTGCGCTGTAAGATCAGCACTTCTGTGCCAAGTCGTGCCATTGTCTGTCCTAGCTCAAGCGCCACAGCCCTTCCGCCCAGAATAATCAGGGACTTAGGGAGGTGGTCTAGTTCCATGAGCGTCGTGCTGTTTAGCGGTGCGGCTTCTTCCAGACCGGGAAAGGGGTACATTCGGGGGTGTGCGCCTGTGGTTACAATATAGCGGCTGGCGCGGTAGGTGTTGTCGTTCACCCGAACCGAACCGTCCGTTTGAAATGTTGCTCGTCCCTCGATAACAGTGATGTCAGGGTACGCCGCCAGCACATCAACATATTTACTCTGGCGAAGGCTGGAAACGAGAGCATCTTTTTGTGTACGAACAACTGACCAGTCCAATGACACTTGTGCCGTGTGTACACCCTGAAACGGGTGATGCCCCGCTTTGTGCCACGCCTCTGCGGTGCGAATCAGGGTTTTACTCGGCACACATCCCACATTCACACACGTTCCACCAATCGTCCCCGTGTTAATGAGGGCAACCCGTTTGCCCAACTCAGCAGCGGTGATGGCGGCGGCAAAGCCACCTGAACCGCCACCAATCACCAGCAGGTCAAAGTCGTACTGTGCCGTGTCGTTGAGCGGCTCAACAGTCATGGGTTGGAGCGATACCTGTTCTTCGACACTAGCCGAATATCCAGCATCCTGAACTGCCGCGATGAGGGTATCGGGCGAAACATCAGCCGCAGTGACAACGGAGGCATGAGGAGAGTGCCAACTAGGAAGGTTGACGCTTTTAACACCCGGAACGGCTTGCAGCGCTTCAGTGACATGCTTGGCGCAATGAACACAGGACATCCCGCCAATACGGAGTTTAAGGTGTTGTTGATCCATGAGGTTCTGTTCTCCCTACCCTGACTTGAATAAGGTGGCACACACAGGAGCGCATCTGCACATCTTCCGGCAGCTGCTTTCCAGTCTCGTACAACGCGCTGAGTTCTTGATGAAGTTGCTCTAGGTCACGGATACGAGAAGCAATGTCGTCCATGTGATCCTGCAATAACGTCATTACATGACCACAGGGCGGCTCGCTGCGGTCACGGGTTGCCAAAATCTGAGCAATCTCTTGTAAGGTGAAATCAAGCGCCCGTGCGCTCTTGATAAACCGCAGTCGTTCTACATCAGTCGTGTCATAGACCCGGTAGCGGTTCTCAGCCCGCTTTGCAGGAGACAGAAGCCCGATCTGCTCATAGTACCGAATGGTTTTCCGTGAGACGCCAGTACGGTCACTGAGTTCTTTGATTTGCACCATAGCTCATCTCAATATGAGAAAGTGTAAACGTTCTAAGCCAGTAGTCGAAAGAAATCCACGAATGCGCAAAACTCGTTGGGTATGAGCCGACGAGTCAATTTCACACTAACGAACGAACAGCTTGCGGAAGTCGAGCAAGCCATCAACTATTCGCCCCACCCTGAGGTGCGGCAGCGCGCGATTGCGATCCGCCTGCTGCACCAGGGTTACA